>CAKZXL010000682.1 GCA_937883885.1 uncultured Aquincola sp. | reverse complement strand
GCGCCGGCTGCGGCGGCGTGTAGTGCACCCACATCGATGCATCGGCCGTGGTCGGGATGCGCAGCTGCCCCAGCCGCAGACCGATCACGCCGCCATCGTCGGGCGCGGCCTGCACGGTGTAGCGGTTGGTGCCCAGGGCCAGGCGCAGGGTTTCGGCGGCCAGTGAAGGCACCAGCCGACCCTGCAGGTCGAACAGCAGCGGCAGCCGGCGCAGCACGCCGTCTTCATCGGGGATGAAGCTCAGCGCGCCATGGCCGGGCGCGGCGGCGGTGAGCACCGCGATGCTCTGCACGCAGCCGTGGAAAGACCTCAGCTGCGCATCGGCCGCGCCACCCAAAGTGACGAAGCCGGCGGGCGACTGGCAAGCGGTGCCGTCGTCCACTCCGGCGCCCCCGCCATCGTGGCCGGTGGCCGTTGCGCCAGCGGCGCCGTCGGCCCCATCGAGCGCAAAGCCCAGCGCCACCGGGCCGGCGCGCAGGGTCTGGGCCAGCACCTCGTCGTGGTCGGGCAGGGTGGCCAGGGCCCGCGCGGCGGCAGGCGGCAGTCGGGTGGACTTGAGCAGTTCACGCGGCGAGGTGCGGTCGGCTTCGGCAAACACCACGTCCAGGCCCACCGCGGCGGCGCCGCCCTGCTGCAGGCGGCCCACCAGCTCGGCCACGCGGGTGCGAGGCCAGGGCCACTGGCCCACGCGGCGCAGGCTTTCTTCGTCGATGTCGACGATGAGCACCGGCGCCGGTTCGTACACCCGGGGCGACCAGCGCTGCGCCTGGTCGAACACCGCATGCCGCAGGCCGCGCAGCGTGCCCGGGTCGCGCCAGGCCACCGCCAGCACCAGCGCCAGCGTGGTGGCCGGCAGCAGCCACAGGCCGTGCCGGCGCAGCGCCTCAAGCCAGCGCATGGCGGTCCAGCGGGGCACGCAGCAGCTGCTGCAGCCGCTGCACGTTGGGCGTGAAGAAGCTGCCCACGGTGCCCTGGGCCAGCGTGCGTTCGACGAACTGCAGCTTGTCCGAGGGTGCCAGCGGCCGGCCCCATTCGGCGGCCAGCCGCGCATGCAGGCTCAGCGCATAGGCCGGCGTCAGGCCCACCGAAGGCAGGATGTCGGCTTCGCAGAGCAGGCAGGCCAGCCGGGCCAGCGAAGAGTCCTGCTGCAGCTGCTGCAGCTCGGGCGCGTGGGCGGGCGCAGGCGGCGCGGGCCGGCTGCCGACAGCCGCCTGGCAGGCCAGCGCATGCGGCACGCCTTCATGCGGCTCGGTGGCCAGCACCAGCGTGGCCAGGCGTTGCTGGTCTGCTGCCGGCACCTGCGCACCCGCCAGGAAGGGCTGGCACTGCACCAGCGCCCGCCGCTCGGCCACGAAGTGGCGCTGCGGCTGGCCGGGGTGGTCCAGGTCGTGCACCAGCGCGGCCAGCAGCAGCAGTTGCAGCTGCGGCACCGGCAGTCCGTGCAGCCGGCCCAGGAAGGCGGCGGCCAGCATCACCTCGCACACATGCTGGCGGTTGTGGTAGCCATGGCGGTCGGCCTGCGGCGCATGGTGGTCGATCCACTGTGCGATGCGGTTGCCGGCCCGCGTGACGGCGGCGCAGGCGGCGCCGCTGGCCGCCAGCGCAGCGGTGGTGCGCTGCCAGGTGGCGGACACCTTCAGCGGCATCGCGGCCACCACCGCCATCAGGCGCGTCAGCGCGTCGGCCGCCCGCTCGGCGCTGGCGGGGGTGGGGGGCAGGGGGGCGGCGGCCAGCACGGCCCAGGGGTCAGCGGCCGGCATCGCGGGGCTCTTGCGGCGTGGCATCGACCATGAAGGCGCTGCCATCGGCCACGTCGATCTGATCGGGGTTCAGGTGCTTGCGCGCGAATTCGAGGAACACGCCCGAGCTGAGGAAGAGGTTGAACACATGCGGATCGACATGGTCGCCGGCCATGCCGCGCATCACGGTCAGGGCCTCCGACAGCGTCTTGGCCTTCTTGTACGGCCGGTCGGAAGCGGTGAGTGCCTCGAACACGTCGGCCACCGCCATGATGCGTGAGGGCACCGACAGCTCGTGTGCCTGCAAGGCACGCGGGTAGCCCTTGCCGTCCATGCGCTCATGGTGGGTGCCGGCGTATTCGGGCACGCGCCGCAGCTCCTTCGGAAAGGGCATGCGCTCCAGCATCATGATGGTGTGCACCATGTGCTCGTTGATCTTGTAGCGTTCTTCAGCGGTCAGGGTGCCGCGGCGCACGCCCAGGTTGTGCAGCTCGCCCAGGTTGTACAGGTGCTGCGGCACGGCCATGTGAAAGCCGAAGGCCGGGTCCAGCGCCTGCTCGGGCGGCCGCTGGATCACGTCGTGGGCCTTGTCGGCCAGCAGCGGTTCCACCGCGGGCAGCGGGGCGGGGGGCTGGTTGCGGCGGCGGTCCAGCTCGGCCGCCGACAGGCCCAGCCGGTCGTCGAAGTGGCGCACCCAGGTCACCTGGGCCAGCGCCTGCAGGCGGGCCAGGTCTTCGTCGCGCATGGCCTCGCTGCCCAGGTTGCACTGGGCGATGAAGGCGAAGTTGTCCTGCAGCGCCTGGCGGCGTGCGGCAAAGCCTTGCTGCAGCTCGGGCGTCAGCGCCCCGGCGGCGCTGGCGCGCAGCTCTTCGATCTCCAGGTCGCGCCACAGCACCTCGAAGCGCATGCGCACCTCGTGGATGCGGTTGTGGATGGTCTCGAGCTTGGTGGCCTTGTCGATCACGTACTCGGGCGTGGTCACCTTGCCGCAATCGTGCAGCCAGGCGCCGATGCGGAACTCCTGCCACTCGGCTTCGCTGGCAAAGCGGAAGTCGGCCAGCGGGCCCTGCTGCGTGTCGCAGGCGGCCTGGGCCAGCATCATGGCCAGCTCGGGCACACGTTCGCAGTGGCGGCCGGTGTAGGAGCTCTTGGCGTCGATCGCGGTGGCCAGCAGGCGGATGAGGCTTTCCATCAGCTGCTTCTGCGATTCCACCAGCGCGATGTTGTCCAGCGCCACCGCGGCCTGCGCGGCCAGCGCTTCCACCAGCTGCACCATGCGCGCGTCGAAGGGCACCACCTCGCCGCTGTGGCGGTCCAGCGCATTGAAGAACTGCAGCACGCCCACCGCCTGGCCGCCGCGCGGCGAGATGGGCACCGCCAGCATCGACACCGTGCGGTAGCCGCTCTGGGCGTCGAAGGCGCGGGTGCCGGTGAGGTCGAAGCGTGTCTCGGCATACACGTCGTCGATCACCACCGAGCGGTTGTGCACGGCGGTGTACACCGACACGTAGTTCTGGTTGGGCTGGCCGGTGGCCGCGTCGCGCAGCGGGATCTCCAGGCTGGGCAGGGCGTCGTCGCGGGTGCGCATCTCAAAGCGCAGGGTGTCGCGCTCGGTCACCATGTACATGGTGCCGCCATCGCAATGCAGCAGCTTCTGGCCCGAGGCCAGCAGGTGGCGCAGCAGCCTGGCGCGGTCGCGTTCCATCGCCAGCCGCAGGCCGGTGTCGATCAGCGTGTCCAGGTGCTCGATGGTGGGCCGCGGCGGTGCGGCCGGGGCCACGCCTTGCAGCCGGTTCATCAGCGTGCAGTGCATCAGGATGCTGGTCAGCCCGGCCAGGTGCACCGGCTCGCTCAGCCAGTGGGTGGCACCGGCCACCATCGCGGGGCCGCGCATCGCGTCCAGCCCGGGCGCGGCGATCACCACCACCGGCAGCTGGGCGCAGGCCGGGTGGCGGCGCAGCTGGCGGATCAGCGCCAGCATCTCGGCCGGTGCGTCGGCGGCATGGATCAGCAAGGCGTCGGCCGGCGTCAGGGCCACCACGTCGCTGGCTTCGGCCATGTCCACCCGCCGCACCATGAAGCGGGCCTGGCGCAGGTTGCCCAGCAGGGCCTCGGTGCGGGCCGCCGGCCCCGGCCCGGCATTGCCGGTGGCCAGCAGCAGCCGGCCGCGGATGGCGCCCGCTTCGGTGGCGGGCGCGGCACCGGGCGGTGCCTGCAGGCGGTGCAGGTCGGACAGGTCCATGGCTCAGCCCATCAAGGCTTGAAGACGATCACGCCGGTGACGTTGCCCAGCCGGCTGTCGAAGCCGTAGGTCACGCCCAGCCGGCTGTTGCCGGTGCCGCCCAGCAGCCCGCGCACCGAGACGCCATCGCCCAGCGTGCCCTTGCAGCCGCCGTTGCAGCCGTTGCCGGTGCTGGTGATGAGCGAAACGCCCTCGAAGCCGAAGCTGCCCAGCTGCGTGGCGATGCCGCTGAGCGAGAAGGTCTGGCCCGACACCGGCACGTTGAGCTGGTAGGTGGCCGTGCCCCCGAAAAGGCGCGTGAGCGCCAGGTTCACCCGGCCGGTGGCCGAGTTGATGACCCCGACGGCCACCAGCTTGCCGTCGGACGTGACCGTGGGCGCGGTCGATGCGAAGGAGCCATAGCTGCCGAAGGCGGGCAGCGAGGGCTGGCCGACGAAGGCCACGTAGTGCAGCGTGGCGATCTTGCCTTTGCCCTTGCCTTTGTCCTTGCCCTTGTCGTCGTCGTTGCCGTCGTTGACCTTGGACTCGCCGCCGGTCCAGCGGCCCCAGGCCACCTTGCCGTCGGCGCCGGGGTCCACCGGCACGCCCTTGTCCAGGATCTTCTTGCCCTTGGCACCGGCTTCGTCCAGGTCCGTCAGGCCGGTGTTGGGCGCGAAGGTCCGCTCGCCCGTCGTCAGGCCCGAGCCAGGATCGCCCTTGTCGTTGGTCCACACCAGGGCCACGGTGCCCACGCCATTGGGCAGCGGCACGCGGGCGCCCGGGGGTTGCGGTGCGGGTGCCGGTGACGGTGCGGTCCCGGGGCCGCCGGGCTTGGGGCCTTCGGGCGTGTCGGGCGCTGGTGCCGGTGCCGGTGCCGGTGCCGGAGAGGGCGCTGGCGTCGGCGCGGGTGCGGGGGCCGGCGCGTTGCCGGGCGCTGGCGCTGGCGCCGGGGACGGTGCCGGAGTGGTCACGTCGGGCTGGGCCGGGCTGGGTGCCGGGGCGGGCACCGGGCTGGGGGCAGGCGCGGCGCCGGGCGAAGGCGCTGGCGTCGGCGTCGGCGAAGGTGCCGGCGTTGGCGCGGGCGCAGGCGCCGGCGAAGCATCCGGCGCTGGTGCGGGTGCCGGTGCCGGTGCGGGCGGCGCCGGCGGCAGCGGCGCCGGCGTGATGGTGATCGGCGCATTGCCGCGCGGCGGGGCCGGCGTGGCACCGGTGCCCATGCCGGGCAGCACGTCTTCGCCGGTGGCGGGCGCGGGCGCCGGGCTGGGCAGCACCGGGTCGGGCGACGACAGCACGGCGGCCACGTAGCGGGCCACGCGTTCGCCTTCGGTGGTGGTCACCGGCGTGCTGGGCACGGCGGCGGCCAGCGGCGCAGCGGCGGCCGTGTTGGTGGTGGTGCTGGTGCTCGTGGTGGTGGCCGCAGCCGATTCCTGGGCCGGCGCCGATTCGGCCGCGGCCGACGTGCTGGTAGTCTCGGCCGGGGTCACCACCACGGCCAGCTTGGTGCTCACGGCCGGGCGTACCGACTTGTTGGGCGTCACCGCGCCGAAGCCCTTGGGCACGTCGACGCAGCCGCCGTCGTTGCACACGGCCACGCGGCCGCCGAACACGCTCACGCGCAGGCCCTGGTCCAGCGCAGCGGCGTATTCGGTGCCGCGGATGCCGATGGTGCCGGCCGGCGTGTCCAGCTTGTAGCGATCCTGGCGGGCCTTGCCGATGCTGCCGCTGATGGTGCGCAGCCCGCCCTTGACCAGGCTCATGAAGCCCTTCTCGTCGTCACCCGCCGCGCTGGCCAAGTGGTACTCGTCCAGGCGCAGCACCGTCTCTTCGTTCAGCGACATCATGGCGCCGTCCACCATCCGCAGCTGCAGCTTGCCGCGCCCGGTTTCCACGGTGTCGCCCGAGTCGACCACGGCGCCCTTGGTGGGCGCGCGCACCACGCCCTGGGCCGAGCGGATGTGTACGTCGCCGGAGGCGAACAGCACCGTGGCGGCCGGCTCCGCATGGGCCAGGTGGGACAGCATCAGCAGCACGCCCATGGCCACGGCCGAAGGGGCGGTGCGCCGGTGCAGCGGCTGGTTCAAGGTAGGCATGGACATCAAAACTCCCGGCGGACGGCGACCTGGACGACGGTCTTCTGGTAGTCGTACAGCACGACGTTGGAGCGGGCGATGGTTCGCCGCAGCTGGGGCAGCACCTGCCATTGGGGGCCGACGTTCCAGCGCAGGCCGGCCAGCCAGTCGCTCTGGTGGTCGTGGCGCTGGGCATCGAACAGCGGTTCGGTGCCGCCGTAGTGGCGGCGCTCGACCTGCCATTCGGCAAAGGCGGTGACCGCGCCCAGCACCTGCTCGGCGCCCAGGCGTGCGCCGTAGCCCTGGTGGCCGAAGTGGCTGTTCATCGCATCGCGCGGCCGCTCACGCACGCGGTAGGCGCTGCCATAGGCCAGGCGGCGGCCGTCGTCGAACACGCGGGCCAGCGCCAGGCCGATCACGCCGCGGTCGGTGTTGCGCTCGGCCTGGCCGGCATACGACTGGCGCGACAGCTGCACGAAGACATTGCCCTGCGTCTCGCGGTTGAGCTGCTGCTGCCACTGCGCCGCCAGGCCGTTGGCCGTGCGGTAGCGGCCGCCGTCCAGCCAGGCGCCGGAGCTCTGCCAGGCCAGCGTCTGCGAGCTGTCGTCGGCCAGGTGGGTGGTGCCCAGGCTGGCATCGGCCACCGTGGTCTGCATGTCGTGCACCCGTCGCGGCGAGGTGCCGCGCAGGTTGGCGCCGGCCACCAGGTCCCAGCTGGCGGACAGCGGCAGCTGCGCGCTGGCGCCCACGGCGGCGCCGGCCACCACGTCGCGGCGTTGCCGCGCTTCGGGCGCCATGGTGAACAGCAGGCCACCGAAGGCGGGCAGCGCGAACTGCCCGGCATTGGTGGCACTGTTGACGTTGGTGTCGCGGGCCAGCGATGCCTCGGCATAAGCGCTGAACTTGCGCTGCCGGTCGCTGGTGGGCGCCGCGTCCAGCGCACCCAGCACCCGGTCGATGGCCTGCGCGGCTTCGGGCGGCAGCTCGCCGCGCCGCACCCGCATCAGCTCTTCGCGGCCGCGCTCCACGTCGCCGGCGGCCAGGTAGGCGCGGCCCAGTTCGGCACGCGCCTGCGCATGCCCGGGCTGCACTTCCAGCACGCGCTCGAACGCGAAGATGGCGCGCGACAGATGGCCCGCGTCCAGCGCCGCCACGCCCAGGGCGTAGTCGAACTCGGGGTTGCCGGCGCGCTCAGCCTCTTGCGCCAGCAAGGCCGCCAGCGCGGGCGGTGTCGAGGCCGGTGCCGGCGGCGCCGCCGAAGCGGCCTGCGCCGCCGACGACAGCCCGGCGCCCAGCCAGGCCGCCAGGGCCAGGCCCAGGGCCACGCTGCGTGATGGGCGCGGCCAACAGGCGGCGACCGTGCGCCTCGTCGTCCTCTCGTTCCTGTGGATGTGTCGATCCCAAACTGCCGGGTACTGCTCTGTCATCTGGATGGAGGAACTGCTTGTGCGGAAGCCCGCTGTGGGTTCCTTATCGGCAGCTGACAGACCAGCTTGAAGTGCGCGCTAACCCCGGCGCTGGGCGAGGCTGGAGGCGGCTCTTGTTACAAGCGTTGTTGCCGGCCCTGCGGGCAGGCCGGCCAAGCCGAGGTGGGCACGACGACTTGAATGTGCGCATCTGGATGCCTATCGTCACCCGATGCCCCGTCGGCCGGCAGGGCATGGCAGACAGCAGCGCAGCCAAAGACTCAGTGAAGGAGGGGCGGCCATGGCCACACAGGCGTTGGCGGCCTTGCCGGCGGCGATCGCAGCGTCGACGGTCAAGGTCACGGCTTACGTACCCGTCATCAAGCCGTTCGTGGACGATGTGGGCGCGCTCGTGTCGCTCGGCACCTGGTTGCTCATCATCATCGGCCTGGCCTTCGCGGCGAAGTTCATCCACAAGGAGTGGATACGCGACCCGCTCATCATCGAACCGTTCGATACGCCGAAGGAGTTGCAGGACCTCGGTCTCACGGGCAGCGTCATTTCGCAACAGCTCTACGACGCGCTCGTCGAACTGCAGCGATCGGCGCGTCCGGACGACGGCCACAGCGACATCTCGTTCATCGAACTGCCCAGGCTGCAGGTGGATCTGCAACTGCCGGGCATCTCATGGTCGGTGCGCAGTGCCATCCGCTACTTCAGGCACTTGTTCGGGCGACAGGAGCGCCGCCTGCTGGGCGAGGTTTGCAAGAGCGGCAGAAGCTACAGCTTGCGCATACGAAGTTCCAGCGCGCAGTTCGTGGACGTGCCGGTGCGGTTCCATGGCGTGTCCGATCTGGGGGCGGCGATGCGTGCGGCCGCTGAAGCTGCGCTGCCACTGACCAGCACCCTGGAAGCTGCGGCCCTGTTCCTTTCGCTGGAGAGTCCTCGACAAGGGTATGACCGAACCCGGGCGGCACTGCGCGCGCATCTCGCCACCGCACCCATCGGCACGCATCAGGACGCCTATGTGTTGTGGGCCTCCCTGCTGCGCAACCTTGGCGATGAGGCGGGCATGCAGGCCAAGCTGGACCTTGCCCGCCTGGCCTCCATCTCGACGCGCACAGGCCGCGAGACTGCCCGGCTGGGCGTCCGCTTTCACAACTTCACCGGCAGCCTGCACCGCGAACGCCGAGAGTTCATGCAGGCCGAAAAGAGCTTCACGCTGGCGCTCAACGCCGACCCCAGGAACATCGCGGCGATGTCCAACATGGGCCTGCTGCACCTCGACCAGGGCAACTTCGAGACCGCAAGGCGCTGGTTCCGGCAGGTCATCGGCCGCAACGCCCGGTCCAGCCGGGGCTATCGCGGACTGGGACTCATTGCAGACCGTGAAGCCGACCTGCGTGCGGCCCTGCGTTACCTCGGCCGGGCTGTCGATCTGGCACCCAGGGCGCGCTGGGCCCGTGTCAACGAAGCCGACACGTACTTTCGCATGGGGCAGCTCGACGTGGCCGAAAGGGCGCTGGATGCCTTGCAGGCCCTGGACCCCGGCTTTGCGCCGGCATACCGCTATCGCAGCCGCATCTGCCGGGAACGGGGCGAGGTGGTGCAGGCCATGAAATGGGCCATCGAGGCCTGTGAAGCGGACCCGGCTGACCCGTGGGGGTGGATCGAACGCTGCCAGGCCGCCCTTGCCATGGCTGATCCGGCCGCAGCCGTCGCATCGGCCCGGGAGGTCATTCGGCTTCGCCCCCAGTTCGTCGAAGGCTATCGCTGGCAGGCGCAGGCGCTCAGTTTCACAGGTGATCGGGCCGCGGCAATCGCTTTGCTGGATCAGGCGCTTGAAAGGGCGGACGACGTATGGACCCGGCTTGACAAGGCGGCTTTGCTGCGCAAGGCGGGTCAGCGTGCGCAGGCTCTTGAGCTTCTCCATGAAGCCTGTGCCCGGTGGCCACGTTCGCCGGATGTCAGGCGCCGCATCGCCACCTTGCACCGAGATGCTGGAGATCTGGCAAGCGCGGAGTCCGTGTTGTGGCAGGCCGTCGGTTGTGCCCAGGGCGACGTCTACAGCTGGGTTGAGCTGGGCGAGGTGCAGCGGCTGCAGGGCCGCATGGACGCGGCGCTGGCGTGCGTGGAAAGGGCCAGGCAAACCTGGTCGCATCCCGCCAGGGCGCTGCGCCTTCAGGCCCAGATCCAGTTGGACCGATACCAGGCTGATGAGGCGGAGAAGTCGCTGCGCGAGGCGATGGGCGCCCAGACGAGCGATGTGTGGGCCCTGTTGGATCTTGTGGAACTGATGCGCAGCCAGGAGCGTTACGCCGAAGCGGCGTCGCTGTGCGGCCAGGCCCTTCAACGGCGCTGTCGCGTGGGTGCGGTGCTGCGCCGGTGGGCTTGGGTGCTGCTCGACATGGGCGATGTGTCGGGGGCGCGACGCAAGATGTTCGAGGCGTTGCAGGCCGCCCAATACGACATCGACGTCTGGACCGACGGTGTCCAGTTCCTGTTGAAGGTCAAGGACGCATCCGAGGCGTTGCGTGTGGCTGAAACCTTGGCGGATCGCTGGCCTGCCGAGGCTCGCGGGGCGGTCGCGCTCGGCCGGTCTCGCGCCGAGCTTGGCGATGTGCAGGCCGCGCAGGCCGGCTTCCAGCAAGCCATGCGCCTGGAGCCGGGCGCCGGCTGGATCGCTGGCGCCTGGATCTCGGCGCTGTGGCGCCGCGACCCTGGTGTGATCGAGCTGGCCGAGCAAAGGGTGGGCAAGTCCCCGGACTCGGTGGACGAGCACCTGCAACTTGCCCACCTCTATCGGGGACTGGGCCGGTTCCAGGCAGCGCTTGACGTGCTCGATCGGGCCGTTGCGCTCTCCAAGCCCTGGGACGATCGCGCACTGTTGCTCGAGTCGCAGACCTACCTGGATGCGCGTAACGCCGTCAAAGCCATCGAGCGGGCCCATGCGGCCCTGGAAAGGCGACAGCGCCCGGCGCAGGCCTTGCGGCTCGTTGCGCGAGGCTTACGGGCCAAAGACGCTGTCGACGAGGCGCTTGACCGCTGGCGTGAGGCCGCGCAGTGGGATGCGTCCAACGTCGACGACCTGCTCGAGATCGCCAGCACCGAGCATTCGCGGGGCCGCCAAACCGAAGCGCGCGCTGCCTACGCCGACGCACTGGCGCGCCGACCGCAGGCGGTGCGCGCAAGGCGGCAGCTGCTGCGCTTCCTGGTCGATGTGCAGGACATGCCCGCGGCGCGCAAGGTGCTCGATGAACTGCTCGAGCTGCTGCCAGCAGAGGTCGAGGACCTGTTGAGCTGGTCGGAACAAATTCTTCTCCAGCCCGACCCGAACGCGATGGCCGAGGCATTGCACACCGCGGCCACGGCCTCGCACCGGCAGCCGGATCTGGCCCGCGCGTGGGCCCGCTGGGCCGAACTGCTGCTGATGGCCGGCGACCCAGTGCTGGCGCTGGAGAAGGCCAGGCAGGCCAGGCGCCTGCTGCCGACAAACGATCCCAGGCTGTCGCTTCGCGTGGCCCTGCTGCTGGCGCAGGCGTCCGACGTCGAGCCTGCCGTGGCCTTGGCGCAGCAGGTGACACCGCAGATAGCCGGCGATGTATGGCTGTTCAGCGATGCCGCCAGGGTCTTCGAGGTGGCCGCCAGGTGGGATCTGGCCGTTGAGTCCCTCAATGCGGCCTTGGAGATCAGGCCCGACGACGAGGGGTTCCAGGTCAGGCGTGACAAGGCGATGCGCGCTGGCAGTGAAACCGCGGACACGACCGCACCGCTGGCTCAATGAAAGCACGGCCCAGCCCCTTCACGCCCGTGTCATCCCCCGCGCCTAGCCTGCGGGGTCTTGCAGTTCCTCTCCACCACCACATGACGACACGACGCAGCTTCCTGCGCGGCGGCGCGCAGGCGGGCCTGGCGGCCGCAGCCATGGGCGCCTTTCCGCCCTCCATCCAACGGGCGCTGGCCATCCCGGCCAACAACGCCACGGGCACCATCCGGGACGTGGAGCACGTCGTCATCCTGATGCAGGAGAACCGGGCCTTCGACCACTACTTCGGCACCCTGGCCGGCGTGCGTGGCTTCGGCGACCGCTTTCCGATTCCGCTACCCGATGGCCGCAACGTGTGGCAGCAGCGCAATGCCGCGGGCCAGGTGATCCTGCCCTTCCACCTCGACGGTTCGGTGGGCAATGCGCAGCGCGCCAACGGCACGCCGCACGACTGGAACGACAGCCAGCAGGCCTGGGACCACGGCCGCATGGACCAGTGGCCGCGCTACAAGAACCAGATCTCGATGGGCTACTTCGAGCAGGCCGAGATCCCGTTCCAGTTCGCACTGGCCAATGCCTTCACGGTCTGCGATGCGTACCACTGCGCGATGCACACCGGCACCGACGCCAACCGCTCGTTCTTCCTCACCGGCACCAACGGCGCCGTGCCCACCGGCACCGCCTTCGTCAGCAACGAGTGGGACGCCATCGACGGCCTGCCAGGCGGTGTGGACACCGGCTACACCTGGATCACCTATGCCGAGCGGCTGGAGCAGGCCGGCGTGAGCTGGATCAGCTACCAGAACATGCCCGACGAATGGGGCGACAACATGCTGGGGGCGTTCCGGCAGTTCAAGCGGGCCAACATCGCCTCGGGCTACCCGGTGTCCAGCGGCGGATCGCCGGGCCGGCCCTACACCAACACCGGCCAGGCCGTGCCCTACCACGCCTACGACCCGGCCACCGACAACGCCAACAACCCGCTGTACAAGGGCGTGGCCAACACGCTGCCCGGCACCAGCCCCGAGAACTACCTCGACACCTTCCGCCGCGACATCCGCGAAGGCCGGCTGCCCGCCGTCTCGTGGGTCAATGCACCGTCGATCTACTGCGAGCATCCCGGCCCTTCCAGCCCGGTGCAGGGCGCCTGGTTCCTGCAGGAGGTGCTGGACGCGCTGACCGCCGTACCCGAGGTGTGGAGCAAGACCGTGCTCATCGTCAACTTCGACGAGAACGACGGCTACTTCGACCACGTGCCTTCGCCCTCCGCCCCTTCGCCCGACGGCAAGGGCGGCTTTGCCGGCAAGACCACGCTGGGTGCTGCCGAGATGGCGCCCGAGTACTTCACCCATCCCAAGCCGGCGGGCAGCCGCAGCCAGCCGGCGCCCGACGGTCGGGTGTACGGTCCGGGCCCGCGGGTGCCCCTCTTCGTCATCTCGCCCTGGAGCCGGGGCGGCTGGGTCAACTCGCAGGTGTTCGACCACACCTCGGTGCTGCGCTTCCTGGAAGCGCGCTTCGGGGTGATGGAGCCCAACATCAGCCCCTTCCGCCGCGCGGTGTGCGGCGACCTGACCAGCGCCTTCAACTTCGCCACGCCCAACACCGAGGTGCTGCCGGTGATGGACGGCCGCCGCAGCAAGGCCGATGCCGATGCGCTGCGCCGCCAGCAGGAGCGGCTGGCGCAGATCCGCCCGCCCGCCCAGCAGCAGTTGCCTGTACAAGCGGTGGGCACCAGGCCTTCGCGTGCGCTGCCCTATGAGCTGGCCACCACCTGCCAGGTGCTGCCCGGCGCCGGCAGCATCGCCAACACCCGGGTGCAGCTGAGCTTCATCAACACCGGCCGCCAGGCGGCGGTGTTCCATGTGTACGACCGGCTGAACCTGGCCGCGCTGCCGCGCCGTTACATGGTGGAAGCAGGCAAGCGGCTGGAAGACACCTGGGTGCCGGCCGGCGGTGGCCTGTACGACCTGTGGGTGCTGGGCCCCAACGGCTACCACCGGCACTTCGGCGGCAGCGCCTACCGCGCGGTGTCGGCCGCACAGCCGCGGCCCGAGGTGCAGGCGCGCTGCGATGCCGCCACCGGCGAGCTGGTGCTGCTGCTGTCCAACGCCGGCTCGGGCCCTTGCACGCTCACGCTCAAGTCCAACGCGTACGCGGCCTACAGCAGCAGCCACACGCTGCCCGCCCGCAGCGAAACCACGCTGCGCCTGCCGATGGCCGCCAACGGCCACTGGTACGACCTGAGCGCCCGGGTCACCGGCCAGCCCGAGTACCTGCGCCGCCTGGCCGGCCGCGTGGAAACGGGCCGCCACACCGTCAGCGACCCGGCGCTGGGCCTGCCGCTGGCCTGATCGGCCGCTGCCCGTGGGTCGTCAGCGCGCCGGCCGCAGCACCAGGCGGTC
>CAKZXL010000681.1 GCA_937883885.1 uncultured Aquincola sp. | reverse complement strand
GCGCCCGGCACCGACGAAGACAAGGTGATGGAAGTGGCGCTGGAGTCCGGCGCCGACGACGTGGTCACCGGCGACGACGGCTCGATCGAGGTGCTGACGCCCCCGACCGAGTTCGAAGCGGTCAAAAACGCACTGGAAGCGGCCGGCCTGAAGGCCGAGATCGCCGAAGTGACGATGCGCGCCGAGAACACCATCGAGCTGAGCGGCGAAGACGCCCAGCGCATGCAGAAGCTGCTCGACGTCATCGAAGACCTGGACGACGTGCAGGACGTGTTCCACAACGCGGTCATCGACGACCAAGCCCCATGAAGATTCTTGTCATCGGCGGCGGCGGCCGCGAGCATGCGCTGGCCTGGAAGCTGGCGCAGTCGCCCCGGGCCAGCAAGGTCTACGTCGCGCCCGGCAACGGCGGCACCGCGCTGGCGCCGCAGCTGCACAACCTCGCCACCACCGACCCGGCCGCGCTGGCCGACTTCGTGGTGGCCGAGAAGATCGCGCTCACCGTCGTCGGCCCCGAGGCGCCGCTGGCTGCCGGCGTGGTGGACACCTTCCGCGCCCGCGGGCTGCGCATCTTCGGCCCCACGCAGGCCGCCGCGCAGCTGGAAAGCTCCAAGGCCTTCGCCAAGGCCTTCATGAAGCGGCACCAGATTCCCACCGCCGCGTACGAGACCTTCAGCGACGCCGCCCAGGCCCACGCCTATGTCGATGCGCAGGGCGCGCCCATCGTCATCAAGGCCGACGGCCTGGCGGCCGGCAAGGGCGTGGTGGTGGCCATGACGCTGCAAGAAGCGCATGAGGCCATCGACTTCATGCTGCTCGACAACAAGCTGGGCGTGCAGCACAACGCCGATGGCGCCCGCGTGGTGATCGAAGAGTTCATGCAGGGTGAAGAAGCCAGCTTCATCGTGCTGTGCGACGGCAAGAACGTGCTGCCGCTGGCCACCAGCCAGGACCACAAGCGCATCGGCGACGGCGACACCGGCCCCAACACCGGCGGCATGGGCGCCTACTCGCCCGCGCCGGTGGTCACGCCCAACGTGCATGCCAAGGTGATGCACGAGATCGTGCACCCCACCATCGCCGGCATGACCAAGGACCGGATGCCGTTCACCGGCTTCCTGTACGTGGGCCTGATGATCGATGCACAGGGCAACCCGCGCACGGTGGAGTTCAACGCCCGACTGGGCGACCCCGAGGCCGAAGTCATCCTGATGCGCCTGAAGAGCGACCTGGTGGACGTGCTGATGCATGCCACCGACGGCACGCTGGACAAGGTGTCGCTGGACTGGGACCGCCGCTTCGCGCTGGGCGTGGTGATGGCGGCCGAAGGCTACCCGGCCAACCCGCGCAAGGGCGACGTCATCACCGGCCTGCCGGCCGCGACGGACGACGCCATCGTCTTCCATGCCGGCACCACGCAGCAGGCCGATGGCAGCATCGCCGTCTCTGGCGGCCGGGTGCTGTGCGTCACCGTGCTGGGTGAATCGGCCAAGACCGCGCAGCAGCGCGCCTACGAATACCTGCGGCCGATCCAGTTCGCCGGCGCGCAGTACCGCAACGACATCGGCCACCGGGCGATCAAGCCGCGATGAGCTTCGAGGCGGTACGGTCCTACCTGCTGGGCCTGCAGGACAGCATCGTCGATGCGCTGCAGGCCGAAGACGGCAAGCCCTTCTTCACCGACGCCTGGGTGCGTGGGCCTGAAGAAAAGCTGCAGGGCGACGGCCGTACGCGGCTGGTGGAAGAAGGCCATCTGCTGGAGCGTGGCGGCTGCAACTTCAGCCATGTGCGCGGCCCGCAGCTGCCGCCTTCGGCCACCCAGCACCGGCCCGAGCTGGCCGGCGCGCCGTTCGAGGCCATGGGCGTGTCGCTGGTCATGCACCCGCGCAACCCCTATGTGCCCACCGTGCACATGAACGTGCGCATGCTGGCCGCGCTGCCCGAAGGCAAGCCGCCCGTCACCTGGTTCGGCGGCGGCATGGACCTGACGCCCTACTACGGCTTCGAGGAAGACGCGGCGCACTTTCACCGCATGTGCGCGCAGGCGCTGGCGCCATTCGGCGAAGGGCTGTACCCGCGCTTCAAGGCCTGGTGCGACGAGTACTTCTTCCTCAAGCACCGCAACGAGCCGCGCGGCATTGGCGGCGTGTTCTACGACGACTTCGCCGAAGGCGGCTTCGAGCCCGGTTTTGCGATGACGCGTGCGGTGGGCGACGCCTTCTTGAAGGCCTACCTGCCCATCGTGCAGCGCCGCCGCGGCCTGGCCTTCGGCGAGCGTGAGCGCGAGTTCCAGCTGTACCGCCGGGGCCGCTACGTCGAGTTCAACCTGGTGTGGGACCGCGGCACGCACTTCGGCCTGCAGTCGGGTGGTCGCACCGAAAGCATCCTGATGTCGATGCCGCCGCACGCCACCTGGCGCTACGACTGGCAGCCCGAAGCCGGCACACCCGAGGGGCGGCTGTACACCGATTTCCTGCGCCCGCGCGACTGGCTGGCGGAAGTGCCGCCGCCGGCCGGCCCCGCTGCTTGAGACCCGACGCTTGAGCCGCATCGGCATCTTCGGCGGCAGCTTCGACCCGGTGCACAACACGCACCTGGCCCTGGCCATGGCCGCCACGCAGCATCTGCAGCTGGACGAACTGCGCTGGGTGCCGACCGGGCACCCCTGGCACAAGACCAGCCGGCCGGCCGATGCGGCGCACCGCGTGGCCATGCTCAAGCTGGCGCTGGCCGGCCAGCCGCAGTGGCGCATCGACGAGATCGAGCTGCACCGCAGCGGCCCCAGCTACACCATCGACACCGTGCGCTGGCTGCAGGCGGCCGAGCCGGGCACGCACCAATGGTTCCTGGTCATCGGCCAGGACCAGTACGAGAAGTTCGCCACCTGGCATGGCTGGCAGGAGCTGCTGCAGCGCGTGACGCTGGCGGTGGCCAACCGTGCCGGCGTGCCGCCGGTGGCGCCGCCCGCGCTGCAGGCGGTGCCGCATGCGCTGGAAGTGGTGCCCATGCCGCCCAGTGAGCTGGCCGCCACCGATATCCGATCCCGATTGGCACAGGGATTGCCGATCGATATGCTGGTGCCACCCCAGGTCGCCAGCTATATTGCCCAAAACGCTCTGTACCGAAAATAACTGAATGGACATCCGCAAACTGCAGCGCGCCATCGTCGATGGCCTGGAAGACGTGAAGGCCCAGAACATCGTGGTCTTCAACACGGAGCACCTGTCGCCGCTGTTCGAACGTGTGATCGTCGCCTCGGGCACGAGCAACCGCCAGACCAAGGCGCTGGCTGCCAGCGTGCGCGATGCCGTCAAGGCCAGCGGCATGCAGGTGCTGCGCACCGAAGGCGAAGACAACGGCGAATGGATCATCGTGGACTGCGGCGCCGCCGTGGCCCACATCATGCAGCCCGGCATCCGCGAGTACTACCACCTGGAAGAAATCTGGGGTGGCAAGGCCGTGCGCGTGAAGGTCGAGAGCAAGCGCAAGGGCCTGCCGCAGGCCAGCGAGCCCGACGACGAGGACGAGGCCGACGAGGCCCCCGCCTCCAAGGCGGCTGCCAAGAAGGCTCCGGCCAAGAAGGCTGCCGCCAAGAAGGTGCCCGCCAAGAAGGCCGCTGCCAAGTCCGCTTTCGCCAGGCAGGAAGCCGACCCCGCCAGCCGCCCGGCCGCCAGGAAGGCCGCTGCCAGGAAGGCACCGGCCAAGAAGGCTGCCGCACCCGCCGCGCCTGAGCGCGTGCAGAAGGTGGTGGTCAACGCGCCGGCCGCCAAGAAGGTGGCCGCCAAGAAGGCACCAGCCAACAAGGCGGCTGCCAAGGCCCCGGCCAAGAAGGTCGCGGCCAAGGCGCCCGCCAAGAAGGTGGTCGCCAAGGCACCGGCCAAGAAGGCCGCCGCCAAGAAGACGGCCAGCCCGCGCGGCTGACGGCTGCGGTGCG
Organism: uncultured Aquincola sp.; assembly: GCA_937883885.1. The sequence continues at coordinate 8,122 of CAKZXL010000681.1, read as the reverse complement.
GCTGGTCATCGCCGCCATCGGCCAGCGCCAGCCGGCCTGGGCCGAGGAGGCTTATGCCGATTTCGCCAAGCGCTTTCCGCCCGAGCTGAAGCTGGAGCTGAAGGCGCTCAAGGCCGAGCCGCGCACCGCCGGCAAACCCGCCGCGGCCATGATGGCCGCCGAGGCCCAGCGCCTGGAAGCCGCGGTGCCCAAGGGCGCCCGCCGCGTGGTGCTGGACGAGCGCGGCGCCCGGCTCACCACCGTGCAACTGGCCGAGCGCCTGCGCTTCTGGCTGGGTGATGGGCGGGACGTGGCCTTCCTGATCGGCGGGCCCGACGGCCTGGACCCCACGCTCAAGGCCACCGGCGACGAGACGCTGCGGTTGTCGGACCTGACGCTGCCGCATGCCTTCGTGCGGGTGGTGCTGGCCGAGGCGCTGTACCGCGCCTGGTCGGTCACCGCCGGCCACCCTTACCACCGCGAGTAGCCCATGCCCCCCGCCTCGATGCACGGCTTCATCTACCTGGCTTCACAAAGCCCGCGGCGGCGCCAGCTGCTGGCGCAGATCGGCGTCAAGCATGAGCTGCTGCTGCCCGACCGCATGGAAAACGCCGAGCGGCTGGAAGAAGAGCGCAGCGGCGAGCTGCCGGCCGACTATGTGCGCCGCGTCACGCGGTTGAAGCTGGACGCGGCGCGCAAGCGCCTGGCCAAGCGCGGCCTGGCCGAGGCGCCCATCCTGACCAGCGACACCACGGTGGCCATCGGCCGCCGCATCCTGGGCAAGCCGGCTGATGCGCAGCAGGCGGCCGAGATGCTGGCTGCCTTGTCGGGCCGCAGCCACCGCGTGCTGACGGCGGTGGCGGTGAGCAGTGGGCGCAGCACCCTGCTGGAGATGAGCGTTTCCAAGGTGCGCTTTGCCGAGCTGTCGGCGCAGGACATCCAGCGCTACATCGACACCGGCGAGCCCTTCGGCAAGGCCGGCGCCTACGGCATCCAGGGCCCGGCGGCGGTGTTCATCGCCCACATCGAAGGCAGCTACTCCGGCATCATGGGCCTGCCGCTGCACGAAACCGCCACGCTGCTGCGGCGGGCGCGGGTGCTGTTCTAGGCGGGGACGGAAGCAGCAGCGGGACGAGCGAGGCGGGCGATGGGCAACACCGAAGGCCCCATGCTCCAGGCCGAGCAAGCGATTTCCCAGGAGTTGGAGGGCTTCCAGCGTCGCGCTTCGGCGATGTGGCGAGGTCGTGAGAAGGAAGCAGTGATCGCGCTCGTGCGCGCGCTGGACAGCGTGGCGATCGTCAATATGCATGATCGAAACGCAGGGAGGCCGCTGAGCGCGAACCGCGAGAACAGCAGGATGTCTTCGCTGTTTGGAGCGGCGCCAGCCCTCCGACCCTTCCTTGCCGCAGTGAAGGACCAACCCGGCGGCGTGCCTTGGGGACCATCCGCATCGGAGGTGACGAAGTTTGCGTACGCCTACCTTGACTGCTGCGGGAAGTTGGCGCATCTGCGCCGTATGGCGTCGCTTGAGAGATACGGCCTCGCACGCACGTCATGGACGTCGACGGGCCTGGTCATCGAGTTGGAGCGCAGCGCGCCAGAGCTGGCACTGCAATTCGCAACGCGGTCGCGTAGGGTGCGACGCAGTGAGCCGCTACCTGGAGGCGAGGCGCCTGAGCGCCGCTGGCGTCGTGTGCATCGCAGGATGCTTTCCTATGTCGACTCGGCGGATGGTTGGTTTATCCGCTACGACAACGACATGAGGATCGTGTCTGAGTATCGTCGCGTTGCCAGCGACTATGGCGCAGACTTTCTGGAGGGAGAAGCTCTCTCGCCGGACGTGCACATCGGGGATCGCTCGTTCGGGGAGTGGCGGACGGCGTGCGACCATGCCCTCGGTCGTGTCCTATGCCACATCGACTTCGCACATCTACTTCGCCAGAAGTGCCCAACGATCGCGCTGGGCGATGTGTCGACGATCTTTGCGCGACGTGACGATGTCGCTGCCGTCTGGATGCAGGCCGGCCTCGCTGCCGAGCGGGTCGCAGCGACGATGGGGGCCTTAACCCTCGACATTGACGGGCTCGACGAGTGGGAGCGTGCGCACGACTTTCCCTGCCCCTACTACATCGATCTCGGTCGGGACTTCGTCCTGCTCCCCTGCTTCGGTGCCTTGAGCAACCCGTACTTCGCCCTGTTCCGTCATCTCCGCAGCACATACCGGCGGGATTGGGATCGTGGCGTCGATCGTCGAGAAGATGTGTTTCGAAGGGATCTTGCCGAAGCATTCGCGGAGCCACGATTCCAGGTGCCCGCACATGGTTACAGGTTGCGAAGGCCGGACGGATCGGTGTTGACGGACATAGATGCCGTCATCCTGGATCGATACAAAGGCAGACTCGCACTCGTTCAGCTCAAGTGGCACGACGTCTTCGGGCACTCTTTGGCCGAGCGCGAGAGTCGGCGCAGGAACCTGCTTCAAGCGAACGAGTGGGTCGATCGCGTTTCCACATGGATCGGTGGACGTGACTCGCGCGCCGTGGCCGACGAGCTTGGTCTCCAGGGCGCGACATCGTCTGCACCCCCGGCCCTGTTCGTCATTGCGAGGTACACCGCGCGGTTTAGCGGCGAGCGTAATCAGGATCCGCGCGCTGCATGGTTGGGCTGGTCCGAGATCCTGCATGGGCTTGAGTCCGGCGCAGAAGCGGATCCCCTCGCCGACATCCCCCGACTGGTCGCTGAGATGCAAGAGAGCTTCGATCGCCGCAAGGACTTTGTCTTTGAGTACCGCTTTCCGGGGTTATCGGTCAGTCTGCGGAACTGGGCGTAGGCCATTTCCTGGTGAGCGCCGTGCGTGCGGGACGGTGACTAGGTGTGCGGCGACCACTTCGAGCACCGTACACAGGCTTAGGCCGGGTGTTCCCCTATAAGCAGCGTATGGGTCATTGGCGTGCAGGTCCGATGCAGTTCGGCGTCTACCAAGACTAGTCCCTGCAGATCGATCCTCGGCGTGCCGGGCAGCACCCCGAGCAGCAGCCGCAGATACTTGGCCGCGTAGCGGTGGCACCTCGTGCGGCGACCGCAGCTGTCCAACTGCGCCTCCTCAATCCAGCCTTTGGCTTCACTTCTGCCGCAGTGGAGCCGCTCGCAAGGTCGCTGGCCCCGCCATGCAGAGGCTTATGACGATCAGGCGGGCGGCGGCGCCTTGTGCGCCGTACTCAAACCTTGCGATGCGAGCCCCTCAGGATTCCAACTGCGCGCGCGTGGCTAACTTGCTGATCAGGCTCTTCGTGGCGCCGCAGGCCGCATGTTGTCGTGGACGGCCCGCGCAGCCAGCAGCAGGCTAGACGCCTGACTGGCGCACCGTCAGGCGTACTAGCTGGGGACAACACCGATAACAGCGCGTTATCGCGCACCGCTTCCTGCGATCTTTTGCAGGCGGGGGGTCGTCCCTAGCATTTCTGCGTCCCGATGGACACAGGAAAAGAGGAGACCCATGACCCCGAACCCCCATCTTCGATCCGCTGCCGCCGGCCTGGCCGGGCTGTTGGCCTTGAGCACGGCGCTGATGCCGCTGGCCCAGGCTGTGGCGGCCACGCCCGCCACCGGCACGCTGGCGGCGCTGCCCGCCGTGCCGGCGGTGCTGGACTGCTCGCTGTCCACCTTCCAGGCCTTCAACCTGAGCGGCGTGGCCGACGACAACGGCCAGGTGAGCTTCACCGCCGTGTCGCTGGTGCCTGCATCGGCCACCAATCCGTCGGCCTATTGCTCGGTGCGCGGCGTCATCGGCCCGGGCGCCGCCTCCATCGTGATGCGCCTGCCGATGACGGGCTGGACGCAGCGCTACGTGCAAAACGGCTGCGGCGGCGAATGCGGCAACGACAACCTGGGCAACCCCACCCAGTCCACCGGCTGCCTGCCGGTGATCAATGGCGAGCTGGTCACGGCCACCACCAACATGGGCCACACCAATGCCCAGGGCGCGACCTGGATCGTCGACAACCCGTGGGCCGGCGTCGACTTCGCCTACCGCGGCGTGCATGTGACGGCGCAGGTGGCCAAGGCGGTCATCGGCCTGTTCTACGGCCGGGGTCCGGCCTACTCGTACTTCGGCGGCTGCTCCGACGGCGGGCGTGAGGCCTTGATGGCCGCCCAGCGCTACCCGAACGATTTCCATGGCATTGCCGCGGGCGCGCCGGCCAACAACATGGTGGTGCAGAACACCTACCACCATGGCCACCGCGTGCTCACCAACCAGCCCACGCCGGGCACCCTGCCGCTGCCGGCGCGCAATACCTATGTGCTGCTGCAAAGCCACCTGCCTTACGTGCACAGCAAGGTGGTGGCCGCCTGCGACGCGCTGGACGGCGTGGCCGACGGCATCCTGGACGACCCGCGCCAGTGCAAGTTCGACACCAACACCCTGGTGTGCGCCAACAACGGCAACGAGACCGGCTGCCTGACCCAGGCCCAGGCCGACGTGGTGGCCCGCATCCACGATGGCGCCAGGACCACCGACGGCCAGCGGCTGGAGCCGGCCATCTCCACCGAATGGGGCTCGGAGCTGGACTGGACGCTGTTCGTGCCGGCGGCGCAGGGCAGCACCGCCATGGCGGAGAACTTCGTGACCAGCTGGCTGTACAAGGCCTTTCTGAACCAGCCCTACAAGGACGCCGGCGCCCGCACCGCACGCACGCTGAACGACCTGGTGTGGACGCCGCAGGGCTTTGTGGACACGCTGAAGTCGGCGCCGCTGTATGCCGCCACCAACCCTGACCTGCGGCCCTTCGCCAATGCGGGCGGCAAGCTCATCCTGTGGCATGGCTGGGCCGACCAGCACATCTCGCCCCAGGGCACCCTCCAGTACTGGGACACGATGAGCAAGCTGACGAAGACGCCCGAGCGCTTCGCCCGCTTCTACCTGTTCCCTGGCATGGGCCATTGCGGCAGCGGTCTGGGTCCCAACACCTTCGACGTGCTGACGCCGCTGATGTCGTGGGTGGAAACCGGCCAGGCGCCAGCCGGCCTGTTGGCCAACAACACGTCCACCGGCGTTTCGCGCCCGGTGTATCCGTACCCCACCGTGGCCCGCTACATCGGCAGCGGCAGCACCAGCGACGCGGCCAACTTCGCGCCCTACACGCCGGCCAGCCCCTCGGATGTGAGCACCAGCAGCCTGGGCAACTTCCAGTACTCGCCGTTCTTCAAGCAGGCCAGCTGCACTGCCAGCGGCACCCAGATCGTCTGCGCGCCCTGAGTGGCCGCCGCTGCAACACGAACCAAAGGTAGACACATGCAACTCCGATTCGCAACCCGGCCGCTGGCGGTGCTTGCCGCCGCCACCGCCCTGGCCTTGGCCCTGCCTGCCACCGCCGCCACCAACCTGGTGAGCAACGGCAGCTTTGAAGACCGCTCGCTGGCCGGTTGGTCGGGCACCGTGCTCAGCAGCCCCTACAGCGGCGCCGAGTGCATCAGCGGCACCGCGGCCGAGGGTGCCTGCCAGGCCTTCCTCGGCACCTTCGGCAGCACCGACACGCTGAGCCAGACGCTGGCCACCACCGCCGGCCAGGCCTATGCCGTGCGCTTCGTCTTCACGTCCGACGGCAGCGCGCTGGCCAGCTTCGCCGTGAGCTTTGGCGGGCAGACGCTGTACAGCGCCAGCAGCCCGGCGGCGGGCATGCACGCGCTCAGCTTCACCGCCACGGCGGCCGCCAGCAGCACCGCGCTGGTGTTCAGCGTCAACAACGATCCGGGCTACTACACGCTGGACGCCGTGTCGGTCACGGCGGTGCCCGAGCCGGCCACGGCGGCGCTGATGGGCCTGGGCCTGCTGGGCCTGGCCGCCTGGCGCCGAAGGCCGCACGGCCGCCGCTGAAGCGGCAGGCAGAGGGCGCCGGTATGATGGGCCGGCCCCTATCCGCAGACGGGCTCCACCTCACGAGACAAGCGCTGCCGGGCCGACCCGGGGCGCCGCTCCGCACAAGAACAGAACCGTCATGCAAGACATCCTCATCAACTGGACCCCCCAGGAAACCCGCGTCGCCATCGTCGAGAACGGCGCGGTGCAGGAGTTGCACCTCGAACGCGCGCTGGAGCGCGGGCTGGTGGGCAACATCTACCTGGGCAGGGTGGTGCGGGTGCTGCCCGGCATGCAAAGCGCGTTCATCGACATCGGCCTGGAACGCGCCGCCTTCTTGCACGTGGCCGACCTGCACACCAACGGCCCGCGCAGCGAGCATGGCGGCCTGCAGGCGCCGGTGCCCATCGAGCGCCAGGTGTTCGAGGGCCAGACGCTGACGGTGCAGGTGATCAAGGACTCCATCGGCACCAAGGGCGCGCGGCTGTCCACGCAGGTGAGCATCGCCGGGCGGCTGCTGGTGTACCTGCCGCAGGACAACCACATCGGCATCTCGCAGAAGATCGGCAGCCATGAGCTGCGCGAGCAGCTGCGCCAGCGCATGGCGGCCCTGGTGGGCAAGCCGGAAGAGGGCGGTGGCGGCGGCTTCATCCTGCGCACCAACGCCGAAGACGCCACCGACGAAGAGCTGGCCGACGACATCGCCTACCTGCGCAAGACCTGGGCCTCGATCCGCGAACGCAGCCATGCCCGCCCGCCCGGCACGCTGCTGCACCAGGACCTGACGCTGGCCGAGCGGGTGCTGCGCGACCTGATCACCGACACCACGCATTCGGTGCGCATCGACTCGCGCCTGCAGTACGAGCACCTGGCCGCCTTCGGCGCCACCTTCACGCCCACGGCGGTGCAGCGGCTCGAGCTGTACCGCGGTGAGCGGCCGATCTTCGACCTCTTTAACATCGACGACGAGATCGCCCGCGCACTGGCCCGCCGCGTGGACTTGAAGAGCGGCGGCTACCTGATCATCGACCAGACCGAGGCGCTGACCACGGTGGACGTGAACACCGGCGGCTATGTGGGTGCGCGCAACTTCGACGACACCATCTTCAAGACCAACCTGGAGGCGGCCGGGGCCATCGCGCGCCAGCTGCGGCTGCGCAACCTGGGCGGCATCGTCATCGTCGACTTCATCGACATGGCGCGCGAGGAGCATCAGGCCGCGGTGCTGGCCGAGTTCCGCAAGCAACTGGCGCGCGACCGCACCAAGACCACGGTGAGCGGCTTCACCCAGCTGGGGCTGGTGGAGATGACGCGCAAGCGCACCCGCGAAAGCCTGGCCCACATGCTGTGCGAGCCTTGCCCCACCTGCTCCGGCCGCGGCCAGGTGAAAACGCCGCGCAGCATCTGCTACGACATCCTGCGCGAGATCCTGCGCGAAGCCCGCCAGTTCGACCCCAAGGAGTTCCGCGTGGTCGCCAGCGCGGCGGTGGTGGAGATGCTGCTGGACGAAGAAAGCCAGCACCTGGCCGGCCTGTCGGACTTCATCGGCAAGCCCATCTCGCTGTCGGCCGAGCCGACGTCGAATCCGGAGCAGTACGACATCGTGTTGTTGTAGGCCGTTGGGCTTGGCAAGGTGATGCTGATAAGGCGACAATTGACGCCTTCCATGCATCAGTCAATCGCCTCCCTGCTGTTCCCTGAGTACCGTCGCCGCGTACTCGGGCTGTTGTTGCTGAGGCCCGAAGAAGCGCTGCATGGCCGCGAGGTGGCCCGCCGCACGGGGCTGCCTGCGGGCACGATCACGCGCGAACTCACCAAACTGGCCGAGGCGGGCCTGCTGCGGCGCGAGAGGCGCGGCAACCAGCAGGTCTACAGTGCCAACACGAGCGGCCCGATCTACAACGAGTTGGCCAGCATCCTGCGCAAGACCTCGGGCCTGGGCGACGTGCTGTCGGGGGCTCTGGCCTCTCTGGCAGGACGTGTGAAGTTGGCCTTTGTCTTCGGCTCGGTCGCCCGCGCAGAAGAAGCGGCTGGCAGCGACATCGATGTGCTCCTGGTCGGCGACGCCGGATTCCGTGAGGTGGTGCAAGCGCTGTATCCGGCACAGGCCACGCTGGGTCGCGAGATCAATCCGAAGGTCTTTGCGCTCGACGAGTTTGCAGCGAAGGCTCGGTCGGAGCCGTTTCTGCGGGACGTGCTGTCGCGCCCCAAGATCTTCCTGATCGGGAATGCCCATGACCTTGAAGAACTTGCTGGGCATCAGCCTTGACGCGATCCAGCCGGACG
>CAKZXL010000680.1 GCA_937883885.1 uncultured Aquincola sp. | reverse complement strand
GGCCGGCAGGTCGAACAGCACCACCGGCACCTTGACGTTGACCAGGTGGGCCGCGATCTGCGCGCCCATCACCCCGGCGCCGAGGACGGCGACCTTGCGTACGTTGAATCGGTTCATGGTCACTCCACTCGGATCCATTGTTGGTTGCGGTAGAACGGGCCGAGGTAGCCGCGCACTTCCAGCTTCTTGCCGCCATCGAGCATGCGCAGGCGCAGGCGGTAGGTCTCGCCCTTGGTGGGGTCGAGGATCTCGCCGCCTTCGAAGATGTCCTTGTCGTCGGCCTTGGGCTTGACGCCCTTGATGATGGTCATGCCGACGATGGGCTGGTCCTTGCGCTCGTCGCTGCACTTGCTGCAGGTGGTTTCCTTGGCGTCGGGCTGCAGGCCCTTTTCCACCTTGCCGCTGTACACGCCACCGGCTTCGGTGATGCGCACCAGCGACTTCTCCTGCTTGGTCTCGTCGTCGATGGTCTTCCACAGTCCGGCGGGCGTGGACTGGGCCCAGGCGGCGCCGGCCGCGCACAGCAGCGCGGCAATGGCAAATCGCTTCATCGTTGGTCTCCTCAGAACAGGGCTTCGTCCATCGCCATCAGCGGCTCCAGGCCGGCGCGGCAGCTGCGGATCAAGCCTGCCGTCTCGGGCAGCAGCTTGGCGAAGTAAAAGCGCGCGGTGTGCAGCTTGGCGGTGTAGAACGGGTCGCCCGCGTCCTTCTTCTCGAGCGCCACCTTGGCCATGCGGGCCCAGAAGTACGCAAACACCAGGTGGCCGGTCACGCGCAGGTAGTCCACCGCGGCGGCGCCCACCTCGTCGGGGTTGCGCATCGCCTTCATGCCGATCTCGGTGGTGAGCTTGGTCACCTTGTCGCCCAGGTCGGCCAGCGGGTTGATGAACTCCTGCATGTCCTCGTTCACGCCTTCTTCTTCCACGAAGGCGGCGACCTTCCTGCCGAAAGCCTTGAGCTTCTTGCCGCCATCGGCCAACACCTTGCGGCCCAGCAGGTCGAGCGACTGGATGGTGTTGGTGCCCTCGTAGATCATGTTGATCCGCGAGTCGCGCACATACTGCTCCATGCCCCATTCGGCGATGAAGCCGTGGCCGCCGTACACCTGCATGCAGTGCGAGGTGGCGATCCAGGCGTTGTCGGTGATGAAGGCCTTGATGATGGGCGTCAGCAGCGCCACCTCGTCGGCGGCGGCCTGGCGCTCGGCCTCGTCGTCGCTGGCCAGTTCCACGTCCAGCTGCAGCGAGGTGTACATGGCCATCGCGCGGCCGCCCTCGGCATAAGCGCGGGCGGTCAGCAGCATCTTGCGCACGTCGGGATGCACGATGATGGGGTCGGCCGGCTGATCGGGCGCCTTGGGGCCGGACAGCGCACGCATCTGCAGCCGGTCCTTGGCGTAGGCCACGGCGTTCTGGTAGGCGATCTCGGTCAGGCCCAGGCTCTGGTTGCCCACGCCCAGGCGGGCGGCGTTCATCATCACGAACATCGCGGCCAGGCCCTTGTGCGGCTGGCCCACCATCCAGCCGCGCGCACCTTCCATGGTGATCTGCGCGGTGGCATTGCCGTGGATGCCCATCTTGTGCTCCAGGCCGGTGCAGAAGATGGGGTTGCGCTCGCCCAGCGAGCCGTCGTCGTTCGGGATGAACTTGGGCACCACGAACAGCGAGATGCCCTTGCTGCCGGCCGGTGCGTCGGGCAGGCGGGCCAGCACCAGGTGCACGATGTTGGCGGCCAGGTCGTGTTCACCGGCCGAGATGAAGATCTTGTTGCCGCTGATCTTGTAGCTGCCGTCGGCCTGCGGCTCGGCCTTGCTGCGCAGCAGGCCCAGGTCGGTGCCGCAATGCGGCTCGGTCAGGCACATGGTGCCGGTCCATTCGCCGCTGGTCAGCTTGGGCAGGTAGCGCTGCTGCAGCTCGGGCGAGCCGTGGGCATGCAGCGCCTCATAGGCGCCGTGCGACAGGCCGGGGTACATGGTCCAGGCCTGGTTGGCCGAGTTCATCATCTCGTACAGGCACTGGTTGAGCGTGACCGGCAGGCCCTGGCCGCCGTAGGCCGGGTCGCAGCTCAGCGCGGCCCAGCCGCCTTCCACGTACTCCGCGTAAGCTTCCTTGAAGCCGGTGGGCGCCTTCACCTCGTGGGTGGTCTTGTCCAGCACGCAACCTTCGCGGTCGCCCACTTGGTTCAGCGGCAGAAGCACCTGGGCGGCGAACTTGCCGGCCTCTTCCAGCACGGCATTGATGGTGTCCGCATCCACCTCGGCGTGCTTGGGCAGCGCCTTCAGCGTGCCGGTGGCGTCGAGCAGCTCATGCAGCACGAATTGCATGTCGCGCAGCGGGGGCGTGTATTGGGGCATGGTCGGGTCTCCTCGACGGGTGGCTACGGTTGAACGAAAGACGGGACAACAACGACGCGCCCCGTGGCGCGCCGCCGGAATTCAGGGCAAGGCGCCGGGCTGGGCGTAGTACTGCACGATGCGCTCGAAGGCATTGCGCGCCCGGTCGATGGCGCCGGGAATGCGCAGGAAACGGGCGTCGTGGTGCAACGACAGGATCAGGCCGTGTACCTCGAACACCATCTGCAGCGCATCGGTATCGGCACGCAGATGGCCTTCGGCGATGGCCAGGCGGATGGCGCGGTCGAGTGCGCTTTGCCAGGCGCGCACCATGTCGGCCAGGGCGTCGCGCACGGGGCCGGGCCGGTCGTCGAACTCGACCGCACCGCTGATGTAGATGCAGCCCGAATCCACTTCCACCGACACGCGGCGCACCCATCGCTCGAACAGCGCCCGCAGCCGCGGCAGGCCGCGCGGCTCGCGGATGGCGGGATAGAAGACCTCTTCCTCAAAGCGGGCGTGGTACTCGCGGATGACGGAGATCTGCAGCTCTTCGCGCGAGCCGAAGTGGGCGAACACGCCCGACTTGCTCATCTGCATCAGCTCGGCCAGCACGCCGATGGACAAGCCTTCCAGGCCGGCGCTGGATGCCAGGCTCAACGCCGCATCGAGAATGGCGGCGCGGGTTTGCTGCCCCTTCTGCAAGGGCTGGCGGCCCGCCTTGTGGGCGGGCGGCACGGCGGCGGCGGCGTTGGACTGCATGGGTGGGCCTGGCGGCGGAAAAAAACGAACGATCGTTCTATTCTGCAGCCATCCACCGTTTTGTGGGCCCCCGGGGCGATAAATTTTTCTCGGTGCCCGGGATCGCTCTCCCTCTCATGGGGGTTTACCCGCAGCCCGCTCACTCCTCCGCGGCGGCTTCGTCGTCCCCTTCGTTGTCGGCGTCCGACCGCGCCCGGGCGTCCAGCCGGCCGTGCAGGCCGTTCACCTGCTCCAGAAAGCGCTCGGGCGTCTCGGGCCGCGACAGGCGCCAGCCGGGCTGGGGCAGCACGCTCATGTACAGCGGGCCGACCAGCGGCGCCTCGTTCTGGTGGCGCAGCGTCATGCCCACCGCACCGGCGGCCGCCAGCATGCCCACCGCCATGGCCGCCAGCGTCTTGCGCCGCTGCGGGAACACCAGCGCCGCATGCCGCGCCAGCCACACCACGCTGACGATGCCCATCAACGGCTCGATCGGGCTGAACACCAGCGGCGAGCCCAGCGCCGCCGCCACCTGCGGCAGCACGCTGCCCAGCACCGTGAGCAGCAGCGCAAAGCGCACCGCCAGCGCCCAGTGCGCCGGGAACTCGAAGCGGTGGCGGAACAGCTTGGCCACCACCGCCCACAGCCCCGACCACACCAGCAGCGCCAGCGGCGGGCCGAACACCGCGGTCAGCCAGTCCGACGGCTTGCTGCCGGGGTCCAGCTGCACCCAGTGCTCACCCAGCAGCAGCGCCCACAACGCCAGCGCATAGCCGGCGGTGGCCAGCGATCGGCGACGCTCGGCGGTGCCGCCCAGCGGCAGTTCGTCGGCCAGGGTTTCGCCCGGCAGGCGCAACCGCAGGCGGGTCAGGCCCAGCTGCCAGTCATGCCCGGCGGCCTGCTCCAGCGGCAGCCGCTGGCCGGCCTTCATCGTGCGGCGGCCCACGCGCAGGCCGTTGATGGACGGGCCGGCGGTCAGCTGCAGCTCGCCTTGCTCGTCGGGCTCCAGCGTGGCGTGGTGGCCGGCGATGTGCGGGTCGTCCAGCACCAGGTGGCAGTCCAGTCCGCGGCCGATGCGCACCGGCCAGGCCATGACGTCGAACTGCCGCGGCAGCCGGCCGTCACGGTCGAACACCTCGATCAGCGCGAGGCGGGCTGTTTCGGCTGCCATGCAAATCCCTTCAGGTAATGGTCGGCCAGGCGCAGGGCGTTGTCCCAGCTCACGCCGTGGGCGTTGAAGCGGCCCTGCGCGCCGGTGGTGCTGCCGTCCAGCGTGGCCACCAGCACGCTCATGTCGTACAGGCCCGGCAGCTTGCGGTAGGCGCGCAGGCAGGTCACCGCGCGCAACGGCAGCGCGTCGGGCGCCTGCCTAACCTCCGCCTCTCGGCAGGCGGGCGCGGTGAGCTGGCGCGTCTTCTGCCCGAAACCTTCGTTCTGGAAGCTGCTGCTGTAGCGCTCGGCAAAACGCAGCGCGCCCAGCGAGCGGCCGTCGTAGGCCTCGTGCCGCACGCTGAAGTGGCCGGTCTGCAGGCTGCCGTCGATGTAGATGCGGCTGTCCATCGCGCAGTCGGAGCGCTCGAACTCCAGCCCGCGGCTGCCCGGCGGCGTGCTGCCGCCCCAGCAGCGCATGAAGTTCTCCTGCGGCACCGGGATGGTGTAGCGCGCATGGCCCGCCTCGCGCCAGGGCAGCGCGATGAAGGCATCGGTGAGCTTCTGCTGGTGCGCCAGCAGCTGGCGCGCGATCTCGCCCTGCATCGGCTGGGTCACGGGCGCATCGCCGCGGTGGGCCTCGAACAGCGCCTGGGCGGGCGCCGCCGGCACCAGAAAGCTCACCTGCTCGCCGTCGCGGCGCGATGCCACGTTGATGCCGATCACGCGCCCGCGGTCGTCCACCGCCGGCCCGCCGCTCATGCCCGAGCTGAGCGAGCCGCCGAAGAAGATGGTGGGCACGAAGCTGCGCTCCACCAGGCCGTTGTAGGCGCCTTCCACCACCGCGAAGCCCACGTCCAGCGGATTGCCCAGCGAGAAGATGCGCTCGCCGCGGCCCAGCGGCTGCTCGGCCGGGCGAAAGGCCATCACCCCGCGTGCGGCCAGCGGCGCCGGGTCGGCCGCCTTCAGCAGCGCCAGGTCGTTGACCACGTCCACCGCCAGCAGCTGCAGCACGCCGCGCTGGCCGTCGTCGGTGCTGTACACCAGCCGGTAGCGCTGCGGCTGCAGCGCCATGGTGCTGACCACGTGGTAGTTGGTGATGAAGTGGCCCTGCTCGCTGACCAGGAAGCCCGAGCCCACCGACGACTGGCTGTCCTGCTGGCGCAGCAGCGTGCGCACCTGCACCAGCCGCTGACGGGCGCTGTCGTACACCCGCTGGCCGCCGGCCGATGGGGTGGGCACCGCGGGTGCCGCGATGGAAGAAGGAAGCACCGGCGCGCTGGCAGGCGGTGCGGCGGCGGGCCCCGGCTGGGCGCTGGCCGCCAGGGCCAGCACCGTCAACGCCGCGGCCGGGGCGGCGCGTTGGATGAGATGCATGCCCCATTCTGGCGGCAGCCGGGTGGGGAAGTTCAACACCTTGTTGAGTCGTGTCATGTTGACGCGCTATCCTGTGCCTCGGAAGGTTCGCACCCATGGACGTGTTGCAGCTCGACGTGTCAGGACGCCCGCAAGCCTGGATCACCGCGCGTGACGCCGCCGTGATCTACGCCAGCGACGGCGTGGCCTGGACGCTTGGCGACCCGATGCAGGTGCTGCGTGGCGGCATCCAGCGCACCACCGGCCGGCAGTCGGTGATCACCGTGCATTCCATCATCGCCGTGCGCGGCGCCGTGCCCAGCCGCGCCTGGCGGCAGACGCCGGCCTTGTCCAACCAGAAGCTGTTCGTGCGCGACCGGCAGGTGTGCGCCTACTGCGGCGGCCATTTCCACATCGACGACCTGACGCGCGAACACATCGTGCCCACCTCGCGCGGCGGCGCCGACAGCTGGATGAACTGCATCACCGCCTGCAAGGCCTGCAACGGCCGCAAGGGCAACCGCCTGCCCGAAGAAGCCCGCATGACGCTGATGTACCTGCCCTACGTGCCCAACCTGCACGAGGACATGATCCTGCGCGGCCGCCGCATCCTGGCCGACCAGATGGAGTTCCTGATGGCCAGCGTGCCGCGCTCCAGCCGGCTGCACACTTAGGCTCACCCGCCTGCCGGCCCTTGGGGGCTGCCACCAACAAAACGTTACGCGGCCGACACGAACGGCGCCTAAGGTCGCGGGTCAACTCCTGCACCCCACCACACGTTGTGACAGGACGCTTCCGGAGCCTTCGAATGAACCGCAACACCGCCCCCCGCCGCCCGGCCGGGCCCGCCCGCCTGCTGCTGGCGGCCTGCATCGCCGCCACGCTGGCCGCCTGTTCCACCACCAGCCCCGACATGGTCCAGCGCGGCGATGCACAGCGCCTGTCCAGCGTGCAGGACGCCACCGTGCTCTCGGTGCGGCCGGTGACGGTGGACGGCAGCCAGAGCGGTGGCGGCGGCGTCACCGGCGCCCTGGTCGGCGGTGCGCTGGGCGCCAGCCGCAGCCACGGCACCGAGTCGGCCATCATCGGCGTGCTGGGCGCGGTGGCCGGCGCCGTGGTGGGCAATGCGGTGGAACGCACCGCCACCAAGGAAGACGCCTACGAGATCCTGGTGCAGCTGCCCAGCGGCGAGCGCCGCGCCGTGGTGCAGGCCAAGGGCAACGAGAACTGGCAGGCCGGCGATCCGGTGATCCTGGTGACCAGCGGCGGCAAGACCCGTGTCACCCGCGCGCCGGCCGGCACCGTGCCGCGCACCAATGTGCCGGCACCGGTGTATTCGCCCCAGCCGCCCAGCTCGCAGGCACCGGCCACCACGCCCAGCGTCGCCCCGGTGTACTCGCCCACCGCGCCGCTGCGCAGCTGACCTCGATGCGGAGGTGGCCACCGGGCAGTTAACCTCGGTGGCATGACCTCACTCCTGCACACGCTGGCCTTGCTGGCCGCCGGCCTGGCCGGCGCCG
>CAKZXL010000679.1 GCA_937883885.1 uncultured Aquincola sp. | reverse complement strand
AGGGCTGGCCCACCGTCAAGGCCTGCACCTGCTGCTGCACGATCCTGGCGTTTTCGGCGTTCAGGATGTGGAAGCTGTTCGGCACGAAGGCGCTCAGGCCGCTGGCGCGCGGGCGCTGCCGGCTGCTGCGTTGCCACACCACCGCCGATGGCACCGCCTTGGCGACGGCCTGCTGGGCCGCGCGCAGCTCGCCCAGTGCGGCCGTGATCTCGGGCGTCTGGGCGGCTGCGGGGAACACCGCCTTCAGCCGGTTGCTGCCATGGTCCACGAAATCGCGCAGGTCCACCATGCCGTAGTCGAAGCGGCCACCACGTCCGTAGTTTTCGCTCTCGTCGCGCGCGCGGGACAAGGCCCAGGCGGCCGCCGCGTGGGGCGACTGGAGCAGCAGGGTCTTGCTGGCCCGGGCCCATTGCTGGGTGGCGGCCAGCACCGGCTCGATCTTCTGCAGGTCGATCAGCGACAGCGTGAGCGGCTCGTCCTCGGACTCGGCCTGATGGCTTTCAAAGAAGGTGTCGATGATCTGCCGACCGAGTTCCTGGCTGCTCACCTGGGGCTTGAGCCTGAGCTTCTCCAGCCAGGCTCTCGGCCCTTCACGGGCGCCGGAACGGGCTGGCGCGCTTTCTCTTGCCTGGCGGCGACTGGTACGGGGCAGCGTCGAAGCCTTCGCGCTGGCTCAGCAGGGCTTGGCCATCGATGCGCTCGGCCAAACTCTGGATGTCCTTCGCGGTCACACCCACCCGCTGAAAGTGCGCCTGCCAGGTGTTGACGACCTCGATGACCGCCGTGACCTCGGTGGCCGCCTCTGCCGGAAGCAGGCCGAACGCTTCACACTGAGACATCGCATTGGCCAGCGTCGAGTCGTGGCCCAAGTCACCGCAGATGAACTCCTGGTAGCCCTGCCCCGAGTTCGTCGGCAGCACGTCATAGGCCGGCGCGAGCCGCAATCGGCCGTTGGCGAACGGTTGCGCCACCAGCAGCGCATGGTTCTTCTCATGGTCGTCGGTGTTGTCGACCAGGATGTTGAACACCATGCGGCGAAACAGTTCGCGAGCATCGCGCTCGTTCAGGCCGTCTTGCGTGATGCCGACCCGACGCAGAATGCGCGCCAGTTCCGGATAGCCCATCTCCGGCTCGGCGCCGGACGCCGTGGCCGCGCGGATGGCGGTGCCCGCCGAGATGCTGTGGATGCGCCGACCGCCGTCCCGGTCAAAACGCCGGACGGCAAGGGCGTTCGAGTCCGCCAGCCGGATGACCTGGGTCTGGGCCACGGTGATGCCCGCGCGTTGCGCCAGCGTCATCGCCGCGTGCTCGATGAGCGGCGTGTCGACCGGTTCGTTGTTGAAAAACTTGATGACCCACTGCTCGCCGTCGATCTCGATGAGCGCCTTGGGCTTGGCGCCGCCGAGCGGACTGCCGCCGCCCGCGATGACGCGGGCTTCCAATGTGCTGATGGGCTCCTGAGCTTCGATCTTCGCCACCACCTCGCTGAGCTGCTGGACCTGCTCCAGCCGCGGCAACGGACTGGCATCGCGAGGGCTGTAGATGTCGGGCGAGGTCGACACGCCGAGCGCCCCGAATCGGTCGTCGCCTGCGTAGTACAGGTACTCCATCAGCGACAGGCGTTGGGGCTTGTCGACGAAGCGGATGACCTTTTCGCCCCAGCGGTCAGGCCGCGCGTCATCCACAGCGCCGACCGCACGTTGCGCATCGGCCGCCAGCCTGCCCGGGGGCAGGAACTCGGTATTGACGAGGGGGAGGTCCTCACTCAGGGGAAATCCGCCGCCCAGCCAGGCCGGGCCGTAGTGCAGCGACACGCCCTTGCCGGCCGACACCAGCTTCAGCGCGCCGACGTAGCACGGCGTGTGCGGGTCGCCCAGGTACCAGAGGTACAGGTCGTCCAGGCGCATCTCAGCCCTTGGCCTCGTCGGCCTTCCTGGCCGCGCGCAGTCGTGCCTGCTCGGCGGCCTGCGTGCGTGCGCGGCCCAGTTCGACGGCGGCGCGCACGTCCTTTTCGATGGCACCCTGGTCATGCTCGGGCGCGGCCAGATTCCTCAACTCGCCGTCGCGCTGAATGAGCCACAGCGCGCTTGCGACGATGCCGATGCCGACCGACGGGTCGCCGGCCTCCAGTCGCTGGAGGGTGGACACCGTCACGCCCAGCCGCTGCGCCCAGGACCGGAGCGACTCCTTGCGGCGCAACCTGGCCACCGCCAAGTCGGCGCCCAGCTTTTCAATCGCGCCAGCGGTGGCCGGCGGAAGGCGCAGGAGAGCTCGGGCGGTCTTGGGCATGACGATCTAATATAACAACGCCAGCCTATTTGTGACTATCTATCGTCACGGAAGGGACGCTGCGGCGTCGGCGGTGGCGTGGGATAGGCATGCCGGACGCCCGCGTCTCACTCCACCGTCACACTCTTCGCCAGATTCCGCGGCTTGTCCACATCGGTGCCCCGCGCGCAGGCGGTGTGGTAGGCCAGCAGCTGCAGCGGCACAGTGTGCAGGATGGGCGAGAGCCAGCCGTAGTGCTCGGGCATGCGGATGACGTGCATGCCGGCGTCGCGCTGGATGTGGGTGTCGCCGTCGGCGAAGACGAAGAGCTCGCCGCCGCGGGCGCGCACCTCTTGCAGGTTGCTCTTGAGCTTTTCCAGCAGCTGGTCGTTGGGCGCCACCGTCACCACCGGCATCGCGGCGGTCACCAGGGCCAGGGGGCCGTGCTTCAGCTCGCCGGCGGGGTAGGCCTCGGCATGGATGTAGCTGATCTCCTTGAGCTTGAGCGCGCCCTCCAGCGCCACCGGGTAGTGCAGGCCGCGGCCCAGGAACAGCGCGTTTTCCTTGCGGGCGAATTCGTCGCTCCAGGCGATGACCTGCGGCTCCAGCGCCAGCACCGACTGGATGGCCGCCGGCAGGTGACGCAGGTCCTTCAGGTGGCGCGCTTCCTGTTCGTCGGTCAGCTTGCCGCGCACCTGACCCAAAGCCAGCGCCAGCAGGAAGAGGCCCACCAGCTGCGTGGTGAAGGCCTTGGTCGAGGCCACGCCGATCTCGGCCCCGGCGCGGGTGATGAAGGCCAGCTTGCACTCGCGCACCATCGCGCTGGTGGGCACGTTGCACACGGTCAGCGTGTGCGGCATGCCCAGTGAGCGGGCGTGCTTGAGCGCAGCCAGCGTGTCGGCGGTTTCACCACTTTGCGTGATGGTGACCACCAGCGTGCGCGGGTTGGGCACGCTGTCGCGGTAGCGGTACTCGCTGGCAATTTCCACCGTGGTGGGCAGGCCGGCCAGTGATTCGATCCACTGCCGCGCCACCAGGCCGGCGTAGTAGCTGGTGCCGCAGGCCAGCACCAGCACCTGGTCCACCTGCTTGAAGATGCCGTGCGCACCATCGCCGAACAGCTCGGGCGACACGCCGGCCACCGCTTCCAGCGTGTCGGCAATCGCCTTGGGCTGCTCGAAGATTTCCTTCTGCATGTAGTGGCGGTAGGGGCCCAGCTCGGCCGCGCCGGTGTGGGCATGCACGGTGCGCACCTCACGCTCCACCGGGCGCAGGCTGCCGTCTGCCTGGCGGCCGTTGATCCACACCTTGTTGAGCTGCACGTCCACCACGTCGCCCTCTTCCAGATACACGATCTGGTCGGTCACGCCGGCCAGGGCCATCGCGTCGCTGGCCAGGAAGTTTTCACCCTCGCCCCGGCCCAGCACCAGCGGCGAGCCTTCACGCGCACCCACCACGCGGTGCGGCTCGTCGCGGCAGAACACGGCAATGGCATAGGCGCCGCGCAGGCGCTGCACGGCCTGCTGCACCGTCTCGAACAGGTCGCCGTCGTACAGGTGGTTCACCAGGTGGGCGATGACCTCGGT
>CAKZXL010000678.1 GCA_937883885.1 uncultured Aquincola sp. | reverse complement strand
GTAGGCCAGACCCACGTAGAAGAACAGGTACTGAAGCGTGGTTTGCGCCAGGCCCAGCAGGCTCACGCGGCCCCAGGCGCGGGCATCGGGCAGGCGCACCGTGCGGCCCATCAGGGCCAGCGCGGCCAGCAGCACCCCGCCGGCGGCCAGGAAGCGCCAGCCGGCGAACAGCAGCTTGGCTGGCAGGTCGGCCGGCACGATCTGCAGCAGCGCGTAGCCGCTCTTGATGGCGGGGTAGGAGCTGCCCCACAGCAGGCAGCACAACAGGGCCAGGGCCACGACGTGGCGCGGCCGGGTGAACACGGACAGAGGGGTCAAGGCAACGGGCAAGAACGGTGCGGCGGCCAGGGTTGCCGCGGCGGAACTGCCCGGGCAGGGGCCGCCCGCGTGGGACGCAGGGCGCGTGGAAAGGCAGTCTAGCCCTGGCCCGCCGATGCCGCTGGCGGCGCCGGCAACAGCCCTTCGTGCAAGGCCACCTGCTCCAGCGCGGTCTCGAAGCTGGCGCGGGCGCTGGCGGCCACCCGTTGCAGGTAGGTGTGCAGCTGCGCATCGCTGGGGCCGCGGTCGGCGCATTCGGCGCTGTAGGCCTCGAAGTGCGACAGCTGCATCAGCAGCTCGGCCACGTGCCGCGGGCATTCGCAGGCGATGGTGGTGGACAGGCCGGCGAACTCGGCCAGTGCGGCGTCGGTCCAGCGGCGCGCCGGGATGGGCGCCTGCGGTGCGGGCAGGCCGGCCGGTCCGGGCGCGGCGGGCAGGTCCAGGGCCGGCGCTGCGGTCAGCGCCGCCTGTTCGGCCTCGCGCAGCGCCTGGCTGGCCAGCCAGCCGGCCAGCCAGGGGCCCAGCACCGCATCGGGCTGGGGCTCGCGCAACAGGGCCAGGCCGGTGTCGGCCAGCGCCTGGCAGGTGGCGTCGGCGGCATAGCGGTACAGCACCGCACAGGGGGCGCCCCGCAGCGCCGGGCAGGCGGCCTGCTGCTCGGCCAGCCAACCGGGGTGCAGGCGCGGCACTTCCAGCAGCCAGGCGTCCACCGGCTCGGCGGCCACGGCCGCCTGGGCCTGGGCCAGGCTGGCAAACGGCCCGCGCAGGTTCACCGCCAATGGCCAGCGCGTGGAAGCCATCTGTGCCTGCAGCCGCGCGGCCAGCGCCGGCCCCACCACCGCCAGCTGCCAGCGCCGGGCGGCTGTCCGCGGGGTGGCCGCCAGCGGCGCGGGTATGGGCGCGCTGCGCTGCTCGGCCAGCACGCTGGCATGGGTGCTGGCCACCTGCTGCAGCTGCGCCATGCTCAGCCCCGCCAGCTGGCCGATGGCATGGCCGCGATCGGTCAGCTGCTTGAGCAGCGCCAGCCGGCGCACTTCGTCGGCCGAATACAGCCGCTGGCCGCTGGCCGAGCGCTGCGGCTGGCTGAGGCCGTAGCGCCGCTCCCACACGCGCAGCGTGGCCACCGGCATCTGCAGCATGCGGGCGACCGCGCCGCTGCGGTGCAGGCTGCCGCCGCCGGAAGAGGCCGGGCTGGGGGCGGGCGGGGTGGGGTCCGGGGCAGGGCGCTTCATCGGTCAGGGCTCGCTGAATCGGATTTGAACGGGAGTATGAGGCCGGATCGGCCGGGTTTTGCGATTCATCAAGGGCCCTGACCCGCTTCAGGGCTACCCTGCGGCTTCATCCCAGCCATCGCAAGGAGACCCGACATGACCCGCCGACCCCAAGCCCCCCGCCAGCCGGCCACCGCCGCCGCCGATCCGGGCGCCATCCGCCAGCGCCGCGTGTTCCTGATGGCCGTGGCCGGCAGCGCCGCGGTGCTGGCCGCGCCGCGGGCCCGCGCCCAGGCCATGCTGGACGAGAAGGACCCGCAGGCCGCCGCGCTGGGCTACGTGGCCGATGCCAAGCGCGTGGACACCAAGAAGTACCCCAAGTTCGCGGCCGAGCAGCACTGCGGCAACTGCGCGCTGTACCAGGGCAAGGCCACCGACAAGGCCGCCCCCTGCCCGCTCTTCGGCGGCAAGCAGGTGGCCGGCGCCGGCTGGTGCAGCGCCTGGGCCAAGAAGGCCGGCTGACGCCCACGCACGGGGGCCGCGCGCCCCTATCATCGCCGCGCTGCGCCTGCTTCATCGGCGCACCGGGGGCCGCATGTACTTGAGCCGCAACCGGGCCGACGTGCTGGCCCGCGTGATGGGAACCCTGGCCGAGCCGCTGCAGGAGCAGCAGGTGCGCCAGCAGCTGGGCGGACTGATGCTGCAGCTGCTGGGCGCGCAGTTCTTCGCCAGCTATGTGTGGGACGAAGACGGCCAGCGCTTCGGCCATGGCGTGCACCTGGAGATGGACCCGGCCAACCTGGCCCGCTACGAGCGCCACTACCAGTTCCACGACCCCATCACGCTGGTGATGCGCCAGCACCGCCGCGCGGTGCGCGCCACCGACGTGCTGCCCCACCCGGCGCTGCGCCGCACCGAGTTCTTCAACGACTTTCTGGCGCGCGACGGCCTGCACTGGGGCATCAACCTCTACGCCTGGGACGGCGAGCACAACATCGGCGACATGCGCATCTGGCGCGACCGCCGGCATGCCGACTTCGACGACGACGACCGTGCGCTGCTGGACCTGCTGCGCCCGGCCTTCGTGGCGGCGCTGCGGCGCAGCCGGCAAGCGGGCGCGGCGGGCGTTGCCGGCATGCCGGCCGCGGCGGGCACGGACGAGCGCGAGGGCCTGCAGGGCCTGAGCACCCGCGAGCGTCAGGTGGCGCAGCTGGCCGCGCAGGGCCTGCCCGACAAGGCCATCGCGCAGCGGCTGGGCATTGCGCTGACCACCGTGCGCACGCACCTGGACCACGCCTTCCGCAAGCTCGACGTGCCCAACCGCGCCGCGCTGGCGCACCGTTTGCGCGGCTGAAGCGCCACACGCCTCCTCATTCCCGAGGATGGCGGCCGAGTGGGCGCCCCGCCTACCGTCCTGGCTCCACTGCCGGAGCCTCTGCATGCCTGCTTTCGTCGACCGCCGCCACTTCCTCAAGACCACCGGCGCCCTGGGCGCCTGCAGCGCCACCGGGGCCGCAGGCCTGCTGGCCGCCTGCGGCAGCGATGGGGGCTACAGCGCCGCCGAGCAGCGGCAGCTGAGCGCCGCTGAGACGGTCTCGGCCATCGCCCAGGGCCGGCTGACCGCCGAAGAACTGGTGACCACGCTGCTGGCCCGCGCCCGCGCGCTGGCTTCGCTCAACGCCTTCATCACGCTGGACGAAGCCGGCGCGCTGGCCGCGGCGCGCATGGTGGATGCCCAGGTGCGCAGCGGCGCCGCGCTGCCGCCGCTGGCCGGCCTGCCCCTGGTGGTGAAGGACAACATCAACGTGCGCGGCCTGCCCACCACCGGCGGCACGCCGGCCTTGCGCAACGTCGTGGCCGCAGCCGATGCGCCCAGCGTAGCCAAGCTGCGCCAGGCCGGCGCCATCGTGCTGGGCAAGACCAACCTGCATGAGCTGGCCTTCGGCATCACCAGCACCAACTTCTCGCCCTTTGCCGGGCCGGTGCACAACCCGTACGACGTGACCCGCATTCCGGGCGGCTCGTCGGGCGGCACCGCGGCGGCCATCGCGGCGCGCATCGCGGTGGCGGGGCTGGGCACCGACACCGGCGGCTCCACCCGCGTGCCGGCGGCCTTGTGCGGCATTGCCGGGCTGCGGCCATCGGTGGGCAATGGCGGGGC
Organism: uncultured Aquincola sp.; assembly: GCA_937883885.1. Next base: position 130 of record CAKZXL010000678.1, on the reverse strand, counting down.
CGAGCGCCGCTACCACGAAGAAAACGCGGTGGTGCCCATCAGCCACACGCGCGACACCGTCGGCCCGATGGGCCGCAGCGTGGCCGACCTGGCCTGGCTGGATGCCGCCATCACCGGCACCGCCGTGCCG
>CAKZXL010000677.1 GCA_937883885.1 uncultured Aquincola sp. | reverse complement strand
TACCGCGCGCTGGAAGCACGTTCCAACCAGCTGGCCCATGCGCTGCGGGCGCAAGGCCTGCAGCGTGGCGACCGGGTGGCCATCGTCTCGCCCAACCGGCCCGAGATCGTGGAAATGGAATGCGCCTTCTACAAGCTGGGGCTGGTGAAGGTGGCGCTGAACGCGCGCCTGGCGCCGGCCGAGCTGGCCGATGCGCTGGCCAATGCCGAGCCGGCGGCCTGCATCGCCGGGCCACAGCACCGCACGATGGTGCAGGCCGCGGCCGAGGCCGTGCCCGGCCTGCGGCGCTTCGTCGCGCTGGACGGCGGCGCCCAAGCCGACGGCTGGGCCGACTATGAAGCGCTGCTGGCCGCCCAGCCCGCCACCCCGCTGCGCGAGGAGATGCGGCCTGAAGAACTGGCCGTGCTGCACTACACCTCCGGCTCCACCGGCAAGCTCAAGGCCGCGATGCAGACGGTGGGCAACCGCTTCACCTCGCTGCGCAAGGTGGTGATGGGCCGCATGCAGGCCGGCCCCGGCGACGTGCTGATGCTGTGCGGCCCCATCACCCATGCCAGCGGCATGTTCATCCAGCCGATGCTGTTCCAGGGCGCCACGGTGCTGCTGATGGACCGCTTCCAGCCGGCCGAGATCCTGCGCGCTATCGAGCAGCAGCGGGTGACCATGGCCTTCTTCGTGCCGGCCATGATCCATGCCCTGCTGGCCGAGCCCACGCTGCGCGAGCGTGACCTCTCCAGCCTGCGGCTGCTGAGCTATGGCGCCGCGCCGATGTCGCCGGCCCGCATCCGCGAGGCCTGGGCTGCCTTCGGGCCGGTGCTGGCGCAAGGCTACGGCGCGGCCGAGACCACGGGCGGCGTGGTGGGCCTGTCCATCGCCGACCATGCACGCGCCATCAGCGGCGAGCGGCCCGAGCTGTTGTATGCCTGCGGCCGCGCGCTGGGCGAATCGGACGTGCAGGTGCTGGACGAGGCCGGCCAGCCGGTGCAGGGCGATGCGATCGGCGAGATCTGCGTGCGCGGGCCCGACGTGTTCGCCGGCTACTGGCGCGCGCCGGCATTGACGCAGGAGGTGCTGGGCGAGGACGGCTGGCTGCGCACCGGCGACCTGGCCCGGGTGGACGAGGAGGGCTACATCCACATCGTCGACCGCAAGAAGGAGATGCTGGTGTCGGGCGGCTTCAACGTGTACCCGCGCGAGGTGGAATCGGTGCTGGCCCAGCACCCGGCGGTGTACGAAGCCTGCGTGATCGGCGTGCCCGATGCGCATTGGGGCGAGGCGGTGAAGGCGGTGGTGGTGCTGCGCGACGGGCAAAGCGCCGATGCGCAGGCGCTGATGGACTTCTGCGAAGGCCGGCTGGCCGGCTTCAAGCGACCGCGCAGCATCGACTTCGTGACCGCGCTGCCGCGCAACAGCAACGGCAAGCTCTCGCGCAAGGACGTGCGAGAGCCGTACTGGCAGGGCCAGCAACGCCGCGTGAACTGACCGGGGGCCGCATGACCATCACCCACCACGCCTTCTTCGAGGGCAGCCCGGCCGCTGCCGATTTCATCGCCCGCGTGCAGGCCTTCATCCATACCGAGCTGGACCCGTTGGCGCACGAACACCACCTGAGCCATGAGCAGGGCGCGCCGCGCGCACTGCTGCAGCAGGTGTGGCGGCTGTCGCACGAGCGCGGCTTCTACGGCATGACGCTGCCGGCCAGCCTGGGCGGCGCCGGCTTCGGCCTGCACGACCATGCGCTGATCAAGGAGGCCATCTACGCCACCGGCTCGCCCTTTGCGCCGCATGTGCTGGGCGAGCTGTCGGGCCCGCCGCGGCTGGGCGCGCTGGTGCGCAGCGCCACGCCCGAGCAGATGCAGCGCCTGGTGCTGCCGGTGGCGCGGGCCGAAAAAGCCATCTGCTTTGCCATCACCGAGCCCGAGGCCGGCTCGGACGCCGGCGCGGTGCAGACGCGGGCCGAGCCCGATGGCGACGGCTTCGTGCTCAACGGCACCAAGCGCTTCATCTCGGGCGCGCCGTTCTGCGACATGGCCATCGTCATCGCCGCCACCGGCACCGACCCCGCGCGGCGCGAGACCACGGCCTTTCTGGTGGAGCGCGACCGCCCGGGCTTCCGGGTCGAGGCGGGCTACAAGACGCTGGCCGGCCAATCGCACACCGGCAACATCGTGCTGCAGGACTGCCGCATCCCGGCCGCCAACCAGCTGGGCGAGCGCGGGCGCGGCCTGGCGCTGGCACTGGGCCGCATCACCGTCAACCGGCTGCTGCATTGCCCGGCGATGCTGGGGCTGGCCAGCCTGGCCTTGAAGGATGCGCGCGACCATGCGCTGCAGCGCCGGCAGTTCGGCCAGCCGATTGCCCAGTTCCAGGCGGTGCAGCACCTGCTGGCCGACATGGCCACCGACCTGGCCGCCGCGCGTGCGCTGATGCTGAGCGTGGCCCGCCGGCTGCAGCACGATGCCGATGCGCGGGCCGAGGCTTCGATGGCCAAGCTCTTCTGCTCGGAAGCCGCCTTCCGCATCGCCGACCGCGCGGTGCAGGTGCTGGGCGGCGAAGGCATCGTGCAGGGCAGCCGGGTGGAGTTTTTGTTCCGCCTGCTGCGCATGTACCGGGTGCTCACCGGCACCAGCGAGATCCAGCGCAACACCATCGCCCGCGAACTGCTGGACGAACATAAGGAGACAAGACCATGAAGACGATGCGAACCCTGGCCACCGTGGCCGCCCTGCTGGCCGGCGTGGTGGGCACCGGCGCCAGCGCGCAGGAGCGCTACCCCACCAGGCCCATCCGCTGGATCGTGCCCTACCTGGCCGGCACCTCGCCCGACAACACGGTGCGCGTGGTGGCCGAGGCGATGGGCGCACTGCTCAAGCAGAACATCGTGGTGGAGAACAAGCCGGGCGCCGCCGGCAACCTGGGCGCGCAGGCCGCCGCACGGGCCGCGCCCGATGGCTACACCTGGGTGTATTCCGGCTCGCCGATGACCACCAGCATGCGCATGTACAAGAAGCCGGGCTTCGACGTGATGAAGGACTTCGTGCACGTCGGGCGCATCGGCACCTCCGACCTCACGCTGGTGACGCCGGCCGGCAGCGGCCTGGCCACGGTGCAGCAGCTGGTGGCGCGGGGCCGCCAGCAGCCCGGCCAGCTGATGTATGCCAGCGGCGGCATCGGCTCGCCCGCGCACCTGGGTGCGGCGCTGATGCTCAAGGCCGCCGGCATCACGGCCACGCACATTCCGTACAAGGGCGCCACCGAATCCACCAATGCGGTGATCGCGCGCCAGGTGGACTTCACGCTGGCCATCACCTCGGTGGCGCTGCCGCACATCCAGAGCCAGCGGCTGCAGCCGGTGGCCGTCACCTCATCGCAGCGCCATCCGCGCCTGCCCGAGGTGCCCACGCTGGCCGAAGCCGGGCTGCCGGTCACGCTCACCTCCATCGGCGGCCTGTCGGTGCCGGCCGGCACGCCGCAGCCCATCGTCGAGCTGCTGGGCAAGACGCTGCGCACCGCGCTGGCGCAGCCCGAGACACGCGCGCGCATCGAGGCGCTGGGCGGCGCCGTGGCCCCCAGCACCGAAGCCCAGTACACCGAAGCCCTGCGCGAAGAGCTGGGCCATGCCGAGCAGATGGTGGCCGCGGCCGGGCTGCAGCCGGAGTAACGCCATCCCGCAGGGCGGGCGGTCAATGCCCCACAGCCAGCGCCTTTGTTTATGATAATGGCTTCTCATTAGCAAGAGGCGCCATGAACACGACCCTGCCCGTCACTGTCCTGTCCGGCTTTCTGGGCGCTGGCAAGACCACGCTGCTCAACCATGTGCTGGCCAATCGCGAAGGCCTGCGCGTGGCGGTCATCGTCAACGACATGAGCGAGGTCAACATCGACGCCTCGCTGGTGGACCGCAGCGCCGGCAACGCGGGCGCCGCCTTGTCGCGCACCGAGGAGCGGCTGGTGGAGATGAGCAACGGCTGCATCTGCTGCACGCTGCGTGAAGACTTGCTGCTGGAGGTGCGCAAGCTGGCGGCCGAGGGCCGCTTCGACCACCTGCTGATCGAATCCACCGGCATCGGCGAGCCGATGCCGGTGGCCGCCACCTTCGACTTCACCGACGAACAGGGCCGCTCGCTCAACGACGTGGCCCACATCGACACCATGGTGACGGTGGTGGACGCCTACAACCTGCTGGCCGACTACAGCAGCACCGACCTACTGGCCCAGCGCGGCGAGACCACCGGACCGGAAGACACGCGCAGCCTGGCGGCACTGCTGGCCGAGCAGATCGAATTTGCCGACGTGGTGGTGGTCAACAAGATCGACAAGGTGGACGCCGGCCGTCGCGACGAGGTGGCCGCGGTGGTCAAGGCGCTGAACCCGGTGGCGCGCATCGTCTGGGCCGACCATGGCCGGGTGCCGCTGAAGGAGGTGCTGGGCACCGGCCTCTTCGACATGGAGCGCGCCAGCGAGATGCCCGGCTGGGCGCGCGAGCTGGAAGGCCAGCATGCACCCGAGACCCAGGCCTACGGCATCGAGAGCTTCGTGCTGCGCAGCCGCGCGCCGCTGCACCCGTGGCGCTTTTCCAGTTTCATGGAAATGCCGCTGCCCGGCCTGCTGCGGGCCAAGGGTTATGTGTGGCTGGCCAGCCGGCCCGACTGGGTGGTGAGCTATTCGCGCGCTGGCAACACCGCCACGCACGAGCCGGTGGGCCGCTGGTGGGCCGCCGCCCCCCGCAGCCGCTGGCCGGCGCCGGGCAGCGCCGAGCGGCAGGAGATCGACGCACGCTGGGTGGAGCCGCATGGCGACCGCCTGAACGAAGTGGTGTTCATCGGCCGCCGCATGGACCGCGCCGCCATCGAGCAGGCCTGGAAGGCCATGCACCTGAACCACACCGAGACGCGCAAGGGCCGTGACGGCTGGGCCACGTTGCCCGACCCGTTCCCGCAGTGGCAGGCCACCGCGGAAGCGGCCTGACGCTGGACTGGCCCGTCGCCGGAGTCTGCGGTCAGCGCGCTTCGACCCAGGGCCGCACGGCGTCGGCCGCCGCCTGACCCTGTTGCTGCAGCCAGCCGCGCAGGGCCTGCAGCGGCGGGTCGTCGCGCTCGGCCGCCAGGTGGTAGCCGGCGGCGGCCGGTACCACGGGGCCGAAGGGCTGCACCAGACGGCCGCTGCGCAGCTCGTCCTGCACCAGGACGGCCCGGCCCATCGCGATGCCCTGGCCGTCCAGCGCGGCCGACAGCGCCAGCTGCAAGAGGTTGAAGCCGCGGCCGGCGGCCAGGCCTTCGCACACCCGGCCACTGTGCTGCAGCCAGTGTTGCCACTCGGCATGCGGCGGGGCGCCGTCCCAGGGCTGCAGGTCGTGCAGCAGCCAGTCGCCGCGCAGCGGGCCCCCCTCGCGCAGCGACGGGTGCGCCGCCACGAAGGCGGGTGAAGCCACTGGCAGCAACCATTCGTCCATGAAGCGGTGGCTGTGCAGGCCCGGATGGCCCCCCAGGTCGTAGCGAATGGCGGCGTCCACGCCGTCGGCCTGCAGCCGCGCGCGATCGATGCGGTGGAATTCGGCCCGCAACGACACCGGGCCATGCAGGCCCGCCGGCCGGCCGTCGCCCAGCCGCCGCGCCAGCCAGCCCAGCGCCAGCGTGGGCGGGCAGCTGAGCACCAGCGCGCGCGGGGCATTGCTGCCTTGGCGCACCTGTTGCAGCGCGGTGTCCAGCCGCGACAGCGCCTCCTGCGCCACCGCGGCCAGCTGCTCGCCTTCGGGGGTGAGCGTGAGCTGGCGCGGCCCGCGCACGAACAGCGGCCGCTGCAGGTAGTCCTCCAGCGCCTTGACCTGCTGGCTCACCGCGCCCTGGGTCACGCACAGGTCCTGCGCGGCCAGCGTGAAGCTCAGCCGCCGGGCCGCCGCCTCGAAGCTGCGCAGCCAGCTCAGGTGCGAGGCGCTCAGCATGGCCGTGCCATCAGCCTGACTGATGGCCGCTGCAGCAAAGCTGGTTTGTGCCGCGGGTGGCCGCTGCCCAGAATGAAGTCCATGCCCTCCCGGGCCCGCCACCGCAAAAGACCTGCATGAACGCTGCCGCCACCTTCGCCCTTGCGCCCGCCCTGGCCCGTGTCGCGGCGCCCGCCGCCGCCCCGGATGGCGACGACGAAGCCCTGCTCGAGGCGGTGCGCCACCGCCGGCCAGTGTTGTTCGCGCAGCCGCAACGCGCAGCCGACGGCCTGCCCGGCACCGCCTGGGGCAGCGAGCCCCTTGGCCGCACCGACATGCAGACCGCGGCCGACCGCTTGCGGCGCTTCCAGCCGGTGTTGCAGGCCCTGTTCCCCGAACTGCAGGCCAGCGCCGGCCAGATCGAGTCGCCGCTGCTGCCGGTGCCGGCGATGCAGCGGGTGCTGGGTCTGGGCGCCGGGCAGGGCCAGCTGTTCGTCAAGGCCGATCACGGCCTGCCGGTGGCGGGCTCCATCAAGGCGCGCGGCGGCCTGCACGAGGTGCTGGAGTTCGCCGAGCGGCTGGCCCGGCAGCTGGGGCTGGTCACCGGCGAAGACCTCTCGCCGCTGGCCACGCCCGATGCGCGCCGCCAGTTCGGCGCCTACCAGGTGGCGGTGGGCTCCACCGGCAACCTGGGGCTGAGCATCGGCGTCATCGCCTCGGCGCTGGGTTTTCGGGCGGTGGTGCACATGTCGGCCGACGCCAAGGCCTGGAAGAAGCAGCGCCTGCGCTGGCGCGGGGTCACGGTGGTGGAGCATGAGGGCGACTATGCCGCAGCCGTGGCCGCCGGGCGGGCCGAGGCGGCGCGCGATCCGCGCTGCCACTTCGTGGACGACGAAGACTCGCTGTCGCTGTTCCTGGGCTACAGCGCCGCCGCCTTCCACCTGCGCGACCAGCTGGCCGCCGCCGGCCGCGTGGTGGACGCGGCGCATCCGCTGTTCGTCTACATCCCCTGCGGCGTCGGCGGTGCGCCGGGGGGCATCACTTTCGGTCTGGCGCATCTGTTCGGGCCGCATGTGCACTGCTTCTTCGCGGAGCCCACCGCCTCGCCGTGTTTCCTGCTGGCGCTGCAGAACCAGGCAGGGCAGGTGCCCAGCGTGTACGAGCATGGGCTGGACAACCGCACCGAGGCCGACGGCCTGGCGGTGCCGCGTGCTTCGCAGCGGGCGGTGCAGGTGGTGCGGCCGGCGCTGGGCGGCGTGTTCACCGTGGCCGACGAGACGCTGTTCGAGCACCTGGCGCGGGTGTGCCAGGCCGAGGGGCTGCGCATCGAGCCCTCGGCCGCCGCCGGTTTCGACGGACCGCAGCAGCTGCTGCACAGCGAGGCCGGCCGCCGCTACCTGCAGCGCCACCAGCTGGCCGCGCGCCTGCCGCAGGCCACCCACATCGTGTGGACCACCGGCGGCCTGTTCGTGCCTGAGGAAGAGTACGAGCGCTTCCTGGCCCGCGGCCTGCGCCGTGCGCCGGACCGGGCAACCCTGGCGCCGTGACCCGCGGGGCCGGTTGAGCGCCTGAGGCGGCTCAACCCGGCACACGCGCGGGCAGCACCTGCACCAGCTCGTCCACCGCCTGCCGCAGGCGCAGCGGCATCGGCGCATCGGCCGCCCACACCGCGTGGGCTTCCATCGGGGCCGAGCGGTGCTGGCCCAGCAACGGCAGCAGTTGGCCGCCGGCCAGCTCGTCCTGCACCAGCCAGGCCGGCACCCAGGCCAGGCCCAGGCCGGCCACCGCCGCATCGACGATGGCCGACAGGTCGTCCAGCCGCAGGCGCCCGCGGGGCTGCAGCTCGATGAGGCGGCCGCCGGCCGCTTCGTACTGGATGGGCTGCAGATGTTCGCCACGCCGGTACACCAGGTGCTCATGCGCGGGCAGGTCTTCGATCTGCTGCGGCGTGCCGCAGCGCTGCAGGTAGCCGGGCGCGGCGCAGAGCAGCTTGCGCATGATCAGCAGGCGGCGGGCGCGCAGCATGCCGTCGGGCGGCAGGGGGCCGATGCGGATGGCCAGGTCGAAGCCGTCGGCGAACAGGTCCATCGAACGGTCGCTGAAGGCCAGCTCCAGCTCCAGCGCCGGGTGCCCGGCGGCCCAGGCCAACAGCACCGGCGCCACGCAGTGGCGGCCGAACAGCACCGGCAGGGTCACGCGCAGCCGGCCGGTGACTTCCGTGCGGCCCGACTCCAGCTGGGCGGCGGCGGCGCCCAGCGTGTCGAGCGCGCGCTGGCAGCTCTCGAAGTAGAGGCGGCCTTCTTCGGTCAGCGCGAGCGAGCGGGTGGAGCGGTGGAAGAGCCGCGT
>CAKZXL010000676.1 GCA_937883885.1 uncultured Aquincola sp. | reverse complement strand
AGCACCTGGCCGGCATGAAGGACAGCAAGGTCATCGTGGCCATCAACAAGGACCCCGAGGCGCCGATCTTCAGCGTGGCCGACTATGGCCTGGAGGCCGACCTGTTCAATGCGGTGCCGGAGCTGGTGAAGAGCCTTTAAGTACTGGGGCCCGCGCAGGCTCTGCGCGGGCAACCCCTGCGGCCGGCAAAAAGGTCGGTCGCCAATTGCTGCAGCACAGGGAACCGTCGCGCAGCCTTCTCGAAACTTCGGTGACGCGCGAGCGCTTCACTCATAGCCCATCTGCAGGGCTTGAGCTTGCGCAGCCAGCGTTTCCAGCGCGGCGGAGCGGCGTTGCTCGAAAGCAAGTTTGTAGGCCATCAAGGCGGAAACGCTGACTCGCCGATCCCCGCCCACCTTGTGGAACGGAAGGACGCCCGAACTCAGCAGGTTCAAGACGTGTGGCAGCGGCAAATTCAGCACGTCGGCGGCGTCTGCCACCGATGCGCTGGCGTCAGCGGCTCGCTCTGAAAACGCTTCTGAAGTAGTCGACAGCATTTTGACCGTCCGCTCGAAGGAACAGCAGGAACTCCCTTGTGGCGTGCATTTGAAGCCACTCCATGAAGGCGGTGTCACGGCCAACCACGTTTCGCAGCCACTGGATGATCTCCCCGGCTTCGGAATCCCAATGGTGAACGTGGAGCTTCACGCCTCGCAGTCGATTGAATTCTTCGTGACTCCCAAGAGGCTCACCCCTATCCACGCGCCTTCGCTCGCGCAGCGTTGACCAGACCAAAAGGTCGGCTGCTTGCAAATGGATGGCGCCGGACTTGGGCTCTTGCCGAAGCTCGCCAAGACGGTACTTGTCCTTCAACGCCGGGATCGCCTTCGCCTCTTGGAATACTTTCGCCGCATTGCCCCATCCGTGGGCGCCTTGCTCGAACACATAGTTCACCGAGCCCGGCCCGTGATGCTTGAACGTCTCCTCGATGCCATAAAAAGCCTGGTTCGCGAGGAACGCGTACTGCTTCGACCAGGGGCTACCAGCAGCGATATCGTCGAAGGCAGTCTTCTCGACTGAAAACGCGAAGCCGCAGAGGGCGTGCCTTTCAATGATTCCGATCGCTTCGCCAAGGGCAGCCTGCCGAGCGGGCGTACTCAGGTGTCCATACACGCCTTTGCCGCGCTGCTGATTGAACTCACGCATGTGGAAATACTGCAGCTCATAGCGTCGCAGCATTTCCTGCCAGTCGTCTTCGAAGGCGGCAATCGATGCACCTTCGAAGACGTACCCGCCAAGACACAAGTTCCTGCTGTCGTCGTTGGTTCCGCTTTCGTCGAAGTAGGCTTCAGCAAGCATGAGCGCTCTGCATTGGTCACATGGAGTGCCGCACGCTAGCGACGCCGAGTAAGTAGGGCACTATCTGGCGTGCCGAACAAGCCTCGCCAACGTTCTTACCCGCGCCGGGCCTTCACGGCAGCGCTCAGCACCTCCAGGCACTCCAGCGAATCGTCCCAGCCCAGGCAGGCGTCGGTGATGCTCTGGCCGTAGGCCAGTTGGGCGGGGTCGTCCTTGCCGGCGTTGAACTTCTGCGCGCCGGCCTTCAGGTGGCTTTCCACCATCACGCCGAAGATGCAGCGGCCGCCGTCGCGCAGTTGCTGCGCCACGTCGCGGGCCACATCCAGCTGGCGCTCGTGCTGCTTGCTGCTGTTGGCATGGCTGCAGTCCACCATCAGCGCGCAGTCCAGCTGGGCGGCCTCCAGCTGGCGGCAGGCGTCGGCCACGTGCTCGGCGCTGTAGTTGGGTGTCTTGCCGCCGCGCAGGATCACGTGGCAATCGGCATTGCCCGAGGTCTCGACGATGGCCACCTGGCCGTTCTTGTGCACCGACAGGAAGTGGTGCGGCCGTGAGGCCGACTGGATCGCGTCCATCGCGATCTTGATGTTGCCGTCGGTACCGTTCTTGAAGCCGATCGGCGCCGACAGGCCCGAAGCCAGCTCACGGTGCACCTGGCTTTCGGTGGTGCGCGCGCCGATGGCGCCCCAGGCGATCAGGTCGCCGATGTACTGCGGCGAGATCACGTCCAGGAACTCGCTGCCCGCCGGTATGCCCAGGCGGTTGATGTCCAGCAGCAGCTGGCGCGCGATGCGCAGGCCTTCGTCGATGCGGAAGGTCTCGTCCAGGTAGGGGTCGTTGATCAGGCCCTTCCAGCCGACGGTGGTGCGCGGCTTTTCGAAGTACACCCGCATCACGATTTCCAGCGTGTCGGCGTACTTCTCGCGCTGGGCCTTGAGCTTGCGGGCGTATTCCAGCGCTGCCGCCGGGTCGTGGATGGAGCAGGGGCCCATGATCACCAGCAGCCGGTCGTCCTGCTTGTGCAGGATGCGGCGGATGGACTGGCGCGTGTCCGACACCAGCCTTTCCATCGCGGTGCCGCGGATGGGGAAGAAGCGGATCAGGTGTTCGGGGGGCGGCAGCGGCACGATGTCCTTGATGCGTTCGTCGTCGGTCTGGCTGGTACGGTCCGGCGGCGCTTGCCAGCCTTCGCTGGCGGGGGTGCTGGTGCTGTTCATGGCGGTGGGCTGTGGCGTTGGCAGGTGGTGCAGGGGCGAAAAAAAACCGCCGGGGGGTGCCCGGCGGTTTTTGGATTCGGTTTGCTCGTTTCTTTTCAGCTACGCGCTTGCCTCTCCAACCGCTGGGCGGTGCGAGAACCAAAAGTAGCCAAAAAAGAAAGTGGCGAATTTCATGACCTGGCGAATGTAGCCGTGCGCCCGGCGGGCCGTCAAGCCGTGCCGCCGACGGTCAGGCCGTCGATGCGCAGCGTCGGCTGGCCCACGCCCACCGGCACGCTCTGGCCCTCTTTGCCGCAGGTGCCCACGCCGGAATCGAGCTGCATGTCGTTGCCGATCATGCTCACGCGGGTGAGCGCATCGGGGCCGTTGCCGATCAGTGTGGCGCCCTTGACCGGGTACTGGATCTTGCCGTTTTCCACCCAGAAGGCCTCGCTGGCCGAGAACACGAACTTGCCGCTGGTGATGTCGACCTGGCCGCCGCCGAAGTTGGTGGCATATAGGCCGCGCTTCATGCTGGCGACGATCTCTTCCTTGGTCTTGTCGCCGCCCAGCATGTAGGTGTTGGTCATGCGCGGCATCGGCACATGGGCGTAGCTTTCGCGGCGGCCGTTGCCGGTGGGGGCCACGCCGGTCAGCCGGGCGTTCATTGAATCCTGGATGTAGCCGCGCAGGATGCCGTCCTCGATCAGCACGGTGCGCTGGGTGGCGTTGCCTTCGTCGTCCACGTTCAGGCTGCCGCGGCGGTCGGGCAGGGTGCCGTCGTCCAGCACCGTCACGCCCTTGGCGGCCACGCGCTTGCCGATGCGGCCGCTGAAGGCACTGCTGCCCTTGCGGTTGAAGTCGCCTTCCAGCCCGTGGCCGATGGCTTCGTGCAGCAGGATGCCGGGCCAGCCGGGGCCCAGCACCACGGTCATCTCGCCGGCCGGCGCGGGGCGCGATTCAAGGTTGGTGAGCGCCGCGTTGACGGCCTGGTCGACGTACTGCTCGATCTGCGCGTCCTGGAACCAGCCGAGGCCGAAACGGCCACCGCCGCCGCCCGAGCCCACTTCACGCCGCACCACGCCGCCGATGGTCTGCTCGGCGATCACGGTCACCGACAGCCGCACCAGCGGCCGCACGTCGGCGGCGCGGGTGCCGTCGGCGCGCGCCACCATCACCACGTCGTACTCGGCGGCCAGGCCGGCCATCACCTGCACGATGCGCGGGTCCTTGCTGCGCGCCAGCTTCTCGGTTTTTTCCAGCAGCGCCACCTTCTGCGCGCTGTCCAGCGTGCCGATGGGGTCGGTGGGGCCGTACAACGTGCGGCTGCCCACCACCTTGCCCTTGCCCGGCACTTTCACGCGCACGCTTTGCCCGGCAGCGGCGATGGTGCGCACGGTGCGCGCCGCGTCCAGCAACGAGGCTTCGGAGATGTCGTCGGAATAGGCAAAGGCCGTTTTTTCGCCGGCCACCGCGCGCACGCCCACGCCCTGGTCGATGCTGAAGCTGCCGCTCTTGACGATGCCTTCTTCCAGGCTCCAGCCTTCGTGGCGGGTGGTCTGGAAGTACAGGTCCGCGTCGTCGATGCGGTGCGCGCTGATCGTGCGCAGGGCCTTGGTCAGCGCTGCATCGGTGAGCCCGAAGGGTTCGAGCAACAGGCCTTGCGCAAGCGCGAGGCGTTCAAGGGTGGGTTCGCGCGAAATCATGCGAACGAGTATAGGAGTCGGCCCCCTCTGTGAAAGGGGTGGGGTCAGGCACGCAGCGACAGCGCCCGCTGGTACAGCGCATTGCGCGGCGCGCCGGTGATGCCGGCGGCCAGCGCCACCGCCTGCTTCAGCGGCAGCACGGCCAGCAGCAGGCCCAGCACCCGCTCAGTTTCGGGCGGCAGCGCGTCGTCGCCCTCGGCCGCTTCAGCAGCGGCGGGCGCATGCACCACCAGCACGAACTCGCCGCGCAGGCGGTTGGCATCGGCGGCCAGCCAGGCGGGCAGCTCGGCCGCGGGCATCGTGGCCACGGTCTCGAACTGCTTGGTCAGCTCGCGGCCCACGGTCACGCGGCGCTCGGGCGCAGCCTCGGCCAGCTCGCGCAGCAGGCCCTCGATGCGGTGCGGCGCCTCGAACAGCACCTGCGTCAGCGGCTGCGCCAGCACGGCCTGCAGCGCGCTGCGGCGCTCACCGGCCTTGGTGGGCAGGAAGCCGGCAAACGCAAAGCCGCGGCTGTCGGCATCGCCGGCCACGCTCAACGCCGCCAGCGCGCTGCTGGCGCCGGGCAGCGGCATGGTGCGCAGGCCCGCCGCCTGCACCGCGGCCACCAGCCGCGCGCCGGGGTCGGAGACCGCGGGCGTGCCGGCATCGCTGACGTAGGCGATGCGCTCGCCCTTGGACAGACGGTCGACGATGGCCGCGGCGCCTTCGAACTCGTTGTGCTCGTGCAGCGCCAGCAGCGGCTTGTGCAGGCCCAGGTGGCGCAGCAGGCCGGCGGTCACGCGGGTGTCTTCGCAGGCCACCGCATCGACCAGCGCCAGCACGTGCACGGCGCGCAGCGTGATGTCGGCCAGATTGCCGATGGGCGTGGCCACCACGTAGAGCGTGCCGGGCGGATACTGCTGGGCACCGGCCGCCTCGGCGGCGGCCTGCACGATCGTCAAGGCACTGGACATGGCTGATTCAAGGCGGTGGGGCAGTACAAGGTCGCGCAGTACAGGATCGGAAGGCAGCACGACGGCCACCGGCACCGCCGGCGAAGACCGTGCGCTGGCGCACTTGCGGCGCCACGGCCTGACGCTGGTGGAGCGCAATTATCGGGTGGCCCGCGGCCCCAGCCGCCGCGCCGGCGAGGTGGACCTGATCATGCGCGACACCGATGGCACCCTGGTCTTCGTGGAAGTGCGCTCACGCGCGGCTGCCAGCCATGGCGGCGCGGCCGGCAGCGTCACCGGCCTGAAGCAGCGGCGCGTGATCTATGCGGCCCAGCACTACCTGATGCGCCTGCCCGCGCTGCCGCCCTGCCGCTTCGATGTCGTCAGCATCGAAGGCGACACGCTGCAATGGCTGGTGGCGGCCTTCGACGCCGGTTGATCTGACGCAGCCAGCAGCCCCAGCCGTTGCCCCAATTGCCGCAGCGCCAACCGCGCCTGCAGCTGGCGGGTGCGGCCATCGCGCTGGCCGGCCGCCAGTCGGCGCGCCAGCACCTGGCGGGCTTCCGCCAGCCGCCCAATGCGCATCAGCGCCTTGCACAGGTCGCGCGCGTCCACGCCTTTGAACAGGGCGTCGGGCAAGGCGTCGATGAAGTCGCTCAGCGCCAATGTGTCCATCACCCGCGGCAGGTTGAACAGGCCATGGAAGCCGAAGGTAGGACCGTCGGGCGCCACACGTTCATAGGCAAAGCGCGCCGCCAGCGCGGGCGGTGCGAAGCGGATGCCGTGTGCCTGCTCCAGCAGCGGCCGGTGCTGCTGCGCGATGCAGGCGTCTTCCGGGTGGGTGGGCGTGATGCGCGGGTCCTGCAAAGCCTGCAGCAGCCGGCGCGAGCGCAACGAAAAGCCGCCGTTGCCCACGTTGCGGCCTTCAGGCTCATCGCGGAACAGCGCGCCGATGTAGTCGCAGGCCAGGAACTCGGGCGACCACTGCGCTGCGTCCAGCAGGTAGCCGTCCCACTGCACCACCAGCAGGTGCGAGGTATGGATGTGCGGCAGCAGGCCGCGCAGCATGAAGTGCGAGTAGGCGGATACCGAGTCGATCTGCACCGGCAGTGCCTGCACGCCGTCAGGCAAGGGCCCGGCGGCGGTTGCCGCATCGGTGAACAACAGCGTGCGGGCAAAGCGCACCTGGGCACGGCAATGCTGCATCGCCTGCAAGGCCAGCTTAGGGGTGCGGTTGTCCACGCCAACCAGCGTGACGTCGGGCAGGTGGAGCAGGGGCGTGTGCATGCAGGCAGCGGGTGGCGTGAGGTCGCCCGCGAGTGCATGCTTTGCCGGTGAATCTGATATTTCCTATCACATGCATCACATTGAAATTGTGTTGCTGGACGTGGCTGGTTCGCGATCGAACCGACTTGGTGCACCTGCTGTCTTATGATCCGCCGCCATGCTTGAACAGCGCATCCAGCAGCAGTTTTTCGAGAGTGCCGACCTGCAGGTGCAGGCGGCCGACACCCTTGCGCGCCCGCTGGCCGATGCGGTGCATGCCGTGCTCGGCTGCATCACCGCCGGTGGCAAGTTGATGGTGTGCGGCAGTGGCGCTTCGGTGGCCGACGCCCAGCACCTGGCCGCCCAGTTCGTGGGCCGCTTCGAGCGGGAGCGGCCCGGCCTGGCCGCATTGGCCCTGGGCACCGACAGCGTGCTCACGCAGGCGCTGGCGCGTGAATCGGGCGTGCAGGACGCGCTGGCCAAACAGGTGCAGGCCCTTGGCTTGCCCGGGGATGTGCTGCTGGTGCTGGCGCCCGCGGGGGATGACGAAGCCGTCATCGCCGCAGTGCAGTCGGCGCATGGCAAGGAAATGACGGTCATCGCCTTCACCGGCCGCCAGGCCCCCGGGCTGGCGGCCGAGTTGATCGAGACCGATGTCCACGTGGCCGTGCCGCACGACCGTGCGGCGCGAATCCGTGAGGTTCATGTGCTGGCCTTGCACTGCCTGTGCGATGCCGTGGACGTGCAGCTCATGGGCGAACAGGAACCCAACGCATGAAGTCTTCGAAGTACCGCCTCGGCCGCTCGGCCGCCCTGCTGGTGTCCGCCCTCGGTGCCAGCGTGCTGCTCAGCGCCTGCGCGCCGCTGCTGCTGGGCGGCGCAGCCGTCGGCAGCGCCCTGGTCGTCACCGATCGCCGGTCCCCCGGCACCCAGCTGGACGACCAGGGCATCGAGCTCAAGGCCGTCAACCGCATCTCGCCGATCGCCGGCGACCGCGGCCACGTGAGTGCCACCAGCTACAACAAGGTGGTGCTGCTGAGCGGCGAGGTGCCCGACGAGGCCATGCGCGCCCGCGTGGAGCAACAGGTGCGCAGCATCGAAGGCGTGCGCTCGGTGGTCAATGAACTGGCCATCCTGGCGCCCAGCTCGCTCACCGCCCGCTCCAACGACTCGCTGCTGACCAGCAAGGTCAAGGCCACGCTGGTGGACGCCAAGGACATCCAGGCCAGCGCCATCAAGGTGGTGACCGAGCGCGGCACCGTCTACCTGATGGGCGTGGTCACCGAACGCGAAGCCGTGCGCGCCAGCGACCTGGCCCGCAGCGTGAGCGGCGTGCAGAAGGTGGTGCGCGTGTTCGAGGTGATCACCGAGGCCGAGCTGGCCAACACCAAGCCGGCGCCTGTGGTCGAGAAGTGATCGCGGCGCGGTGGGCGGGTGCCCGCCGCGTCACAGCATGCGGTCGATCAGCTTGACGGCCACGCCGGTGCCGGGCACCACGGCGTTGGCCACTTCGGAGCTCACCTCGATCAGCATGTCGCGGGTCATCACCCGTTGCAGCTTGTCCTTGAACCACTGACCGTTGGAGACGCCGTCGCCGGTGAGGCCGTCGATCTCCACCACGCCCGTCTTGCCGTTGGCCGTCCACACGTATTCAAAGGCGAACACCGGGCGCCAGTACAGGTACAGCTTGTCGATCAGCAGCTGGTCGTGGCCGATCTCGTGCGCGGTGATGGCCTCGCCCGTCAGCCGCGAGGTGGCGATCTGGATCACCGAGGCCACGGACACCAGCGACTCCACAGCATTGCTGGCGGTCATCGCCTCCACGTCCTGTGCCTTGTAGTTGCGCACATAGGCTTCCAGCGTGGCGGCGCGGATCTCGCGCTTGAGTCCGTCGAGGTGGGTCGCGAAGTCGATCTTGCGATGGCAGGTTTCCAGCGCCGGCACCACGATCTGCCGTTTGCTGCCCCGGGCGGCCACCTCGGTGGTGAAGCTGCCGATCTGCACCCGTTGCGCATGGGCGTTGTCGACGGCCATCGTGTATTCCACCTGGCAGGTGTAGTCCACCGCCCGCTGGGCGCTGACCAGCCAGAAGGGCTCGTAGCGCAGCTCCGACTTGGACAGCGACACCGTCTCCGGCTTGGGCCCACCCGCGATCAGCGATTGCATGCGCGCCACCGTGCCGAAGGCGCCGAGCTTGCGCTTTTCGGCCTGCTCGCGCGCCGCGCGCTCCGAGTACACCTCATCGAAGACGAAGATGCGTCGCGCTGCTTCGTCGAACTTGATCTCGATGGACACGCCGTCCCTCCGTCCGCTCATTCGTGTGTGCGGCGAGTTTAGGGGGCCCGGCTTCAAATGATCGTCAGGTGCTCCGTGCCCGAGGCCAGGTCGGCGCCGCGCAGCCGGCGGCTGTTGAGCTTGATCTGCAGCCGCAGGTCGTTCACCGAATCGGCGTTGCGCAAAGCGTCTTCGTAGGTCACGGCGTGGGCCTCGAACAGGTCGAACAAGGCCTGGTCGAAGGTCTGCATGCCCAGTTCGCGGCTGCGCTTCATCAGCTCCTTGAGCTCGCCCACCTCGCCCTTGAAGATCATGTCGGACACCAGCGGCGTGTTCAGCAGGATCTCCACCGCGGCCACGCGGCCTTTGCCCTCTTCGCGTGGCAGCAGCCGCTGCGACACCAGCGCCTTGAGGTTGAGCGACAGGTCCATCAGCAGCTGCTGGCGGCGCTCTTCGGGGAAGAAGTTGATCACCCGGTCCAGCGCCTGGTTGGCGCTGTTGGCATGCAGCGTGGCCATGCACAGGTGGCCGGTCTCGGCGAAGGCCACCGCATGCTCCATCGTCTCGCGGTCGCGGATCTCGCCCATCAGGATCACGTCGGGCGCCTGGCGCAGCGTGTTCTTCAGCGCGATGTCCCAGCCGTCGGTGTCCAGTCCCACTTCGCGCTGGGTGACGATGCAGTTCTTGTGCGGGTGCACGAACTCCACCGGGTCTTCGATGGTGATGATGTGCCCGTACGAGTTTTCGTTGCGGTAGTCCACCATCGCCGCCAGCGAGGTGCTCTTGCCCGAGCCGGTGGCGCCGACGAAGATGACCAGACCGCGCTTGGTCATCGCCACTTCCTTCATCACCGGCGGCAGGTTCAGCCCGTCGATGGTGGGCAGCGTGGCCGGAATCGTCCGCAGCACCAGGCCCACCTGGCCCTGCTGCACGAAGGCATTGCAGCGGAAGCGCCCCACGCCCTGCGGCGAGATGGCGAAGTTGCATTCCTTGGTGCGCTCGAATTCGGCGGCCTGCTTGTCGTTCATCAGCGCGCGCGCCAGCGCCAGCGTGTGCTGGGCGGTCAGCGGCTGCGGCGACACCTTGGTGATCTTGCCGTCCACCTTGATGGCCGGCGGAAAGTCCGCGGTCAGGAAGAGGTCGGAACCGCCGCGGGCGATCATCAACCGCAGCAGATCGCTGACGAACTTGGAGGCCTGGTCTCTTTCCATGGTGCGGGTCCGGCGTGGGGTTCGTTCAGGGGGAGGGTTTCAGGCGGACAGCAGCGCGCCCAGCCGGGCGCCCAGCTGCCGCACCCGCAGCGACAGGCGGCGCGACAGCGCGGCCATCAAGGCCAGCGCCAGACGCGGATCTTCCTGCATCAGCCGGTGAAAGGGGTCGGCCTGCAGCACCGCGATGCGGCTGGCCGTGGTCGTGGTGACGTGCGAAAAACGCGAGCCGGCGTCCAGCAGCGACATCTCGCCCAGCATGTCGCCGGCGCGCGCTTCTGACAGGCGCACCGCCGGGCTGCCGGCGATGCTGCGCTCGACCACCAGGCTGCCTTCCAGCACCACCAGCAGGTAGTCGCCCAGCTCGTCCTGCTCGATCAGGCGGCGGCCGGCGGGCACTTCCACCACCTGTGCCCAGGCGGCCAGGCGCTGCAGCTCTGGTTCGGCCAGCGGCAGCACCTGCGGCTCACGCTGCCAGGCCTGCACGAAGAGGGCGATGCCTTCGGCCTCGGGCAGCGCGCGGGCACCGATGGCCAGCGCACGCTCGGGCCAGCGCACGCGCATCGGGGTGGGCGTGTCGTCGGCGTCGGCCGGCATGTCGGCCGAAATGTGGGGCGCGGATGGCGAGGACGGCGGGGAAGTCACGAGGTGGCGGCTTTCAGCCCGGGAAGTTCTCGGGCGTCTTGGCCTTGCTGCGCGCTTCGGCCGGGGTGATGACGTTGCGGCGCACCAGGTCGGCCAGGTTCTGGTCCAGCGTCTGCATGCCCAGGCCCTGGCCGGTCTGGATGGCGGAGTACATCTGGGCGATCTTGTTCTCGCGGATCAGGTTCTTGATGGCCGAGTTGGCGATCATGATCTCGTGCGCCGCCACGCGGCCGCTGCCGTCGCGGGTCTTGCACAGCGTCTGCGAAATCACCGCCACCAGCGATTCGGACAGCATCGCGCGCACCATGTCCTTCTCGGCCGCGGGGAACACGTCCACCACCCGGTCGATGGTCTTGGCGGCACTGCTGGTGTGCAGGGTGCCGAACACCAGGTGGCCGGTCTCGGCCGCGGTGAGCGCCAGGCGGATGGTTTCCAGGTCGCGCATTTCGCCCACCAGGATGGCGTCCGGGTCTTCACGCAGGGCCGAGCGCAGCGCGTTCGAAAAGCTCAGCGTATGCGGCCCCACCTCGCGCTGGTTGACCAGGCACTTCTTGCTCTCGTGCACGAATTCGATCGGGTCTTCCACCGTGAGCACGTGGCCGTACTCGTTTTCGTTCAGGTGGTTGACCATGGCCGCCAGCGTGGTGCTTTTGCCCGAGCCGGTGGGGCCGGTGACCAGCACCAGGCCACGCGGGCGCAGCGCCAGGTCGGCAAACACCTTGGGCGCCTGCAGCTGCTCCAGCGTCAATATCTTGCTGGGAATGGTGCGGAACACGGCGCCGGCGCCGCGGTTCTGGTTGTAGGCATTGACCCGGAAACGCGCCAGGCCCTGGATCTCGAACGAGAAGTCGCACTCCAGCGTGTCCTCGTAGAGCTTGCGCTGGGCGTCGTTCATGATGTCGTACACCATGTCGTGCACGGTCTTGTGGTCCAGCGCCTCCACGTTGATGCGCCGCACGTCGCCGTGCACGCGGATCATGGGCGGCAGGCCGGCCGACAGGTGCAGGTCAGAGGCCTTGTTCTTGACCGAAAACGCCAGCAGCTGGGTGATGTCCATCGAAACGGGCCGCCCGGGTGGGCGGCTGGGTTAGGCTCGGAGCTGATTATGGTGAGCATCCCGACCCGGTTGGAACAAACGCGCGCGCGCATCGCCGCCGCCTGCCAGACCGCACAACGCCCGGCGGGCAGCGTGCAGCTGCTGGCCGTCAGCAAGACCTTCGGCGCCGACGCGGTGCAGCAGGCCTTCGACGCCGGCCAGCGCGCCTTCGGCGAGAACTACATCCAGGAAGCCCTGGCCAAGATAGACGCCTTGTCCGCGCTGCGCACGCAGCTTCAATGGCACCTTATCGGCCCGATTCAGAGCAACAAAAGCCGGCCGGTGGCAGAAAACTTCGATTGGGTGCACTCGGTCGACCGGCTGAAGATCGCGCAGCGCTTGTCGGACCAGCGGCCGCCCGGCCTGCCGCCGCTGCAGGTGTGCCTGCAGGTCAACATCAGCGGCGAAGCCAGCAAAAGCGGCCTGCAGCCCGCCGAAGTGCTGGAAGTGGCGCGACAGGTGGCGGCCTTGCCGCGGCTGGTGCTGCGCGGCCTGATGGCCATCCCCGAGCCGGCGGCCGACGAAGCCGCCCAGCGGGCGCCGCACCGGGCGCTGCGTGAGCTGCTGGAGAAGCTGCGCGCCGAGCTGGGTGAGCAGGCGCCGCAGCTGGACACGCTGTCGATGGGCATGAGCGCCGACCTGGAGGCCGCCATCGCCGAAGGCGCCACCATCGTGCGCGTGGGCACCGCGATCTTCGGCAGCCGCTGAAGCAGCCTGGGCCCGGCGCGACAAAGCGCTACCCTTGGCCGATGTCCGACAAGCTCATCTTTTTCCTGCAGCGCATCACCCGCAAGACCTGGTGGCGCTGTTCGCTGTTCGCCGGCTTTGCGGTGCTGGCCGTCGCGCTGGCGTCGGTGCTCGGCCCCTACATCGGCCGCGACGTGGCGCTGAAGCTGGGTTCGGACTCCATCGACAGCCTGCTCAACATCCTGGCCTCCAGCATGCTGACGGTGGCGATCTTCTCGGCCAGCACCATGGTGGCTTCGTTCTCGGCGGTGTCAAACAGCGCCACGCCGCGGGCGGCGCAGCTGCTGATCGAAGACACCACCATCCAGAACACGCTGGCGGTGTTCATCGGTGCCTTCGTCTACAGCGTGATCGCGCTGGTCGGCCTTCATGCGCACATCTATGGCGATGGCGGGCGGCTGGTGCTGTTCGGCTTCACGCTCGTGGTGCTGGTCACGGTGGTGATCGTGTTCCTGCGCTGGATCGACTACCTGTCGGTGCTGGGTCGGCTGGGCGAAACCATCCGCCGCGTCGAGTCGGCCACCCGCAAGGCCATGGACGAGCGCCTGGCCAGGCCCTTCCTGGGCGGTCATGCGCAGCAGGAGGGCGAGCGCGGCAGCCACGAGATCGTGTCGCCGGACACCGGCTTCGTCATGCATGTGTCGACCGACCTGCTGCAGGCCCGCGCCGAGGCGCTGGATGCGCAGCTGCATGTGCATGTGCTGCCGGGTGATTTCATCGGCCCCGGCACGGTGATCGCCAGCTGCACCCGGCCCATGGACGATGCGGCCCGGCAAAAGATCCGCGATGCGTTTTCCATCGGCCCGGCCCGCACCTTCGACCACGACCCGCGCTTCGGGCTGGTGGTGCTGGGTGAAGTGGCGGCGCGGTCGCTGTCACCGGCCGTCAACGATCCCGGCACGGCCTTCGACGTGATGGCCACCGCGGTGCGGGTGCTGTCCCATTGGTCGGTGCAACGCCAGCGCCACGACCTGGCCGAGCCGGTGCAGTTCGACCGGGTCTGGGCACCCGCCGTGCGTGAAGCCGGCATGGTGGAAGACGTCTTCGCGCCCATCGCGCGTTATGGCGCCTCGGCCGTCGAGGTAGGGGAGACCTTGCAGCGGGCGCTGCAGTCGCTGTGCGGCACCACCGGAGCGGTGCCGACGGCGGCCCGGGCGATGTCGGCCTACGCCATCGTCCGGGCGGAGCATGCGGGCCTGCCGGAAGTGGATCTCCAGCGCCTGAGGCAGCTCGCGGCGTCTTAGCGCTTGCCCCAGCGGTGCTGGATCTCGCCCACCACCCCGCGGCGGAAAGCCAGCACGCAGACGATGAAGATGAGGCCGGTGACCAGGCTCACCGCCTCGCCCAGGCCGTTGAACCAGGCCACGCCGGTCAGGTCGGCCAGGGCCTTGCCCACGTCGCCGATCTTGTTCTCCAGCGCGATGATCACCAGTGCGCCGACGATGGGCCCCAGCAGCGTGCCCATGCCGCCTACCAGCGTCATCAGGATCACCGCGCCCGAGGTGGTCCACACCGCGTCGGTCAGCGTGGCAAAGCCCAGCACCAGCGTCTTGGTGGCACCGGCCAGGCCGGCCAGGGCCGCCGACAGCACGAAGGCCACCAGCTTGAAGCGGTCGACGTCGTAGCCCAGCGAGGTGGCACGGGCCTCGTTCTCGCGGATCGAGGTGAGCACCTGACCGAAGGGCGAATGCACCGTGCGGTAGATCAGCCAGAAGCCGAACAGGAAGATCACCAGCACCAGGTAGTACAGCGTCAGGTCGTTGCCCAGGTCCAGGCCCAGCAGCGTGCCGCGCGGCACCGATTGCAGCCCGTCTTCCCCGCCGGTGAACGGCGCCTGCAGGAAGAAGAAGAACAGCATCTGCGACAGCGCCAGCGTGATCATCGAAAAATAGATGCCGCTGCGCCGGATGGCCAGCCAGCCGAAGGCCAGCCCGGCCAGCGCCGCCATCAGCACGCCGAAGCCCAGGCCCGCCAGCGGGGGCAGGCCCCACACCTTGAGCGCATGGCCGGCGCCATAGGCCGCCGCACCCAGAAAGGCCGCATGCCCGAAGCTCAGCAGCCCGGTGAAGCCGATCAGCAGGTTGAAGGCGCAGGCGAAGAGGGCATAACACATCACCTTCATCACGAAGATGGGGTACGCGCCCAGCAGCGGCAGCGCCGCCACCGCCGCGAACAGCAGCGCATAGCCCAGCAGCGGCGAGCGCGGAGAGGTCACAGGGGCTGTGCTCACGTCATTTTTCCTTGCCGAACAGGCCCGCCGGGCGGATGAGCAGCACCACGGCCATGATGAGGAACACCACGGTGGACGAAGCCTCGGGATAAAACACCTTGGTCAGGCCCTCGATCACCCCCAGCCCCAGCCCGGTGAGGATGGAGCCGAGGATGGAGCCCATGCCGCCGATGACCACCACCGCGAACACCACGATGATGAGGTTGCTGCCCATCAGCGCATTGACCTGCAGGATGGGCGCGGCCAGCACGCCGGCAAAGGCCGCGAGCGCCACGCCACCGGCGTAGGTGAGGGTGATCATGCGCGGCACGTTGATGCCGAAGGCCTGCACCAGCTTCGGGTTCTCGGTGCCGGCGCGCAGCGTGGCGCCGATGGAGGTCTTCTCGATCAGTGCCCACACCGCCAGGCACACCACGATGGACGCCACCACCACCCAGGCCCGGTAGTTGGGCAGCACCATGAAGCCCAGGTTGGTGGCGCCCTGCAGCGCATCGGGCACCGGATAAGGATTGCCCGAGACGCCGTAGAACGAGCGGAACAAACCTTCGGTGACCAGCGTGATGCCGAAGGTGAGCAGCAGGCCGTACAGGTGGTCGAGCTTGTACAACCACTGCAGCAGCAGCCGCTCGATCAAGATGCCCAGCACGCCCACCACCAGCGGCGCGGCCAGCAGCATCAGCCAGTAGTTCAGACCCAGGTACTCCAGCCCCATCCAGGCCAGGAAGGCCCCCATCATGTACAGCGCCCCGTGGGCGAAGTTGATGATGTTGAGCATGCCGAAGATGACCGCCAGGCCCAGCGACAGCATCGCGTAGAACGAGCCGTTGACCAGGCCCAGCAGCAGCTGGCCGAGCAGCGCCGGCAGCGGAATGTCAAACAGGTTGGACATGAAAGGTCCTATCTACCGGCGGGAGGCAACCCGGCCGCCGCCGGGCCGCCCCAAGGCGGCCGGCTCCCCCTCGGGGAGGCGACGTCGCAGGCGTCTTGGGGGCCAACATTCACTTCTTCACCAAGGGGCACTTGCTCTCGGCCAGCTTGGTATAGGCCTCGGCGGCGGGGATCTTCTGCACCACGTTGTAGTAGTCCCAGGGCTCGGTGGAGTCCTTCTGCGCCTTCACCTGCATCAGGTACATGTCGTAGCGCATGCGGCCGTCGGGGCCGATCTCGCCGTTCTTGGCAAAGAAGTCGTTGATCTTGGTGGCCTTCATCTGCGCCATCACCTTGTCGGCGTCGTCGGTCTTGGTGGCCTCCACCGCCTTCAGGTAGTGCATCGTGGCCGAGTAGTCGGCCGCCTGCAGCATGGACGGCATGCGCTTCATCTTCTCGAAGAAGCGCTTGGCCCAGGCGCGCGATTCGGCGTTCTGGTTCCAGTACCAGCCGTCGGTCAGGTACATGCCTTCGGTGGCCTTCAGGCCCAGCGAGTGCACGTCGTTGATGAACATCAGCAGGCCGGCCAGCTTCATCGTCTTGGTGATGCCGAACTCGTTGGCCGCCTTGATCGAGTTGACCGTGTCGCCCCCCGCATTGGCCAGGCCCAGGATCTGCGCCTTGCTGCCTTGCGCCTGCAGCAGGAAGGAGCTGAAGTCGCTGGCGCCCAGCGGTGCCCGCACGCTGCCCACCACCGTGCCGCCGGCCTTGGTCACCACCGCGGTGGTGTCGGCCTGCAGCGAATGACCGAAGGCGTAGTCCGCGGTCAGGAAGTACCAGCTCTTGCCGCCGGCCTTGACCACCGCATTGCCGGTGCCGTTGGCCAGGGCCACGGTGTCGTAGGCGTAGTGCACGGTGTAGGGCGTGCAGTCTTCGTTGGTCAGGCGGGCGGTGGCCGCGCCGATGGAGATGAAGGGCTTCTTCTTCTCGGCCGCGATCTTGGCCATCGCCAGGTTGGTGGACGAATTGGTGCCGCCGATCAGCATGTCCAGGCCCTGGGTGTCGATCCATTCGCGGGCCTTGCTGGCAGCCACGTCGGCCTTGTTCTGGTGGTCGGCGTACAGCACCTCCACCTTCTTGCCGGCCACGCTGCCCTTCAGGTCGGCGATCGCCATTTTGATGGCCTCCACGCCGCCAGCGCCGTCGATGTCGGCGTACACGCTGGACATGTCGGTGATGATGCCGATCTTGATCACGTCGCCGGAGATCTGCGCGTGGGCGGCGCCGGACAGGCCGCAGGCAGCGGCGGCGGCGATCGCGATGCGTCGGAAGTCGAAAGTCATGCTCGTCTCCAGGAAGGGATGGGTGGGTGAGGGGTGGGAACGGCGATCACACGCTCAACAGCTCGTCGAGCACGGCCTGTTTCTCGGCCAGTTGCGAGGCGGGGAAGGACTCGACCACCTGGCCATGCTCGATCACGTGGAAGTGATCGGCCAGCGGGGCGGCGAAGCGGAAGTTCTGCTCCACCATCACGATGGTGAAGCCCTGGGCCTTGAGCGTGGTGATCATGCGGGCCAGCGCCTGCACGATCACCGGCGCCAGGCCTTCGGAGATCTCGTCGAGCAGCAGGATGTCGGCACCGGTGCGCAGGATGCGGGCCACGGCCAGCATCTGCTGCTCGCCGCCCGACAGGCGCGTGCCGGGGCTGTGGCGGCGCTCCTGCAGGTTGGGGAACATGGCGTACAGCTCGGCTTCGGTCATCGCCTTGCCGCGGCCGGCCGTCAGCTTGGGCGGCAGGCGCAGGTTCTCTTCGGTGGTCAGCGCCGCGAAGATGCCGCGCTCTTCCGGGCAGTAGCCGATGCCCAGGTGGGCGATGCGGTGCGTGGGCAGGCCGATGGTCTCGGTGCCGTGCACCTTGATCGAGCCCTTGCGGTCACCGGTCAGGCCCATGATGGCCCGCAGCGTGGTGGTGCGCCCGGCGCCATTGCGGCCCAGCAGCGTCACCACCTGGCCGCTGTGCACCGTCAGGCTGATGCCATGCAGGATGTGGCTCTCGCCGTACCAGGCCTGCAGGTCCTTGATTTCGAGGGCGGCAGTAGACATCAGTGCGCACCCTGCAGCTCGGTGGCTTCGCTGCCCATGTAGGCCTCGAGCACCGCCGGGTGGCGCGAGACCTCGGCGTAGTTGCCCTCGGCCAGCACGGCGCCGCGGGCCAGCACCGTCAGGCGGTCGGCGATGGTCGAGACCACGCGCATGTTGTGCTCCACCATCAGCACCGTGCGGCCTTCGGCCACGCGCTTGATCAGCTGGGTCACGCGGTCCACGTCTTCGTGGCCCATGCCCTGGGTGGGTTCGTCCAGCAGCATCAGTTCAGGCTCCATGGCCATGGTGGTGGCGATCTCGAGTGCGCGCTTGCGGCCGTAGGGCAGGTCGGCGGCCTTGGCCTGCGCCATGTCGCGCAGGTCCACCAGTTCCAGCAGCGCCAACACCTTGGCGTCCAGCTCGCGCAGTGCGGTCAGGCCCTTCCAGAAATGGAACGAAGTGCCGGTGAAGCGCTGCAGCCCGATGCGCACGTTCTCCAGCACCGTCAGGTGCGGGAACACGGCCGAGATCTGGAACGAGCGGATCACCCCGCGGCGCGCGATCTGCGCCGGCTTCTCGCCGGTGATGTCCGCCCCGTTGAACAGGATGGTGCCGCGCGTGGGCGTGAGGAACTTGGTCAGCAGGTTGAAGCAGGTGGTCTTGCCCGCGCCGTTGGGGCCGATGAGCGCATGGATGTGGCCACGCCGCACCTGCAGGTTCACGCGGTCCACCGCGGTGAAGCCCTTGAACTCCTTGGTCAGGTCGCGCGTCTCGAGGATGTAGTCGCTCATGGAGTTGTCTAGACAGGCAGCAAAGTGGTGCTCTTGACTTCTTCGATCACCGCGTAGGTGCGTGTCTCACGCACGCCGGGCAGGGTCCAGATGCCGGAGCTGATCAGGTCGCGGTAGGCGGCCATGTCGGCCACCCGGGTCTTGAGCAGGTAGTCGAAGGCGCCGGCCACCAGGTGGCATTCCAGGATCTCGGGCCGCGCCATCACCTCGGCCTTGAAGGCTTCGAGCTGCCGCGGTGCGGTGCGGTCGAGCAGCACCTCCACGAAGATCAGCAGTCCGGCCCCCAGCAGCTGCGGGTTCAGCCGCGCCTCGTAGCCGAGGATGAAGCCGTCGCGCGTCAGCCGTTTGACACGCTCCAGCACCGCCGTGGGCGACAGCTGCACCACCTCGGCCAGCCGCAGGTTGGACATGCGGCCATCGGCCTGGAGTGCCCGCAGGATGTTGGTGTCGATCTTGTCGAGCGATCTGCTGGCGGAAAGATCCATCATGGTGCAGAACAGGTCCGATCGGCCATTTGCGGCGGATTTCCTTCGGCGCTGTGGGCCACAGCGCCGCGGATTCTGGTGCCAATGGACCGGGGCCGGTCCCCGCATCAACCCTCTGCGGGCAAACGCGAATGCCGCGATTTATCCAGGGTGCGGCGCACCGGGCGGTGGATCGTTTCGCGCCGGGCGGGCCGCCCGCGCCGGCCCGCTCAGCGGCCTTGCTGCGTGCGTGCCACGCGGCGCGCCATGGCGCCGCCGCCCAGCAGGGCAGCCGTCATCGCCAGAAACAGCGGGGCCAGGCCCAGCGCAGCGCCCAGCACACCGAAGACCAGCGGCATCGCCGTCTGGCTGGTGTTGATGAACATGGTGCGCAGGCCCACCGCCTCACCGGCGCGGCCTTCGGGGGCCGAGTGGTGCAGCAGCGTCAGCACCATCGGGTGCGGCGCGCCCAGGCTGGCGCCCAGCACGAACATGATGGCCATCAGGGTGCCCACCTCGTGGCTGAACGGGATGGCCGCATAACTGGCCGCGGCCAGCAGCATCGACACCGTGATCAGCTGCCACGGCGCCACCCGCGCCGCCACGAAGGGCATCGCCAGCCGCACCATGAAGCTGGCCGCTGCGAAGCTGCCCATCACGATGCCGATCTGCGAGGCGCTGAGGCCGATCTGCGTGCCGTACAGCGGCATGGCAAAGGTATAGATGTCCCAGGCCACCGTCAGCACCGCGATGGCGATGAAGAGGTGGCGCATCTGCGGGCTGCGCAGCAGGTCGAAGAGGCGCGGCTTGGCAGCGCTGCCGCCTTCGGGCAAGGCCACCGGCTTGCGACGCGTGTTGGGCAGGCCCACCAGCGCCAGCACGGCGGCCGGCATCACGGTGAACAGCGCCAGCACCAGGAAGCTGCTGCGGTGGCCCAGCTGGTCGATGGACACGCCGGTGAGCAGCGGCGCGATGAAGCTGGACGTGGAGAAACCCAGCGCCACGTAGCTGAAGTTGGCGGTGCGGTCTTCGGCGCTGCTGAGCTCGCCCACCGCGTGGTAGGCCGCCACGTTGATGAGCATGAACGAGACGCCGATGAGCACGCTGGCCACCGCCAGCCCGGGCAGCTGCGGCGCCAGGAAAGGCAGCAAGGTGCCCAGACCCACGCCGACCGAGCCCACCATCATCGGCCGCTGCACGCCCACGCCGTCGATCCAGCGGCCGGCGGGCACCGCCAGCAGCGCCGGCAGTAGCGCGAACGAGGCCATCAACAGCCCCACCGTCAGCGGCGAGGCCCCTTGCGAGATGGCGGTGAGCGAGACGGCGATGCGGCCGCCATTGAAGGCCACATGGTCCAGCACCATCAGGATGATCAGCAGCGGCAGCGGTCGCATCAGTCGGCCGACTCTACGTGCCGCAAGGCCGCCGCGAGGCTGAGGGGCCTTTCCAGCCTCAATCCAGTTTCAGGCCGATGCGCTCGATCACCGCGCCCCAGCGGCGCGACTCGGCGTCCAGCAGCTTGCGGAAGTCGGCCTGCGTGCCGCCCACCACGGTCAGGCCCTGGTTGTCCATCACGGTCTTGAGCTGCGGGTCGGCCAGCGCGGCGTTCACGTCGGCATTGATCTTCTGCACCACCGCGTCGGGCGTGCCGGCGGCCACGAAGAGGCCGTTCCAGGCCATCGACTCCACGCCCTTGACGCCGCCATCGGCCAGCGTGGGCAGGCCCTTCAGGCTGTCGGGCACCTGGGCGGCGCTGACGGCCAGCAGCCGCACCTTGCCGGCCTTGACGTGGTTGAGCAGCGCCGGCGCGGTGGTGAAGGTGGCGTCGGTGTCGCCCTGGGCCACGGCCAGCGCGGCCGGCGGCGAGCCGTTGTAGGGCACGTGGGTGCCGGTCAGGCCCGTCTGCGCCAGCAGCAGCTCCATCGTCAGGTGGCTGGAGCTGCCGATGCCCAGCGACGAGTAGTTCATCTTGCCGTTCTGCTGCTTCACCCAGGCCACGAACTCCTGCGTTGTCTTGACCGGCAGGTTGGCATTGACGGCCAGCACATTGGGCTGCGAGGTGGTCATCACCACCGGCACCAGGTCCTTGGCCGGGTCGTAGGGCATCTTGCGGTAGAGGTAGGGCGCAAAGGCGATGGGCCCGTTGAAGCCCAGCGCGAGGGTGTGCCCCTCGTCGCGCGCCTTGGCTGCCACGTCCACGCCCAGCATGCCGCCGGCGCCGGGCTTGTTGTCCACCATCACGGGCTGGCCCCAGCGGTCTTTCAGGCGTTCGCCCAGCAGGCGGGCGATGATGTCCAGCGAGCTGCCGGCCGGCGCCGGCACCACGATGTGCACCGGCCGCGTGGGCCAGTTCGGCTGCGCCCGGGCGGGCAGGGCGCCGGCCACCAGGGCGACGGTGGCAAGCAGGGTGGGCAGAACGGTACGGCGTTGCATGAGCAAATGAAAAACGGGCCTGGAAGGGCCCGCATCGTAGCTGTGCCACCCCTGCCGCTGTGCAGGGGTTGTCGTGGGTATCAGGGGTACAGGCCGCGCTCTTCGCGCGCGGTCAGGATGCGCTCGCAGGCCACCGCGAAGGTGGCGGTGCGCAGCGTGATCTTGTGCTTGTCGGCCGTGTCCCAGATCTTGCACAGCGCGTCCACCATGATCTTGTCCAGGCGCACGTTGATCTCGTCCTCGCTCCAGAAGAAGCTGGAAAAGTCCTGCACCCACTCGAAGTAGCTGACGGTCACGCCGCCGGCATTGCAGATCACGTCCGGCACCACCAGCACGCCGCGGTCGGCCAGGATGTCGTCGGCCTGCGGCACCGTGGGGCCGTTGGCGCCTTCCAGCACCAGCTTGGCGGTGATGCGCTGGGCGCGCTCGGCGGTGATCACGCCTTCGAGGGCGGCGGGCACCAGGATGTCGCAGCGCACGTCCCAGAACTCTTCGGCGTTCATGCGGTCGGCACCGGCAAAACCGGCCACGCCGCCGGTGTCCTTCACCGCGGCGGTCAGCGCCGCCACGTCCACGCCGTTGTCGTTGTAGATGGTGCCGCTGTGGTCCTGCACCGCCACGATCTTGGCGCCGGCCTGGGCGAACAGCTCCGCGGCCGAAGAACCCACGTTGCCGAAGCCTTGCACCGCCACGCGGGCGCCTTCCAGGTTCACGCCGATGCGGCGGGCCGCCTCGCGGCCGGTGACGAACACGCCGCGGCCGGTGCTCTTGACCCGGCCCAGCGAGCCGCCCAGGTGGATGGGCTTGCCGGTGACGACGCCGGTGGCGGTGCCGCCGACGTTCATCGAGTAGGTGTCCATCATCCAGGCCATGATCTGGCCGTTGGTGTTGACGTCCGGCGCGGGGATGTCCTGCTGCGGGCCGATGATGATGCCGATCTCGCTGGTGTAGCGGCGCGTCACGCGCTCGATCTCTTTGCGCGAGTACTGCTTGGGGTCGATGCGGATGCCGCCCTTGGCGCCGCCGTAGGGCAGGTTCACCGCCGCGGTCTTGACCGTCATCCAGGCCGACAGCGCCATCACCTCTTCCAGCGTCACGTCGGGGTGGTAGCGCACGCCGCCCTTGCCCGGGCCGCGCGACAGGTTGTGCTGCACGCGGTAGCCCTCGAAGTGGGCCACGGTGCCGTTGTCCAGCTCGATGGGGATGTCGACGATCAGCGTGCGCTTGGGGCGCTTGAGCGTTTCCAGCCACTTGGCGAGGTGGCCCAGGTACGGCGCCACGCGGTCGACCTGCGACAGGTAGGTGCCCCACGGGCTGTTGTCGGTGGGGTTCACAAAGGACAAGGCTGCTTGTGACATGGCTTCTCCGGTGGCGCCTGTTGCGGGCCACGATGTTGTCGTGGCGCCAATGTAGTCAGGCGCCGTGTGCGCCGCGAGTGGGTATGTATGCGTGTTGTGCATGACCCGGGCGCGGAGGCCCGCCGCCTACACTGGCCGTATGAGCGAAATCAGCCCTTCGACACTTGGCACCATCGCCTTCATCGGCGGCGGCAACATGGCCAGCGCCATCATCGGCGGCCTGGTACGCGCCGGCCGCGCGCCCGCTTCCATCCTGGTGGTGGACCCCGGCCAGGCGCAGCGCGACCGATTGCAGACCGACTTCGGCGTGCGCACGCTGGCTGAGCCCGGCCCGGCGCTGGCCGAGGCGCAGATGGTGGTGTGGGCCGTCAAGCCGCAGCTATTCCAGGAGGCCGCGCGCCCTTGCGCTGGCCACATCGGCGGAGCGCTGCAACTGTCGGTCATGGCCGGCATCCGCAGCGACGACATCGCCCGCGCCACCGGCAGCCAGGCCGTGGTGCGCGCCATGCCCAACACCCCGGCGCTGATCGGCCAGGGCATGAGCGGCCTGTATGCCCGCCCGGACGTGAGCGCCGGGCAGCGCGCCGCGGTGGAGGCGGTGCTGGCGCCCACCGGTCGGGTGCTGTGGGTGCAGCAGGAGGTGGCGCTGGATGCGGTCACCGCCTTGTCGGGCTCCGGCCCCGCCTATGTGTTCTATGTGCTGGAAGCCATGATGGCCGCGGCCGAGGCCATGGGCCTGAGCGCCGAAGAAGGCAAGCAGCTGGCGCTGGGCACCTTCGCCGGCGCCACTGCGCTGGCCCAGCAGAGTGCGGAGCCGCCCGCGGTGCTGCGTGAGCGCGTCACCTCCAAGGGCGGCACCACCTACGCCGCGCTCAGCTCGTTGGAAGCCGACGGCGTGAAGGCCGCGTTCGTGAAGGCCCTGCAGGCGGCGCAGCATCGCGCTGCGGAACTGGGCGACGAGTTCGGCGCGGCGGGGTGACTGCAGCCCCCAAGCTCGCTACGCTCGCGCCCCCCGAGGGGGAGCTCAGTCCCTTGGGGCGGCCCGGCGGGACTGAGGTTCGCCCCCAAGCTCGCTGCGCTCGCGTCCCCCGGCCCTTGTCAAAGGGCCCTTCGGACCCTGGGGATCTCAGCCCCCCTTCGCCACCTCATGCCCCGCCATCACCTCCAGCGCCTTGACCAGCGCGGAGTGATCGAGCTGGTCCCAGCCTTGGGCGGCGGCCACCTGCATCAGCTGCGCGGCGCCGGCCGTCTGCGGCAGCGCCACGCCAATGGCCTTGGCGCCTTGCAGGGCCAGATTCAAGTCTTTCTGGTGCAGGCCGATGCGGAAGCCCGGGTTGAAAGTGCGCTTGACCATGCGCTCGCCGTGCACTTCCAGGATGCGGCTGGCCGCGAAGCCGCCCATCAGCGCCTGGCGCACCTTGGCCGGGTCGGCGCCGGCCTTGCTGGCGAACAGCAGCGCTTCGCCCACCGCCGCGATGTTCAGCGCCACGATGATCTGGTTGGCCACCTTGGTGGTCT
>CAKZXL010000675.1 GCA_937883885.1 uncultured Aquincola sp. | reverse complement strand
GGCGCGCGATGCGCTGGGCCTGTTCCCCGGTACGCCGCTCAAGGCCGCGCTGCTCGAGGCGGTCGACTTCGCAATCGATCGCGCCCACTAGGCTCTCACCGCGCGATGGCTGCCCAGCACGTTCTCGCCATAGATCAGGGCACGACCAGCACCCGCGCCATCGTCTTCGATGCGGGCGGCCGTCCGGTCGCCTCGGCGCAGAAGGAACTGCCGCAGATCTTCCCCAGGCCCGGCTGGGTCGAACACGATCCCGAGGAGATCTGGGCGGCGACGGTCGAGGTCTGCCGGGGCGCCCTGGCCAAGGCGAAGCTCGACGCCAAGGCGCTGGCCGGCATCGGCATCACCAACCAGCGCGAGACCACGCTGCTGTGGAACCGCCGCACCGGCGAGCCCATCCACAACGCCATCGTCTGGCAGGACCGCCGAGCCGAGCCCCTGTGCGCCGAGCTGCGCGACGCCGGCATGGGCGAGCGGGTGCAGCGCAGCACCGGCCTGGTGATCGACGCGTATTTCTCGGCCACCAAGCTGCGCTGGCTTTTCGACCAGGTGCCCGGCGCGCGTGAAGCCGCCGACCGCGGCGAGCTGGCCTTCGGCACCGTGGACAGCTGGCTGCTGTGGCAGCTCACCCGTGGCCAGGTGCATGCCACCGACGTGAGCAATGCCTCGCGCACCATGCTGTTCGACATCCGCCGCAACCAGTGGGACGAAGAGCTGCTGCAGCTGCTGAAGATCCCGGCCAGCGTGCTGCCCGAGGTGCACCCTTCCAGCCACGTGTACGGCGTGGCCGATGCCGAATTCCTGGGCGGCGAGGTGCCGATCGCCGGCATCGCGGGCGACCAGCAGAGCGCCCTGTTCGGCCAGGCGTGCTTTCGGCCCGGGCTGGCCAAGAACACCTACGGCACCGGCTGCTTCATGTTGATGCCCACCGGCCCACGCTTCGAGACCTCGGCCAACGGCCTGCTGACCACCGCCGCCGCGCAGGTGGACGGCACGCCGCAGTTCGCCTTCGAGGGCGGCGTGTTCATCGGCGGCGCGGTGGTGCAGTGGCTGCGCGACGGCCTGCGCGCCATCGAAAGCAGCGCCCAGGTGCAGGCCCTGGCCGAGAGCGTGCCCGACGCCGGCGGCGTGGTGTTCGTGCCCGCCTTCACCGGCCTGGGCGCGCCCTACTGGGACGCCGACGCCCGCGGCGCCATCGTCGGCGTGACGCGTGGCACCACCGTGGCCCACATCGCGCGGGCGGCGCTGGAGAGCATCGCCTTTCAAAGCGCGGCGCTGCTGCAGGCCATGAGCCGCGACGCGGTGGCTGCCGGCGGCGCGCCGGTGAGCGAGCTGCGGGTGGACGGCGGCGCCTGCGTCAACGACCTGCTGATGCAGTTCCAGGCCGACCTGCTGGGCGTGCCGGTGGTGCGCCCGCAGGTGATCGAGACCACCGCGCTGGGCGCCGCCTACCTGGCCGGTCTGGCCACTGGCGTGTTCGGCAGCCTGGACGAGCTGAGCGAGCAATGGCAGGTGCAGCGCCGCTTCCTGCCCACGATGCCGCGCGCCCGCGCCCAGGCCTTGATGGAAGGCTGGGAGCACGCGGTGCGGCAGGCCACCGCGAAGTAGCCCGCCTGCCGCGCCTTCAGGGCCGGCGCGGCAGCAGCGCGCCGCTGCCGAAGTCGAGCTCGCTGGCCTTCAGCCGCAGCGCCGTCGGGTCGGCCTTGGCCAACTGCTCAAAGGCTTCGGGCGCGGCGCTGAAGTCGCCCACCACCACCGTGCGCAGCGCGCCTTCGGTCCAGCGCCGGCCGGCAAAGGCCTGCACCTGGGCCGGCGTCACCGCCAGGATCTCGTCGACGAAGCGGTTCAGCTCCGACAGCGGCCGGCCGGTGGCCCAGCGCGCGGTGATCAACGAGGCGATGCCGGCATTGGTGTCCAGCCGGCGCGCGAAGCTGCCCACCAGCGTGGCCTGGCGCGCGGCCAGTTCGTCCGCCGTGGGTGGGTTGCCGGCCAGGCCCAGCACCTGCTCACGCAGCAGCTGCGCCACCTGGGCCACGTTGCGGTGGTCGGTCTGCGCGCTGGCGTCCCACACGCCGCCTTCGGGCTGCTGCTCGACGCCGGTGCCCACGCCGTAGCTCAGGCCGCGCTTGATGCGCACCTCCTGGTTCAGCCGCGCCGAGTAGCCGCCGCCCAGCACCGCATTGGCCACCTGGGCGATGCGCCACTCGGGCACGTCCTGCGGCGCCAACGAGCTGTACGGCGCCATCACCAGCACGCTGCTCTGGCCCACGCCGGGCAGGTCCACCAGCACCGTGCGCGGCGCCAGCGGTGCCGGCTGGCCGTCGCGGCGTTCCAGCGGCGCGATGCGGCTGGCGCGCCAATCGCCGAAGTGCTGGCGCGCCAGCGCCCGGCCACGCTCGGGCGTCAGGTCGCCGGCCAGTACCAGCAGCGTCTGGTCGGGGCGGAAGCCCTGGCGGTGCAGGGCCACCAGATCGTCGCGCTGCAGGCGGCCCAGCGTCTCGGCGGTGGTCACGCTGCCATAGGCGCTGGTGCCCCAGTACAGCCGGCGCGCCACCCGGCTGGCGATGCTGCCGGGGTTGCTGTCGCTGACGCGCAGGTTGTCGATGGCCTGCACCCGCAGCCGCTCCAGCTCGTCGGCGGCCAGCGTGGGCTGGCGCAGCACGTCACTCATCAGGGACAAGGCGGCGTCCAGCCGCGGCGTGGTCACCGTCATGCCCAGGCTGGTGGAGCGCCAGCCGCTGCCGGCGTCGAGCGAGCCACCCAGGGCCTCGGCCTCGCGCGCGATCTCCGGCGCGCTCACCGCGCGGCCGTTGCGGCGGGCGCCTTGCGTCAGCAGGCCTGCCAGCATGTCGGCGCGGCCGGCGCGGTCCAGCGGATCGGTCTCGCTGCCCACACGCACCAGCAGCCAGGCACTGACCAGCGGCAGCCCCTGGCGAGGCGCCACCACCACGTTCAGGCCGTTGGGCAGCCGGCTTTCATGCAGCGGCGGCACGGTGACGGGCCGCGGCGCGCCGGCGGGCGGCGGGCGGCTGAAGTCGTCGGCATCGGTGGCGGTGCCCAGGCCGGCAGGGGCGCTGGCGGGGTTGGCGGGCTGGGCCCCGGCTGCAGAGGTGGCCAGCAAGGCCAGGGCGGGCAAGGCGCCCGCGAGCTCACGGCGGCGCATCATGGGCGGCTCCCGGTGGGGGTGGTGGCAGGTGGGGGTGTGGCTGCGCCACTGGCAGGCGAGGCTGCGCTGGCGGGCTGCGCGCCAGCGGCCGGGCCGGCGGCGGCGGGCGAGGCGTCGCCGCCGGTGCCCGCCGCGCCGTCCGGCGCCTGCACATAGCTCAGCGTCACCCGGTGCGCTTCCAGCA
Organism: uncultured Aquincola sp.; assembly: GCA_937883885.1. The sequence goes on along the minus strand of CAKZXL010000675.1, from coordinate 18,417 downwards.
CATGGCGGCGCAGCACGCGCTGCACGTCGGCCGCGCGCACCGCCTGCAGCCGCTGCAGCTGCTGCTCGGCCTGGCGCGCGTCGCCGTACTGGATCACGGCCCAGCCGGCGGCGGCGGCGCGGCCGTTGGGCGTCTGCCGCTCCATCAGCGCGGCGGTGAGCAGCTGGGTGCGCACCTTGTCGAACTCCGCATCGCGGATCGGGCCGCGCGCCAGCGACTCGATCTCGCGCATCAGCGCCTTTTCCAGCGCGGGCAGTTGCTGCTCGGCGGGCTGCCCGCCCACCGCGATGGCATAGGCCACCAGCATGCCGGCATCGGCATTCAGGTGGGTCTGGAAGCCGGCGGCCTGGGCCACGCGGTCGCGGTAGACCAGCGCCTGGTTCATGCGGGACGACTCGCCGCCGGCCAGCAGGGCCGAGGCGACGTCCAGCGCGGCGGCATCTTCGTCACGCGCGGCGGGGCCCTTCCAGATGAGCGCCACCGCCGGCAGCGGCACCCGCGGCGCCTGCAGCGTGGCGCGCAGGTCGGCCTGGCGCGGCGGCTCCTGCACCGTCACGCGCGGAATGGGCATCGCGGGTCGGGCGATGCGGCCGAAATACCGGTCCACCGCGGCGTCGAAGCGGGCTTCGTCCAGGTCGCCGGCCACGATCAGCACCGCGTTGTCGGGCCGGTAGTAGGTGCTGTGGAAGGCGCGCACGTCGTCCAGCGTGGCGGCGTTGAGGTCGTCGATGCTGCCCACCACCGGCCGGCGGTAGGGGTGGCGCTCGAAGGCATAGCCGGGCAGCGCATTGAACAGGCGACCGTAGGGGCTGGCCAGCACCCGCTGGCGCAGCTCTTCCTGCACCACGGCGCGCTCGCTGTCGAAGCTGGGCTGGTCCACCTCCAGGTTGGACATGCGCTCGGCCTCGGCCCACAGCAGCCGTTCCAGGTGGTTGGAAGGCACTTCGCTTTGGTAGGCGGTGGTGTCTTCGGCGGTGAAGGCATTGTTCTGGCCGCCCACGTCCTCGGTCAGCCGGTCGAAGGTCTCCGACGGCATGTGACGCGTGCGCTTGAACATCATGTGCTCGAACAGGTGCGCAAAGCCCGAGCGGCCGGCCGGATCGTCCTTGCCGCCCACGCGGTACCAGACCTGCACGCTGACGGTGGCGGTGCTGCGGTCGGGCAGTGCGATGACTTGCAGGCCGTTGGCCAGCGTGCGCTGGCGCAGGCCAAGCGGTGGCAGGCTGACGCTGCCGCGGACAGGCGCCGCAACGGCTGCGGCAGCCTGGGCGGGCGGAGCCAGCCAGGGCAAGCTGGTGGCAGCAGCCAGGCCGGCCAGCGTCTGGCGGCGGGTAAGCGGAAGAAGGTGCTTCATGCGGGCCATGCTAGCCCGCACACTTTGGGCGACCGTTAAGCCGCCCGACGACCCTTCAAGCCGCCTTGGCGTTGCGCTCGATCCACTGCGCGAAGGCGCCCATGAACTTCTCGAGGAAGGCCTGGGTGTCGGGCTTCTTGATGCCGCCTTGTTCGTCGAACAGCTCGCCGGCACCGCCGATGTAGGCCTCGGGCTGCTGCAGCACCGGCACGTCCAGGAAGGTGAGCATCTGCCGCAGGTGGTGGTTGGCGCCGAAGCCGCCGATGCCGCCCGGCGACAGCGTGACCACCGCACCCGGCTTGCCCGCCCAGGCGCTTTGGCCATAGGGGCGCGAGCCATGGTCGATCGCGTTCTTCAGCGCGCCAGGCACCGAGCGGTTGTATTCCGGCGTGACGAACAGCAGCGCGTCGGCGGCCTTGATCTGCTGCTTGAAGTCGGTGACGACCGCCGGCGGGTTCGCCTCGTCGTCCTGGTTGTACAGCGGCAGCGCGCCGATCTCGACGATCTTGAGCTGCAGGCCGGCCGGCGCCAGGCCAGCGAGGGCCAGCGCCAGCTTGCGGTTGAGCGATGCCTTGCGCAGGCTGCCGACGATGACGGCGACGTTGCGGTTCTGGGCCATGGGTACTCCTGGACGACAGTGTGGGGACTGCCGTTGTACCGCAAGGCTCCTAGACTTTTTCGACGCGGATGTTCAAGCGGCTGATCAGGTCGTACAGCGTGGGCCGGCTCACGCCCAGCAGCTCCGAGGCCTTCTGGATGTTGCCGTTGGACCGCGCCAGCGCGGCCAGGATGGTCTCGCGCTCGGCCGTCTCGCGGGCCACACGCAGGTCGAGCGAGGTGTCGCCCGCGTCAGACGGCGGCGCCGCCTCGGGCAGGCCCAGGTCTTCGCAGGTGATGCGGTCGCCCTCGGCCATGATGGTCGCGCGCTTGATCACACTCACCAGCTCGCGCACGTTGCCGGGCCAGGCATGGGCCTCGATGGCGCGCAGCGCGTCTTCGGTGAAGCGCATGGCGCTGCGCTGCTCCTGCGAAAAGCGCTTGAGGAAGGCATGGGCCAGCAGCGCCGCATCGCCCGCGCGGCTGCGCAGCGGCGGGATGTTGACCACGATCTCGGCCAGCCGGTAGTACAGGTCTTCACGGAAGCGCTGCTCGCCAATCAGCGCCTTCAGGTCCTGGTGGGTGGCGCACACCACGCGCACGTCCACCGGGATGGAGCTGCGGGCGCCGATGCGCTCGATGGTGCGCTCCTGCAAAAAGCGCAGCAGCTTGGCCTGCAGCGAGTGCGGCAGGTCGCCGATCTCGTCGAACATCAGCGTGCCGCCGTGCGCCGTCTCGATGCGGCCGGGCGTGGTCTTCACCGCGCCGGTGAAGGCGCCCTTCTCGTAGCCGAAGAGTTCGCTTTCCAGCAGGTTCTCGGGGATGGCCGCGCAGTTGATGGCCACGAACTTGCCGCTGCGGCGCGAAGCCTGGTGCAGCGCCTGGGCCAGCACCTCCTTGCCGGTGCCGCTTTCGCCCAGCAGCATCACGCTGGCGTTGCTGGGCGCCACCTTTTCCACCATGCGGCAGATCTTCAGCATCTCGGGGTCGCGGGTGGTCACGCCCTGCGTCAGCTCGGTGCCGCGCAGCTCGCGCAGGCGCTGGTTCTCCGACTGCAGCTCATGCAGGCGCAGGGCCCGCTCCACCGTCAGGTTGAGCAGCTCCACGTCGAAGGGCTTGGCCAGGAAGTCGTAGGCGCCCAGCTCCACCGCACGCAGCGCATTGGCGCGGTCGTTCTGGCCGGTGAGCACGATGACCTTCACGCCGGGGTCCAGGTCGAGCAGCTTTTCCAGCAGCGCAAAGCCTTCGGACACCGAGTCCTTGTCGGGCGGCAGGCCCAGGTCCATGGTGACCACCGGCGGCGTGCAGCGGCGGAACTGCACCAGCGCGCTTTCGCGGTCGGCAGCCGTGACCGACTCGAACCGGTCGAGTGACCACTTGATCTGCTTTTGCAGCGCCAGGTCGTCCTCGACGATCAGCAGCTGGGGCGACTTGGGGGTACTCATGGCGCGCTCATCAGGTCGGCTTCGTGGGGCATCTTCGCATCATGCAGGGGCAGCAGGATGGTCATCGTGGTGCCACGGCCCACCTCGCTGCGCACCTCGATGCGGCCGCCCAGCTCTTTCACGTACTGGTGGCTTTCATAGGCGCCGATGCCCATGCCCGCCGCCTTGGTGGTGCTGAAGGGCTTGAACAGCCGGGTGTGGATGAACTCGGGGCTCATGCCCTGGCCGGTGTCGCTCACCACCACCCGGGCCATGTCGCCGGCGCGGTCCAGCGCAATGGCCACCTGGCCTTCGGGCGGCGTGGCGTCCAGTGCGTTCTGCACCACATGGCCCAGCACCCGGGCCAGCCGCTCTTCCTGCCCGCGCACTGACAGGCCGCGCTGGCTGTGCAGCTCCACGCTGCGGCCGCGGGCGGCGGCCATCTCGCGCGTTTGCTCGGCGATGGCGGCCAGGTCGACGCCGCACACCACACCCAGCGGTTTGTCTCCTTCGCGCAACTGTTCCATCAGCGCCTGCATCTTCTCGAGCGAGTTCTCGACCGTCAGCAGCATGTCCTGCTGGAACTCCGGGTTGTGCCGAAGCCGTTTGGCGTTCTGCATCATCAGCGACAGCTGGGTGATGATGTTTTTCAGGTCGTGCACCACGAAGGCCGACATGCGGTGGAAGGCGTCGAATTTCTGCGCCTCCAGCAGCGCCTCGGTGGCGCGGGCCTGGGCCAGGAAACTGGCGGCCTGGCGGCTGGCGGTTTTCAGCAGGTCGCGCACTTCCCAGGTGACGCTGGCCGCGTGCGCGGGACGTTTGAGCACCACAAAACCCAGCAGCTCCGACGCACCGACGAACAGCGGTATCACCAGCCAGAAATTGGGGTGGCCGGTGAGCCAGGTCGGCACCACCAGCCCGTTGTAATGGCGGGGCTTGGCGCGGTATTCGTCCAGGTCGATGATCCAGCCGGTATCGCCCAAGAACTTGCATAAGGGGTCGCCGGCCGATTCCAGGGTATTCATCGGCGGAACGTTCCAGCGGGCGCTGAGCACGTAGTCGGGCGAGCCGGCGGCCGCCATCCACAGCGCGCCACCCGGGCACTGCAGCATGTCGGCCAGACCCTGTACAGCCCGCGCGCCCATGTCCTGCGAGCCGGTATCGCCCGACAGCCGCGCGGTGAACCGCAACCATTCGGCCCGGTAGTCGTAGCGGTAAGCAAAGAAATTCTTGGCCACGAACACCCGCAGCCGTGCGCGCACGCTGCCAGAAATCAGCAGCACCGCCAGCAGCAGCAGCGCCACGAAAACCAGGGTCAGTTGCAGCGCCCGACCCCAATCGCCGCTGAAATACTGGACAAAATAACCCACCGCCGCCACGAACAGCAGGTAGCCGCCCACGAACATCAGGGTGGCGGTATGAAACACCACCGCGCGCGACATCTGCGCGCTGGCGCGCCAGTCAGCATGGCGCCGGGTGGCGATGAACAGCAGCGGCACCGCCACCGCATGCACCAGGCCGCGTGCGGCCAGACCCACCCCGTCCAGCGTGCCGAACAGGAAGGCCAGCGAAAACAGGTAAATGTCGAAGACGAACACAAACCCCAGGCCCAGGCACAGCGGTTTGATGTTCCAGTGGAATTCGCGCGGCGTGCGGCGGTACAGCTGCTCCAGCAGCACGATGCCGAACACCGGCAGCATCAGCCGGGCCAGAAAGACCGCCCGGCCGCTTTGTTCCGCCTCTGACTTCAGCAACAGCTCAGGCAGGCCCGCCGCGGCGGCCAGGAGCACGATGGCCGCGCCGGCCATCTTCAACGCCGACCAGCGCCCGCCCGCCGGCTGCAACACCCGCAGCAGGTAGGCGAAGACACAGGCGTATCGGGCACTGTCCAACAGGCCGCTGACGCCTTCGGCCAGCGGGCTTTGCGTCAGCTGGGCCACGAAACCGCCCAGCGCCCACGCGGCGGTGGCGGCCATGGCCAGCACGAACAGGCGATGCACGCCAGGGTGCTCCACGAACAGGCGGCCGGCGCTGCGCAGGCTGAGCGCGAACGCCGCATACGCCAGAACGGTGAAGCCCCACCCGTAGACAGCGAAGTCGAGCAAAGGCGTTGAATCCATGAAGAAGACAAAAGGCCGCCCACAGGCGGCCCGATGTGGACACGGCGACTGGACGACTGCCCAGCTTAGCGCGCGCCCTTGCCGGTGAGCACCACGGCCACGGTTTCGAACAGGATCAGCAGATCCAGGAACAGGGTGTGGTTCTTCACGTAGTACAGGTCGTACTGCAGCTTTTCCTGCGAATCTTCCACCGTGGCGCCGTAGTGGTAGCGCACCTGGGCCCAACCGGTGACGCCGGGCTTGATGCTGTGGCGCACCGCGTAGTACGGAATTTCCTGCGTCAGGCGCTCGACGAAGAAGGGGCGCTCGGGGCGCGGGCCCACGATGCTCATTTCACCCTTGAACACGTTGATGAGCTGGGGCAGCTCGTCGATGCGCAGCTTGCGGATGACGCGGCCCACGGCCGTCACGCGGTCGTCGGCGGCGGTGGCCCAGCGCGGCTTGCCGTCTTTTTCAGCGTCGTTGCGCATGCTGCGGAATTTGACGACGTTGAAGTTCTGGCCATTCAAACCCACGCGCTGCTGGCGGTAGAACACCGGGCCGGGGCTTTCCAGCTTGATCAGCAGCATGGTCACCAGCATCACCGGCGCCGACACCACCAGCAGCACCGAGGCAGACACAATGTCGAACAGCCGCTTGACCGCCGTGCGGAAAAAGCCCTGATCAAAACCATCGCCGAAAATCAGCCAGCCGGCGTTGACGTAATCCAGGCGCAGCTTGCCCAGCGTTTTTTCAAAATGGGTGGAAATGTCGGACACGCGAATGCCCTGGATCTTGCAATCGAGCAGGTCGCGCAGCGGCATGTTGCCGCCGCGGCGCTCGGTCACCGCCACCACGATTTCACTCACGCCGGCGCGCAGGGCGGTTTCTGCCAGCGACTGGCCGCTGAGGATCTGCGAGGCCAGCACGGCCACCTGCTGTTCATGCGGCGCCGGGAAGAAGCCCACCACCTCGGCCGAAGGATCTGAGCTGTTCAGGGTTTCGCCCACCAGCTTGGCGGCCGGGCCTGAGCCCAGCACCAGGATGCGCGAGCGCGCACGACCCACGCTGGCGTGCGCGGCATACACACGGTGAACCAGCACCGCCGCCACCGCCAGCACCGCCGCCACCGGCAGGATGCGCGAGCCGGCGCCTTGTTCAGGCAACACCGAGAAAATGGCGTAGGCCAGCGGCAGCGCAAACAGTGCCGCCAGGCCGGCGCGCGCCAGGGTTTCGGTGAATGAGCGGTTGTGCGCCTGCTGGTAAAACCCGGAAGCGATGTTGATGACGAACGTGCAAGTGGCCACCGAGAAACCGTGGGTGGCCGTCATCGACAGCAGGAAATCCGAATGTTGCCGGCCCAGGGCCACGGCAGCCAGCACCGCAGAAACGATCAGGCCGTAATCGAACAGAACCTGAAAGATGAGGCGCCGGTGAATATAGTGATTGAAGATCCTAACCACAGAACACCTCTTGACTTCTGTTTGACAGCTGCTTCACCGCTTCGGGTTGAAGCACTCCATCCCATGCTGTGTGTGGGCGGCTTGTACCGCCGCATGTGGTGCCGCCGAGCCGCCGTACCGGCGCGCCCTTGACCGCAACCGGTTGTAGCAGTGTGCACTGCGGGTAACCACCCCCCAACAGGGTGCCCATTTTTTGCCGCTCGATGATGCGAGTGTGACTCCGGCGACACAACGCCGCGGCGCTGGCCACTGCTGCGCTGTGCGCAATCCGGCACGGAAGTCGCCGACGATAAGCTTGGCGTGATGGGCGCACACCACCTTTCCCGGCAGCACCTCAGCCGACTGCGGCAGATGTGGCGCTCGGCCGGCTGGCCATGCCAAGACCTGCTGGAGGCCGAATTGTTGGCCGGTGGCTGGCTGGAGCGGCTGCGCGACGGCCATGGCCGCGAAACGCTGCGTGTAACAGACGCGGGTGTCAGCGCCATTGCAGCCTCGGTGCAGGTCAATCGCGGCGCGCGCGATGCGCACGAGGCCCTGGTGGCCCAGGTGGCCACCGCCATGCAGCGCGCCGGCCGGCTCACCTGGCGCCGGCTGAGCCTGCGGGCCCGGGTGGGCGAGGCATGGGTGATGTCGCAACCTGACGTGTTCTCGATCCGCCAGACCACGGTGGAGGCCTATGCCGAGCCGGTGGTGCACGAGATCAAGGTGCGGCGGGCCGACCTGCTGAGCGACCTGCGCCAGCCGGCCAAGGGCGCGGCTTACCTGGCCACCGCCTGCCAGTGCTGGTACGTGCTGCGCGAAGGCATCGGCGAGCCCGACGAAGTGCCGGCCGCCTTCGGCGTGTTGATGGCGCGCGGCGAGGCGCTGGATGTGGCTCGCACCGCGCCGCATCGACCCATGGTGGTGCCCTTTGCCACCTGGATGGCCCTGGCCCGCAGCCATGCCGACGCCCGCGCCGACAGCGACGACCATGAAAGCCAGGCCTGGCTGGGCGCCGAGCCTGGGCCGGAAGCCGCGCCTGATGTGCCCCGTGTGTCCGGGCCGACATGAACTGGCGATAACGCCGACAAGCGCGCCGTCTCCAATGCCGCGTCATGGGGCCCGACCGGCCCGGCCACCGGCAGCAACTTCATGAAACGCCTGACCTCACACCGTTCGACCAGCCGCCAGTCCGCCACCAGCGGCACGCCGCACCAGCACGCCCCGCACCACGATGACCACGGCGGCCTGGCCGCCGACCTGCCGCGGCTGCTGGCAACGATGCCGTCGCGGCGCGGCGTCATCACCCTGCTGGCGGGCGCGGGCACGGGGCTGCTGTTCGGCTGCGGCGGTGGCAGCGACGCTGCTTCCAGCAGCAGCAGCACTTCCACAGGCACCACCGGCACCACCACCACCACCACGACCACCGGCACCTCGGGCAGCACCAGCAGCACCAGCACCGTCAGCAGCTGCACGGTGATTCCCGAAGAAACCGCCGGCCCCTACCCGGGCGACGGCTCCAACACCAGCAACGGCAGCGTGGCCAACGCGCTGGCGCTCAGCGGCATCGTGCGCAGCGACATCCGCAGCAGCATCGGTGGCGCCAGCGGCGTGGCGGCCGGCGTCCCGCTGACGGTGAAGCTGCAGGTGGTCAACACCAACGGCAGCTGCGCCGACCTGGCGGGCTATGCGGTGTACCTGTGGCACTGCACCCGCGACGGGCTGTATTCGATGTACTCCAGCGGCGTGACGGCCGAGAACTACCTGCGCGGTGTGCAGCCCACCGACAGCGACGGCATCGCCACCTTCACCACCATCTTCCCGGGTTGCTACGCGGGCCGCGTGCCGCATATCCACTTCGAGGTGTACCGCAGCACCAGCACGGCCACCTCGTTCTCCAACAAGCTCAAGACTTCACAGCTGGCCTTCCCGACCGACGTGTGCAACACCGTCTACGCCACCAGCGGCTACAGCGCCAGCGTGCGCAACTTTGCCAGCGTCAGCTTCAGCACCGACGGCATCTTCAGCGATGGCGTGAGCACCCAGCTGGCCACCGTCACCGGCAACGTGACCGACGGCTACGTGGCCACGCTGGTGGTGGGCATCAGCGTCTGACGACGTGGGTGACACTTCCTCCCGGGAGGAGGTCACCGACATGCTGCGTTGCCTGGTCGTCGACGACGACACCGAGATCCGCGCCACGGTGCGCGACTACCTGCGCGGTTTCGGCATGCAGGTGGAAGACGCCGCCGACGGCGCCGCGATGCGCCGCCAAATGGCTGCACAGGCCTTCGACGTGGTGGTGCTGGATGTGATGCTGCCCGACGAGAGCGGGCTGGACCTATGCCGCTGGGTGCAGCAGCACTCGGGCACGCCGGTGATCATGCTCACCGCCCATGGCGACCCGGCCAGCCGGGTGCTGGGGCTGGAGATCGGCGCCGACGACTACCTGGGCAAGCCCTTCGAGCCGCGCGAGCTGGTGGCGCGCATCCACGCAGTGACGCGGCGCCTGCGCAAGGGCGAGCGGGGGGCCGATGCCACGGCCCGGCCGCTGCGCTTCGCGGGCTGGCAACTCGACCGCCTGCGCCGGCAGCTGCTGTCGCCGCAGCAGGTGGTGGTGTCGCTGTCCAACGCCGAATACCGGCTGCTCAATGCCTTCGTCGAACGGCCCGGCCGGGTGCTCAGCCGCGATACGCTGATCGACCTGACCCGTGCCGCGGGCGTGGAGGTGAACGACCGCAGCATCGACCTGGGTGTGTCGCGCCTGCGGCAGAAGCTGGGCGATACCTCGCGGCAGCCGGTGCTCATCCGCACCGTGCGCGGCGAAGGCTACCTGTTCGACGCGGAGGTGGCGTGAAGGCCTGGCTGCGCCGCTGGTGGGCCGACACGCTGTTCAAGCGCCTCTTCGTGCTGTTGTGGGCGGCCCTGGTGGTCAGCCACCTGGCGGCCTTCATCGTGGCCACCGGCTGGCCTTCGGGGCCCCGGGTGCCGCATGCCGCGGCAGGCGCCCTGCCCGATCTGCCGACCCTGCCCTCGCTGCCGCCCCTGCCGCCGCCGGCGGATGGGCCGCACGCCGGACCCGGGCCGCGCCCGCCGCACGCCGCGCCGTTGCTGCCGCCGCACGCCACGGGCGAGCCTGGCCGCCGCGACTACCGCAACGTGCTGCTGCTGGACTATGCGGTGCGGCTGCTGCTCATCGGCCTGTGCGCCTGGTGGGGTGCGCGCTGGCTGTCGGCGCCGGTGCGGCGGCTGGTGGCGGCTTCGCGCCAGCTGGGCGCGGCGGTCGGCCGGCCGGGTGCCCAGTTGCCCAAGCTGGACGAAGCCCGCGGCACGGTGGAAGTGCGCGAGGCGGCCCATGTGTTCAACGAGATGGCGCAGCAGCTGGACGAATCGTTCCGCCACCGCGGACTGTTGATGGCCGCCATCTCGCACGACCTGCGCACGCCGCTCACCCGCATCCGCCTGCGGCTGGAAGCGCTGGGCCCCGACGACGACCGCGTGCGCCGCTGCGTGGCCGACGTGGCCGAGATGGACACGCTGCTGGAAGACGCGCTGGCGCTGTTCCGCGGCCTGGGCACGCCCGAGCCCACCCAGGCCACCGACATCACCGCGCTGGTGCAGGCGCTGTGCGACGACGCGGCCGAGCTGGGCCAGCCGGTGCAATTCAGCGGCGAGCCGGCCACCGCGCCCGCGCAGCCGGTGGCGCTGCGCCGGGTGGTGGGCAACCTGCTGTCCAACGCGGTGCGCTATGGCGGGCAGGCGCAGGTGGCGGTGCGGCGGCAAGGGCCGCAGGTGGTGATCACCATCGACGACGCCGGACCGGGCATTCCGCAGGCGGCGCTGCAGGCGGTGTTCGAGCCTTTCCACCGGCTGGAGTCTTCCCGCAACCGGGCCTCGGGCGGCAGCGGGCTGGGCCTGTACATCGCCCGCGACCTGGCGCAGCGGCAAGGCGCCACCGTGGGCCTGAGCAACCGGCCGGAAGGCGGATTGCGGGCGGAGGTGAGACTGCCAGCATAATGCGAATCAATCTTGTTTGCGATTTGCTGGAGCTGTTGTGCAGTCTGTTCCACCCGCCTTCTCCGCCCTGGCCCGGGCCGCCCTGCTGACCCTGGGCGCCGCCGCAGCCGCGCCCGCCGCCCTGGCGCAGGCCGCCCCCGACACACCGCCGGTGCAGCAGGTGTTCATCAACGCCAGCGCCGATGCCTCGGCCGAAGGCCTGAAGGCGCCCTATGCCGGCCGCCAGGTGGCACGCGGCGGCCGCGTGGGCCTGCTGGGCAACCAGGACCTGATGGACACGCCCTTCAGCCAGACCAGCTACACCCAGGACCTGATCCAGAACCAGCAGGCCGCCAGCATCGGCGACGTGCTGCGCAACGACCCGACGGTGCGGGTGGCGCGCGGCTTCGGCAACTACCAGCAGCTGTACCTGATCCGCGGCTTTCCGGTGTATTCCGATGACATGGCCTACAACGGCCTGTACGGCCTGCTGCCGCGCCAGTACCTGGCGGCCGAGCTGATCGAGCGGGTGGAGGTGCTGCGCGGCGCCAACAGCTTCGTCAACGGGGCAGCGCCCACCGGCAACGGCGGCGGGCTGGGTGGTGCCATCAACGTGATGCCCAAGCGCGCCCCCAATGAGGCGGTGAACCAGGTGACGGTGGGCGTGGAAAGCGGCGGCCAGGGCTACCTGGCGGCCGACGTGGCGCGGCGCTTCGGCCCCGACAAGAGCACCGGCCTGCGCCTGACGGCAGTGCGCCGCGACGGCGACACCGCGGTCGACCACGAGCAGCGCGAGCTGGGCCTGCTGGGCGTGGGCCTGGACTGGCGCAGCCGCAGCGTGCGGGTGTCGGCCGACATCGGCTACCAGGACCAGCAGCTGCGCGGCACCCGCCCCAGCGTGACGCCGGGCAGCTACATCCCCGCCGCACCCGATGCCGACAGCAACCCCGGCCAGCCCTGGACGGTGTCGAACGAACGCGACACCTTCGGCACCCTGCGCGCCGAGTTCGACCTGGCGCCGCAGACCACCGCCTGGCTGGCCGCTGGCGCGCGCCGCGGCAAGGAGTTCAACGACCTGGCCGGCGTGACGGTGACGGGCGATGGTGGCGCCACCAGCGTCTCGCGCTTTGCCAACGTGCGGCGCGACGACATCGCCACCGGCGAGCTGGGCCTGCGCCACAGCCTGACCACCGGCAGCGTGAAGCACCAGCTGGTGGCCGCCGCGGCGCTGTACACCTCGAAGGAACGCAACGCCTACGTGTTCTACGGCCCCAATGCGGCCAGCAACCTGTACGACCCGGTGACGGTGACCCCGCCGACCACGCCCAGCTTCACCGGCGGCACGCTGGACGATCCGCTGGTGGTCAGCCGCATCCGCACCCGCAGCCTGGCGCTGGCCGACACGCTCTCGTTCGCCGACGACAGCATCAAGCTGACGCTGGGCGCGCGCCACCAGTCCATCGAGACCACCGGCTACGACTACAACACCGGCGCGCAGAACGCGCACTACGACAAGAGCAAGGTCACGCCAACGGCCGGCCTGCTGGTGAAGTTGTCCAAGCAAGTCTCGGTCTACGGCACTTATGCCGAGGGCCTGGTCAAGGGCGACGAAGCCTCGGGCAGCTACCTCGACGGCAACGGCAACTCGCAGCCCGTCAGCAACCAGGGCGAGGTGTTTGCGCCCTACGTCACCAAACAGGTGGAGCTGGGCGCCAAGCTGGACACCGGCCGCTTCGGCGGCACCGTGGCGCTGTTCCAGGCGCGCAAGCCGGTGGCCGGCGTGGAAGGCACCCGCTTCGTGGGCTCAGCCTACAAGCAGACCAACCGCGGCATCGAGGCCACCGTGTTCGGCGAAGCCACCCGCGGCCTGCGCCTGCTGGGTGGCGCCACCTACCTGCACACCGACGTGCAGGGCGACGACGCCGTGGGCGCGCCGAAGTGGCAGTTCAATGCCAATGCCGACTGGGACGTGCCCGGCGTGCCCGGCCTGGCCTTGACCGGCCGCGTCACCTACACCGGCAAGCAGTACGCCGATGCGGCCAACAGCCTCACCGTCAAGGCCTGGACGCGGCTGGACGTGGGCGCGCGCTACGGCCTCACGCTGGCCGGGCGCGACGTCACGCTGCGGGCCAACGTCAACAACCTGACCAACCGCGACTACTGGGCTTCGGTGGGCGGCTTCCCGGGCGCCAACTACCTGGTGCTGGGCGAGCCGCGCACCGTGGTGCTGTCGGCCAGCGTCGACTTCTAAGGGCCGGCCATGCTCAGCACCCGCGCCGTGCGCCGCTGGCAATGGGTGCACACCTGGAGCAGCCTGGTGTGCACCGTGTTCATGCTGCTGCTGTGCCTGACCGGCCTGCCGCTGATCTTTCATCACGAAATCGGCCACCTGCTGGGCACCGAGATCGAAGCCGCCGAGATGCCGGCCGACACGCCGCGCGCCAGCCTGGACGAGGTGATGCGCCTGGCCCTGCAACGCTACCCGGGCAAGCAGGGCATGTTCGTGTCGCAGGAAGAAGACGACGACCGCGTCTGGTACGTCACGCTGTGCGAGCGGCCCGACTCCAACGACAACCTCAAGCAGGTGGCGGTGGATGCACGCAGCGGCCAGGCGCTGGGCGACCCGCCGCTGGACAGCGGCTTCATGTACGTGATGCGCTCGCTGCACATCGACCTGTTCGCCGGCCTGCCCGGCATGCTGTTCCTGGGCGCGATGGGCGTGCTGCTGCTGGTGGCGCTGGTCTCGGGCACGGTGCTGTATGCGCCCTTCATGCGCAAGCTGCGCTTTGGCGAAGTGCGGCGCGACCGCAGCCCGCGGGTCAAGTGGCTGGACCTGCACAACCTGCTGGGCATCGTCACGCTGGTGTGGTTCACCGTGGTGGGCGCCACCGGCGTGATCAATGCCTGGGCCGACCTGCTGGTGAAGTACTGGCAGGCCACCGAGGTGGCGCAGATGGTGGCGCCCTACCAGGGCCAGCCGCCGCTGCAGCAGCCGGGCTCGCTGCAGGCCGCGGTGTCGGCGGCGCGCGCGCTGGCGCCCGACATGAAGGTGGCCTTCGTGGCCTTTCCGGGCACCGGCTTCAGCAGCCCGCACCACTACGGCGTGTTCCTGCGCGGCACCGATGCGGTGAGCGCCCGCCTGCTCAAGCCGGTGCTGGTGGACGCCGCCACCGGCCAGGTGACCGACAGCCGCGAGCTGCCCTGGTACCTGACGGCGCTGCTGATCTCGCAGCCGCTGCACTTCGGCGACTACGGCGGCCGGCCGATGCAGATCCTGTGGGCGGTGCTGGACCTCATCACCATCGTGGTGCTGGCCAGCGGGCTGTACCTGTGGGTGGTGCGGCGCCGGCAGGCGCCGGCGCTGGACGCCAAGTTGTCGATGCAAGCCAGCGAGGCGGCCCGATGAGGCGGCACCTGTGGCGCGTGCCCATCCTGCTGGGTGGCATCACCGCCGTCGGCCTGCTGTCGGGCCTGCTGGGCGACGGCGCCTGGGACGCCGTGGCCTGGCTGGGCCTGGGCGTGCCGGTGGCCGCAGGCCTTTGGTACGGCCTGCGGTCCTAGTCCGGTCAGACTGCTGCGAGGGCCTGATCCAGGTCGGCGATCAGATCGTCGATGTGCTCGATGCCCACCGACAGCCGCACCGTGTCTTCACCCACGCCGGTCTTGGCCAGTTCTTCGGGCGACAGCTGGCGGTGCGTGGTCGAGGCCGGGTGCGTGGCCAGCGACTTGGCATCGCCGATGTTCACCAGCCGCGTGAACAGCTGCAGCGCGTCGAGGAAGCGCGCGCCATCGGCCCGCTTGTCGCCCGAACGGCCCTTGACGCCGAAGGTGAGCAGGCCGGAAGCCTTGCCGCCCAGGTACTTGCGGGCCAGCGCATGGTCGGGGTGGTCTTCCAGGCCGGCGTAGTTCACCCAGGCCACCTTGTCGTGCCGCGTCAGGTGCTGGGCCACCGCCAGCGCATTGGCGCTGATGCGGTCCATGCGCAGCGCCAGCGTCTCGATGCCCTGCAGGATCAGGAACGAGTTGAACGGAGAGATCGCCGAGCCCATGTTGCGCAGCGGCACCACGCGCGCACGGCCGATGTAGGCGGCGGCGCCCAGCGCCTCGGTGTACACCACGCCGTGGTAGCTCACGTCGGGCTCGTTCAGTCGCTTGAAGCGCTGCTTGTGCTCGGCCCACGGGAACTTGCCCGAATCGACGATGGCACCGGCCACCGTGGTGCCGTGGCCGCCCATGTACTTGGTGAGCGAGTGCACCACGATGTCAGCGCCGTGTTCGATGGGCCGGCACAGGTAGGGGCTGGGCACGGTGTTGTCCACGATCAGCGGCACGCCGTGGCGATGCGCGATCTCGGCGATGCGGGCGATGTCGGTGACGTTGCCGGCCGGGTTGCCCAGCGACTCCACGAACACGGCCTTGGTGCGCTCGTCGATCAGCGACTCGAAGCTGGCCGGGTCGCGATGGTCGGCAAAGCGGGTGCTGATGCCGTACTGCGGCAGCGTGTGCGCGAACAGGTTGTAGGTGCCGCCATACAGCGCGGTGGAAGAGACGATGTTGTCGCCTGCCTCGGCGATGGTGAGGATGGCGTAGGTGACCGCCGCCTGGCCCGAGGCCAGCGCCAGCGCGCCGATCCCGCCCTCCAGGGCCGCGACGCGCTGCTCCAGCACGTCGGTGGTCGGGTTCATGATGCGGGTGTAGATGTTGCCCGCCACCTTCAGGTCGAACAGGTCGGCGCCGTGCTGGGCGTTGTCGAAGGCATAGGCCGCCGTCTGGTACAGCGGCACCGCCACCGACTTGGTGGTGGGGTCGGGCTTGTAGCCGGCATGCACCGACAAGGTCTCGAACCGGGGCTGACGTTCGCTCATGGGGTCTTCTCCTTCAGCTTCTTGGGTTGCGCAGCGTAACGTTGGCCGGGGGCGGCTGCATATGCGGTGAACGCGCAAGCGCATGCGCAATGCTTCGTTCGCTGTTGGATTTGCAGCACCTAGAGTGGCCGCATGTCATCCGCCACCCTCGCATCGCCTTCGACCCGCCCGGCCGCCGCCGGCCGCCTGGAGATCCGCCCGCTGGACGCGCCGCTGGGCGCCGAGGTGCTGGGCCTGGACCTGGGCCGCCCGCTGGCCGACGACGACTTTGCGCGCATCCACCGCGCCCACCTCGAGCACCATGTGCTGGTTTTCCGCGACCTGCGCATCACGCCGCAGCAGCAGGTGGACTTCAGCCGCCGCTTCGGCCCGCTGCAGATCCACGTGCTGCGGCAGTTCCAGCTGCCCGGCCACCCCGAGATCCTGGTCGTCTCGAACATCAAGGAAAACGGCCAGCCCATCGGCCTGGGTGATGCCGGCCACTACTGGCACTCCGACCTCTCGTACAAGGAGCTGCCCAGCCTGGGCTCGATGCTGCATGCGCAAGAGCTGCCCAGCGAAGGCGGCGACACGCTGTTCGCCAACCAGCACCTGGCCTGGGAGCGTCTGCCCGCCGCGCTGAAGAACGCCGTGGCCGGCCTGAAGGCCGAGCACCACTACCTGGCCAAGTACGCCGAGCTGCAGCAGCGCAACCCCTGGCGCCCCAACCTCACGCCCGAGCAGATCGCCGAGGTCCAGCCCGTGGTGCACCCGGTGGTGCGCACCCACCCGGAGAACGGCCGCAAGGCGCTTTTCGTCAGCGAGCACTTCACCACCCGCATCGTCGACGTGCCCGAGGACGAAAGCCGCGCGCTGCTGGACGAGCTGTTCCGCCTGAGCACGCTGCCCGAGCTGGTGTACCGCCACCGGTGGCAGCCGCACGACATGGTGTTCTGGGACAACCGTTCCGTCACCCACCTGGCCGCCGGCTGCCCCGACCACCTGCGCCGCCGCCTGAACCGCACCACCATCGAGGGCGACGCGCCCTTCTGACGAGCACCTCCATGTTGAAGAAACTAGTGGCCGCCACGCTGGCGGCCGGCATGACCCTGGGCGCCGCCACCGCCGCCCACGCCGAAGGCCAGATCCGCATCGCCGAGCAGTTCGGCATCGTGTACCTGCTGCTGGACGTGGCCAAGGATCAGAAGCTGATCGAGAAGCAGGGCAAGGCCCAGGGCCTGGACATCAAGGTCGACTACGTCACCCTGTCGGGCGGCGCGGCGGTGAACGACGCGCTGCTGTCCGGCTCCATCGACGTGGCCGGTGCCGGCGTAGGCCCGCTGCTCACGCTGTGGGACCGCACCCGCGGCCGCCAGAACGTGCGCGGCATTGCCTCGCTGGGCAACTTTCCGTACTACCTGGTCAGCAACAACCCGAACGTGAAGACGATTGCCGACTTCACCGACAAGGACCGCATCGCGGTGCCTGCGGTGGGCGTCTCGGTGCAGTCGCGGGTGCTGCAGCTGGCCTCGGCCAAGCTGTGGGGCGATGCGCAGTACAACAAGCTGGACAAGATCAGCGTGGCCGTGCCGCACCCCGAGGCCACCGCTGCCATCATCAAGGGCGGCACCGAGATCACCGGCCACTTCGGCAACCCGCCGTTCCAGGAACAGTCACTGGCCGGCAACCCGAACGCGCGCATCGTGCTCAAGAGCTACGACGTGCTGGGCGGCCCGGCTTCGGCCACCGTGCTGTACGGCACCGAGAAGTTCCGCGAGCAGAACCCGAAGACCTACAAGGCCTTCGTCGACGCGCTGGCCGAGGCGGCGCAGCTGATCCGCGGCAACCCCGAGCTGGCGGCCGACATCTTCATCCGCACCAACAAGTCCAACGTCGACCGCAAGCTGCTGCTGTCCATCATCAAGAACCCCGAAGTGCAGTTCAAGCTGGCGCCCGAGAACACCTATGCGCTGGCCGAGTTCATGCACCGGGTGGGCACCATCAAGAACAAGCCAGCTTCGGTGAAGGACTATTTCTTCGACGATGCCCACCTGGCCGGGGGCAGCTGAGATGACCGCGACCGCCACGCTGCGCAGCGCCACCGCGCGCGAGTTGCCGCCGGCCCTGCGTTCGCAGGAGCCGCAGGCGGCGGCCCAGCCTGCCCCGCAGGAGGCGCTGCTGCAGGTGGACGGCGTGACGCTGGAGTACGCCACGCGTGAGCGCGTGGTGCGGGCCACGCACCGCGTGAGCTTCGACGTGCACCAGGCCGACCGCTTCGTGCTGCTGGGGCCTTCGGGCTGCGGCAAGAGCACGCTGCTCAAGGCCATCGGCGGCTTCATCGCCCCGCGTGAAGGCGAGATCCGGCTCGACGGCCAGGCGGTGCACCAGCCGGGGCCCGACCGCATCGTCGTGTTCCAGGAGTTCGACCAGCTGCCGCCCTGGAAAACGGTCAAGGCCAACGTGATGTTTCCGCTGCTGGCCGCGCGCAAGCTGGGCCGCAAGGAGGCCGAAGAACGGGCGCTGGACTGCCTGGCCAAGGTGGGCCTGTCGAAGTTTGCCGATGCGTATCCGCACACGCTGTCGGGCGGCATGAAGCAGCGCGTGGCCATCGCCCGTGCGCTGGCCATGCAGCCCAAGGTGCTGCTGATGGACGAGCCGTTT
>CAKZXL010000674.1 GCA_937883885.1 uncultured Aquincola sp. | reverse complement strand
TCCGCTGCTTCCCTGTTCACCCGCCGCCGCTGCGCCCAGGTGTTCGGCGCTTCCGCCGCGCTGGTGCTGTCCGCCGCGCTGCTGCCGGCTGCCCATGCGGCCGACAAGCCCAAGGTCGCGCTGGTGATGAAGTCGCTGGCCAACGAGTTTTTCCTGACCATGGAGCAAGGCGCCAAGGCCCACCAGAAGGACAACGCCGACAAGTACACCCTGGTGGCCAACGGCATCAAGGACGAGACCGACACCGCCGCCCAGATCCGCATGGTCGAGCAGATGGTGGCCCAGAAGGTCGATGCGCTGGTGATCGCGCCGGCCGACAGCAAGGCCCTGGTGCCGGCCATCAAGAACGCCATCGACAAGGGCGTGCTGGTGGTCAACATCGACAACCGCTTCGACCAGGCCGCGCTGAAGGAAAAGGGCATCAAGGTGCCGTTCGTCGGCCCCGACAACCGCGCCGGCGCCAAGCTGGTGGGCGATGCACTGGCCAAGACGCTGAAGGCGGGCGACAAGGTCGGCATCATCGAAGGCGTGTCCACCACCTTCAATGCGCAGCAGCGCACACTGGGTTATCAAGACGCGATGAAGGCCGCCGGCGTCACCGTGGTCGGCGTGCAGTCGGGCCAGTGGGAAATCGACAAGGGCAACACCGTGGCCGCCGGCATGATGCGTGAGCACCCCGACCTGAAGGCCCTGCTGGCTGGCAACGACAGCATGGCCCTGGGCGCCGTGGCCGCCGTCAAGGCCGCCGGCAAGACCGGCAAGGTGGCCGTGGTGGGCTACGACAACATCAGCGCCATCAAGCCCATGCTGCAGGACGGCCGCGTGCTGGCCACGGCCGACCAGTACGCCGCCAAGCAGGCGGTGTTCGGCATCGAGACCGCGCTCAAGGCCCTGGCCGCCAAGACCCCGCAGGCCCAGATGCCCGAAGAAGTGAAGACCGACGTGGTGCTGGTCACCAAGGATAGCAAGTAAACCGCCGAGGTTGCAGGCCATGGAGCGCACGCCGCTGCTGACGCTGGAAGGCATCGGCAAGGACTACGCCGCCACCGTGCTGGACGGCGTCAGCCTCACGCTGCAACGCGGCGAGGTGCTGGCGCTGACCGGCGAGAACGGCGCCGGCAAGAGCACGCTGTCCAAGATCGTCTGCGGGCTGGTGAACCCCACCCGCGGCCGCATGACGCTGGACGGCCAGCCCTACGCCCCCGTCTCGCGGCGGGACGCGGAGCGCCAAGGCGTGCGCATGGTGCTGCAGGAGCTGGGCCTGGTGCCCACGCTCACCGTGGCCGAGAACCTGCTGCTGGGCGCCCTGCCCCACACCGCTGGCTGGCTCAGGCGCGGCGAGATGGCGCAGCGCGCCCGCGCGCAGCTGGCCCGCATCGGGCTGGAAGACCTGGACCCGTGGACGCCCGTCTCGCGCCTGGGCATCGGCCATCAGCAGATGGTGGAAATCGCCCGCAACCTGCACGACGACACCCGCGTGCTGATGCTGGACGAGCCCACCGCGATGCTGACCCCGCGCGAGACCGACCGGCTGTTCGAGCAGGTGGCGCAGCTGGTGGCCGCGGGCGTGTCCATCGTCTACGTGTCGCACCGGCTGGAAGAGCTGCAGCGCATCGCCCACCGGGTGGCGGTGCTGCGCGACGGCCGGCTGGTGGACGTGCTGCCGATGCAGGGCCTGCGCGAAGAAGAACTGGTCGAACGCATGATCGGCCGCACGCTGGTGGAAGACAGCGGCCGCGGCCGCCGGCCCACCGGCCCGGTGCGGCTGCGGGTGCAGGGCCTGGCGCGTGGCCAGGTGGTGCGCCCCACCAGCCTGGAGCTGCACGGCGGCGAGATCCTGGGCCTGGCCGGCCTGGTGGGCTCGGGCCGTACCGAGCTGCTGCGCCTGATCTACGGCGCCGACCAGCCCGATGCGGGCAGCGTGGAACTGCTGCCGATCGACGGCGGACCGGCGCGCCGCTGGGGCAACCCGGTGCAGGCGGTCAAGGCCGGCATCGGCCTGGTGAGCGAAGACCGCAAGGCCGAAGGCCTGCTGCTGCCGCAATCCATCCGCGTGAACACCACGCTCAGCGACCTGGGCGCGGTGTCGGCCAGCGGCTGGCTCAAGCCCGCCCGGGAAAGCAGCCTGGTGCAGCAGCTGGTGAAAACGCTGCGCGTGCGCTGCACGAACGAAGAACAACCGGTGGCGGCGCTGAGCGGCGGCAACCAGCAGAAGGTGATCTTCGCGCGCTGGCTGCACCGCAACTGCGAAGTGCTGCTGCTGGACGAACCCACCCGCGGCGTGGACATCGGCGCCCGCGCCGACTTGTACAGCCAACTGGAACGCATGGCCGCCGAAGGCCGGGCGCTGCTGGTGGTGTCCAGCGACCTGCGCGAGCTGATGGCGCTGTGCGACCGCATCGGCGTGATGAGTGGCGGCCGCCTGGTGCGTACCTTCGAGCGCGGCCAATGGACCGAACAATCCCTGCTCGCGGCGGCCTTCTCGGCCGCGGTGCCGGCCGACGATGCAACCCTGAGCGAGCCTGCATGACCTCCTCCGCCCCTTCCGGCCCCAACCTCACCCCCACGCGCAGCGGCGCGCTGCGCAGCGAGCTGGCCACCTACCTGGGCCTGGCCGCGGTGCTGGTGGCCATGGTGCTGCTGTTCAGCACGCTCAGCGACTACTTCTTCAGCGCCGACACCTTCATCGCCATCGTCAACGAGATCCCTGCGCTGGCGGTGATGGCGGTGGGCATGACCTTCGTGCTCATCGTGGCGGGCATCGACCTGTCGGTGGGCTCGGTGCTGGCATTGAGCGCCGCGCTCAGCGCCACCGCCATCCTGCAGTGGCAATGGAGCGTGCCGGCCGCGGCGCTGCTGGGCCTGGGCGCCGGCGTGCTGTGCGGCGCGGTGCTGGGCTCGGTGTCGGTGGCTTTCCGGCTGCCGTCGTTCATCGTCTCGCTGGGCATGCTGGAAGTGGTGCGCGGCGCGGCCTACCTGGTCACCGATTCGCGCACGCAGTACGTGGGCGAGCGCATCTCCTGGCTGGCCCAGCCCTGGCTGGGCAATGTGTCGATGGCCTTCGTCATCGCGGTGCTGCTGGTCATCGTCGGCCAGCTGGTGCTCACGCGCACGGTGTTCGGCCGCAGCGTGGTGGGCATCGGCACCAATGAAGAAGCCATGCGCCTGGCCGGGGTCGATCCGCGGCCCATCCGCATCGCGGTGTTCGCCCTCACCGGCCTGCTGGCTGCGCTGGCCGGCCTGATGCAGGCCGCGCGGCTGGAAGCGGCCGACCCCAATGCGGGCCAGGGCATCGAGCTGCGCGTGATCGCCGCAGTGGTCATCGGCGGTACCAGCCTGATGGGCGGGCGCGGCTCGGTGGTCACCACCTTCTTCGGCGTGCTCATCATCGCGGTGCTGGAAGCCGGCCTGGCGCAGATCGGCGCCAGCGAGCCCAGCAAGCGCGTGGTCACCGGCTGCGTGATCGTGGCGGCGGTGATCGTCGACACGCTGCGCCAGCGCCGCCGCGGAGCCTGAGCCCATGGCCACCATCAAGGACGTGGCGCTGCGCGCCGGCGTGTCCGTGACCACCGTCTCGCACGTGGTCAACGGCACGCGGCACGTCAGCCCCGACGGGCGCGAGCGGGTGGAACAAGCCATCCGCGCGCTGGGCTACGTGCCCAGTGCGGTGGCCCGCAGCCTCAAGCGCAACACCACGCACACGCTGGGCATGATCACGCCCAACAGCTCCAACCCCTACTTCGCCGAGATCGTGCGCGCGGCCGAAGACCGCTGCTTCGGCGCCGGCTACACCCTCATCCTGTGCAACACCGACGATGAGCCGCGGCGCCAGAGCATGGTGCTGCAGGTGCTGGCCCAGCGCCGCATCGACGGGCTGATCGTGGTGAGCAGCGGCGACGACGCCGGCCTGCCCGCGCTGCTGGCCGGCCTGGAAATGCCCACGGTGCTGCTGGACCGCGAGATCGACACCCTGCCCTGCGACCTGGTGGAAACCGCCCACATGAACGGCGCGCTGCTGGCCACCCGCCACCTGGCCACGCTGGGCCACCGGCGCATCGCCTGCATCGGCGGCCCGCGTGGCCTGGTGCCCAGCGAGCAGCGCATCGCCGGCTGGCGGCTGGCATTGGCCGAGATCGGCGCCGGCAACGGGCACACCACCGAGCCCGAGGGCGACGAGCTGCTGTGGCATGGCGACTTCACCAGCGAAAGCGGCTATGCCTGCATGCATGCGCTGCTGCGCCACACGCCGCGGCCCAGCGCCGTGTTCGTGGCCAACGACCTGATGGCGCTGGGCGCACTGTGCGCCGCGCATGAATGCGGCGTGGACGTGCCGGGCGACATCTCGGTGGTGGGCTTTGACGACATCGAGCTGGCCCGCTTCAGCAGCCCGCCGCTGACCACCGTCGCCCAGCCCAAGCAGCGCATCGCGGCGCTGGCGGTGGACATGCTGCTCGAACGCATCGAAGGGCGCCGCGCCGATGCACGCAAGGTGGTGCTGCAGCCCGAGCTGCGGGTGCGGGCTTCCAGTGGAGCGGCGCGATGAGCAGCACGTTGACCAGCCCAGCCATCGTCGTGCTCGGCAGCCTGAACATGGACCTGCTGATGCG
>CAKZXL010000673.1 GCA_937883885.1 uncultured Aquincola sp. | reverse complement strand
GGCAATGCCTTCACCAACGCCAACAAGGCGCTGGACCACTTCATGGCCCACGGCCCGCGGGCCGAGGCGGTGCCCGGCCCGCGTTTGCACTCCGGGCACACGCTGCCGCCGGCCTTGATCGGCGCCGCCGGCCAGGCGCTGCGCCAACACGCCCTGATGCCCGCGCGCGGCTACCTGGGCTGAACCTGTCTAGACAAGCACAAGGAGACTGAACCGATGGCATCCGCAACGCACCGCATCCGCGACATCCAGGCCTTTGCCGTGTCCTTTCCCATCGCACCCGAGAACGCGGTGCAGCTGGGCATGGGCCGGGCGGTGAAGAAGGACGCGGTGGTGGTCAAGGTCACCACCGAGAGCGGTCTGGTGGGCTGGGGCGAATCGCACCACGGCAAGGCCCACACCGCGGTGGCGCAGCTGGTCAACACCACGCTGCGCCAGCTGGCCGTGGGCATGGACGCCACCGACGTGGTGGGTGTGTGGGACCGCATCTACTGGAAGCAGCTGGCCAGCCACGGCGTGGGCGCCGGCTGCGCGATGGCGATGAGCGGCATCGACCTGGCGCTGTGGGACATCCGCGGCAAGGCCGTGGGCTGGCCGCTGTACAAGCTGCTGGGCGGATCGGCCAAGGCGGTGCCGGCTTATGCAGGCGGCGTGTCGCTGGGCTTCCAGGACCCGGCGGCGCTGGTGGACGAGGCTCTGCCGCACATCGAGGCCGGCTACCGCGCCATCAAGCTGCGCGTGGGCGACAGCCCGGCGCGCGACCTGCAGCGGGTCAAGGCGGTGCGGCAGGCCGTGGGCGATGAGGTGACCATCCTGGTGGACGCCAACACCGGCTACGACCTGAACGACGCACGCCAGGCGATGCCCGGCTTCGATGCCCTGGGCGTGGCCTGGCTGGAAGAGCCCTTCGCGCCGCACGACCACCGCAGCTACCGGCTGGCGCGCGGCTTCGGCCGGGTGCCGCTGGCCGCCGGCGAAAACCACTTCACCCGCTATGAGTTCAGCCGCGTGATCGAGGACGGCGACATCACCCTGCTGCAGCCCGACCTGTCCAAGGCCGGCGGCATCACCGAGCTGCTGCGCATCGCGGCCATGGCCTCGGCCTACAAGCTGCCCATCCACCCGCACACCTGCATGACGGGCATCAACATGGCCGCCTCCATCCACTTCCTGGCGGCCATCGACAACGGCGGCTACTTCGAGGGCGACGTGTCCAGGAGCAACCTCTACCGCGACAGCCTGGTGAGCACGCCATTCCAGATCGGCCGCGACGGCTGCGTGCGGCCGCTGGAAGCGCCGGGCATCGGCGTGGAAGTGGACGAAGCCTTCCTCAAGGCCTATCCGCCTGTGGAAGGCCCCGGCTACGTCTGAGCCTTCACGCGCCCCCACGACGGCCGCCGCAGATGCGGCCGCGACCCACCCAACGGAGACACGCATGCAAAGCCACCACCCATTTGCCCGCCGCCGCTTCGGCGTGCTGGCGCTGACCCTGGCCGCCACCTGGTCGGTGCTGCCTGCCGCGGCCCAGGGCCCGGCCGGCGCCACGGCCTACCCGGCCAAGCCCATCCGCATCATCGTGCCGTATCCGCCGGGCGGCTTCAACGACACGCTGGCGCGCACCGTGGGCGCCAAGCTGCAGGCCGCCTGGGGCCAGCCGGTGACGGTGGAGAACAAGCCCGGCGGCGGCACCCTCATCGGCACCGATGCGGCGGCCAAGTCGGCGCCCGATGGCTACACGCTGTTCGTCACGCCCTTTGCCTTCGCGGTCAACCAGGCCATCTTCAAGAAGCTGCCCTACGACCCGGTGAAGGACTTCGCGCCCATCACGCTGGCGGCCAGCACGCCCAACCTGCTGGTGGTGTCTTCGGCGCTGCCGGTCAATTCGGTGGCCGAATTGCTGGCGCTGGCCAAGGCCAAGCCGGGCAGCATCAACTACGCCTCTACCGGCACCGGCTCGTCCAACCACCTGTCGATGGAAAAGTTCAAGCAGATGGCGGGCGTGGACATCACCCACGTGCCCTACAAGGGCAGTGGCCCGGCGGTGACGGACCTGATCGGCGGGCAGGTGGGCGTGATGTTCGACAACATCCCCAACGTGATCCAGCACGTCAAGGCCGGCAAGCTCAAGGCACTGGCCGTGAGCACGCCCAGGCCCACGCCGTATGCGCCCGGCGTGCCCACGGTGGCCGAGGCCGGCGTGCCGGGTTACGAGGTGGACGTGTGGTTCGGCTTTGCGGCGCCGGCCGGCGTGCCGCAGCCCATCCTGGACAAGCTCAATGCCGAGATCGTGAAGGTGCTGCACATGCCCGACGTGAAGGAGAAGTTCGCGGCCCAGGGCGTGGACGCCATCGGCAGCAGCGCGCCGCAGTTCGCGGCCTACCTGAAGGACCAGATGGCTAAATGGAGCAAGGTGGTGCAGGACGCCGGGGTGACCCCCGAATGACCGAAGCGACGACGCGCCGCCGCCCGGTGGTGCTGCTGACCGGCCCGCTGCATGCGCCGGCGCAGCGGCGTATCGCGGAGGTGGCCGAGGTGCTGCTGGTGCCCGACACGCAGCCCGAGACCCTGCGCCGCTGGGTGCGCGAGGCCGAGGTGCTGGTGGTGCGATCGACCCTGCCGCCCGACCTGCTGGACCATGCGCCACGGCTGACGGGCATCGTGCGGCCGGGCGTGGGCGTGGACATGATCCCGGTGGCAGCCGCCACCGCACGCGGCGTTCCGGTGGCCAACGTGCCCGGCAGCAACCGGCAGGCGGTGGCCGAGCATGTGATCACCGCGCTGGGCCTGCTGCTGCGCCGTCAGCACCGCATGGATGCGCTGCTGCGCAGCCAGGGCTGGGCCGCCAGCCGCGCGCTGGCTGAAGGGGCCGGCGAGCTGGCGGGGCAGACGCTGGGCATCGTGGGCGTGGGCAGCATCGGCCTGCGCGTGGCCGAGATCGCGCACCACGGCTATGGCATGCAGGTGTTGGGGTTCCAGCGGCGGCTGCAGGGCCTGCCCGGCTTCGTCGAAGGCTGCGCGCTGGACGAGCTGCTGGCCCGCAGCCGCGGCGTGGTGCTGACCTGCCCGTTGACCGAGGCCACGCGCGGCCTGCTGGATGCGCGCCGCATCGGCCTGATGCGCCGCGATGCGCTGCTGGTCAACGTGTCGCGTGGCGCCATCGTCGATGAAGCGGCGCTGGCGGCCGCGCTGCAGGCCGGCCGCATCGCCGGCGCCGCGCTGGACGTGTTCACCCAACAGCCGCTGCCACCCGATCACCCGCTGCTGGCCTTGCCCCACGTGCTGCTGACGCCGCATGCCGCCGGCCTGACCGACGAGAGCATGGCCGCGATGAGCGAGGGCGCGGCCGACGAGGTGCTGCGCCTGCTGCAGGGGCAGGCGCCGCTGAACCCGGTGAATCGGTAGCGGGCAGGCAGG
>CAKZXL010000672.1 GCA_937883885.1 uncultured Aquincola sp. | reverse complement strand
TTTCCTGCTCGGGCAGTTCGCTGTGCACCACGCCGCGGCCGGCGGTCATCCACTGCACGCCGCCATCGTCCAGCAGGCCTTCGTGGCCGGCACTGTCGCGGTGGCGCATGCGGCCGGCGATCATGTAGGTGATGGTCTCGAAACCGCGGTGCGGGTGGTCGGGAAAGCCGGCGATGTAATCGTCCGGGTTGTCGGTGCCGAAGGCATCCAGCATCAGGTACGGGTCCAGCCGCCGCTGCAGCGGCTGGGTGAGCACCCGGGTGAGCTTGACGCCCGCGCCGTCGCTGGTGGCCATGCCGGCGACCAGCCGCTCCACCGTGCGCGGACGCGCCACGGTGGCGGTGTCGGTGTCGAAATCGGTGGCGGTGGTCATGTCATGGCTCCTTGCGGTGGCGTTGGAAACAGGGCTCAGGCCGTCACGGGCAAGAGCGCGGCGATCTGCTCGCGGGCGCTGGCCAGGGCGGCGGCTTCGGCGTCCGGGCCCATGGCCAGGCCTTCGGCGTAGACAAAGCTCACGTCGGTGATGCCCAGGAAGCCCAGCACGTTGCGCAGGTAGGGCACCTGGGTGTCGTGCGGCTGGTCGCGGTACAAGCCGCCGCGCGTCAGCACCGCGATGACCTTCTTGTTCTTCAACAGGCCTTCGGGGCCGTTGGCGGTGTAGCGGAAGGTGACCTGGGCGCGCGCGATGGCATCGATCCAGTTCTTCAGCTGCGACGAGACGCCGAAGTTGTACATCGGCACGCCCAGCACCACCACGTCGGCGGCCTGGATCTCGGCGATCAGCGCGTCGTCCTGGGCCACGCGGGCGGCCTGCGCGGGGCTGCGCTGGTCGGCAGGGGTGAACAGCGCCCCCAGCGCGGCTTCGTCCAGCGCCGGGTGCGGCTGGGTGGTGAGGTCGCGGCGCACGACGGTGGCGCCGGTGTGGGCGGCGGCCAGGCCTTGCACCAGCTCATCGGCCAGCTTGGTGGAGTGGCCGTTCTGGCGGGCGCTGGAATTGACTTGCAGGATGTTCATGCTGGGGCTCCGTGACAAGGGGGTTTGTGTGTCCGTGCAGTCAATGTATTGGCGCAGCTGTCACATCACTAGCCACTGTTCTGGATAACATCGTTCCATGAGCGCAACAATGGATGCCGACGACGCGTTGTCGCCCAGCCTGCATGCCGACGACCTGCTGCTGTTCGCACGGGTGATCGAAGGCGGCAGCTTCAGCCGCGCGGCCGAGCGCCTGCGGCTGCCCAAGTCGACGGTGTCGCGCCGGATTGCCGCGCTGGAGCGCCGGCTGGGCGAGCGGCTGCTGCAGCGCACCACCCGCAAGCTGGTGATCACCGAATTCGGCCAGGGCGTGCTGGACCATGCCCGCGCCATTGCCGAAGAGGTGGATGGCACGCTGGCGCTGGCGCTGCACCGGCAGGCGATGCCCAGCGGCACCTTGCGCGTCTCGGCGCCGGCCGACTTCGCCAACATGGTGATGGCCGAGATGCTGGGTGAATTCGTCCAGAAGCACCGCGCGGTGACGCTGCAGCTGGACCTGACGCCGCGCCGGGTGGACCTGATCGCCGAGAGCTTCGACCTCGCCATCCGCATGGGGCTGGCGCCCGACGACAGCCAGCTGGCGGCGCGGCAGCTGGCCGTCTTCAGCACCGGGCTGTATGCCGCGCCCAGTTACCTGGCCGCCCATGGCGAGCCGCAGACGCCCGAGGTGCTGGACGCGCTGGATGCGCTGATGATCCTCAGCCGCTCGGGCGACCCCATGCCCTGGCAGCTCAGCCGCACGCTGGCCGACGGCACCGCGCAGCACTGGACCGGCACGCCGCCGCGCCGCACCGTGGCCAACCTGCCCGACCTGCTGATGCGCCTGGCCTGCGAGGGCGCGGGCATCGTGGCGGTGGGCGACTTCATGGCCGAAGACGCGGTGCGCCGCGGCGCACTGGTGCGGGTGCTGCCCGACTGGCGGCTGCCCAGCACCACCGCCTGGGCGGTGTTTCCCGGCCGGCGGCTGATGCCGGCCAAGACGCGTGTGTTCATCGACGCACTGGCCGCGCGGCTGCGCACCTGCGACGATGCCGGCAAGTTCTCGCCGCCCACGCCGGGCACCACACCCTGGCTGGCCGCCGCGCCGCCCTGACGGGCACGGGCGTTGCCCCGTGCCCTGTTCCTGGGCGCCCTGGCGCCCACCCATTCACCGGGAGATAGCCGTTGCCTGCCGATTCGCCCGAGACCTCCTCGCTGCCCGCGACGCCCAGCGCCGCTGAGTTGGCGCGCCGCTATGCCGCGGTGCGCCGCCACTCGCTGGCGCTGGCCGAGCCGCTCTCGGCCGAAGACCAGTGCGTGCAGTCCATGCCCGACGCCAGCCCCACCAAGTGGCACCTGGCGCACACCACCTGGTTCTTCGAAACGCTGGTGCTGCAGGCCGGTGACGCGGCCTACCAGGCCCATGACCCGCGCTTCGCGTTCCTGTTCAATTCGTATTACGAGTCCTTGGGCCCGCGGCACCCGCGGCCGCAGCGCGGGCTGCTGACGCGGCCCAGCCAGGCCGAGGTGCTGCGCTACCGCGCCGCGGTGGACGAGGCCGTGCTGGCCTTCCTGCCGCGTGCGCAGCCGGCGCAGCCGGCGCAGCTGCAGGCGCTGGAGCTGGGCCTGCACCATGAGCAGCAGCACCAGGAACTCATCCTCACCGACCTCAAGCACCTGCTGTCGCAGAACCCGCTGCAGCCGGCCTACCTGCCGGCCCCGGCCGCTGCTGCAGACAGCCGCGCCCCGGCTGCACCGGCCCGCTGGCTGCGCTTCGAAGGCGGCATCGCCCAGGTGGGCCACAACGCAGGCGACGGCTTTTCTTTCGACAACGAGACGCCCCGCCACGACGTGCTGCTGCGCCCTTTCGAGCTGGCGCAGCGGCCGGTGAGCTGCGGCGAGTTCATGGCCTTCGTGCAGGCCGGCGGCTACCGCGACCCGCAGTGGTGGCTGTCCGAAGGCTGGGCCGCGGTGCAGGCCGGTGGCTGGCAGGCACCCTCCGGCTGGACCGGCTGGGACGGCGATGCGCCGCAGCTGTTCACCCTGTTCGGCCTGCAGCCGCTGCGGCCCGATGAGCCGGTGTGCCATCTGAGCCTGTATGAAGCCGCCGCCTATGCCGCCTGGGCCGGTGCCCGGCTGCCGACCGAATTCGAATGGGAAACCGCGATGCGCCGCAGCGGCGCAACGCTGCGCCGGGCCGACGAGGCGCTGCACCCCCACCCGCGCGCCGTGGCACTGGAAGACAGCGCCGTGCCCCAGGGCCTGCACGAGGTGTGGGAGTGGACTCGCTCTTCCTACGACCCCTACCCCGGCTTCGTGCCGCTGGGGGGGCCGGCCGCCGAATACAACG
>CAKZXL010000671.1 GCA_937883885.1 uncultured Aquincola sp. | reverse complement strand
TCGCTGCTGTCCACCACCACCGTGTTCGGCACGCCGCGCGACGTGACGCTGGCGGAACTGGCGCTGGAAGCCTTCTACCCGGCGGACGAAGCGACCGCCCAGCGGCTGCGCGGGTTGGCAAGCAACAGCATGTAGGCGCAGGTGTCGAACGTCAGCTATGGCTGAACTCGGCTTACTAGGGAAGCGTGAGAAATCGTCATGCAACGTTGACACGGGTCGTCGGCTAAATCTGAACTTTCAATAGCTGCCGTCGGCAAACTTTGAACCGCCAACCGCTGCACAAACAACCAGCACTCAGATACGAAGATTTGCACTGCAGCTGCAAGGTCGGTCGAAAATGAAGGCGCAGGGGACCAGGCACCGCCGGCCTTCCTTTCGATGCTCAGCTGCACCGGGTGGCGTTCCTTGAACGCAGCGATGCGCTTTGCATCTGCGACCGGGTCCAGGCTGGACGTGAGGTCCTGCCAGGTGCGAACCTTGACCTTGTAGCCTTGCGCGGTAAGCACGTCCCAGTCAAGTGCGAGGCCTGTAAGAGTATCGAAGTCGGGCATGGTGCGGTCTTGTGGTGTGCTGCAGAGATTGCAACGGAGTCGGCTTGTCGCGCAAATTCCGGCTGTGGCGCTTCGAGCTGTGGGCACCAATTCAGTGTCGAGGCGCCGGGCAGCGTGTTCGCTCACTTGGCCAGGATAGTTCGCAGGCTGGCCAGCGCTACCATGGCGCGGTGCTGCCGCCGGCGTGCCGGTTGATGCGCCGGGCTGCGCCGCTTGGGCGGTGGGTACTGCGCCATCTTGGCGGGTGCGTTGGCGCCCGAGTCTTAAACCATGGTGACGGCCGAAGACCTGCAAGAGATCGACGCGGCGTTCCGGTTCTCGGCGGCGCGTTTCGACTAGGCCTTTGACAGCCTGCTCGCGCGGAACCGAGAGAAGGATTGGCGCCCGCAGCGGCCACCGGCTTGTGCACCTTTCGCGCAGCCAAACGCAACACGCACCCAGCGGCCCCGCAGGCGTTGCTGCGGTGGTCGACCTGCTTCATGCTGCGGGTGTGTCTGCAGAAATCCAGCGCCCTGCTGCTGCACGGGCCCAGCACCTGGTGCAAGAGCCTGGACCCGTCGGCGCGTACGGCGAAGTCGACATGAGCAAGGCTGCAGACCATCCTGCCCCTGCAAGCCAGGTTCAGTCATGCTTGAAGGTGTGGTGGCTGCGGCGCCCCGCCGCGCCCTCCTTGCCCGCCAGTTGGCTCGCCGACGCCTCGCAGCGCTGCTGCTGGCTCACCCCATCTTGCTCCACAAGCGATTCGTGTGGGCGGTAAAGGTGCGCTTCTTAGTCGCGGCGCTGAACAAGCCGCGGATTTTCTGACCCGTCGGCCAAGCGTTGCTAGCAACGTGCGACCAGATCGCTAGAAACGGCTTTCTACATGATTGACCTCGAACGCCTGCTGTCCACGGAGTGGGGCGAGGACGACAACGGGGCCCCCGTAGCCCTCACTGACGCTCATGGCCAATTCGACGACTTGCGGGCGATGCGAATATCGCGCGCGTTGAAACCGACTTTGAGATCGACTGCCTCGCGATCAGTTGTCCACAGCCTCGTGACCGTGAAACGCCCAGTGGATAACTTCGGTCACGAGCACGACGATAGTGACGGCGCGACGACCGCCTTCAGCGCGATTAAATGCTAGTAAGGGAAGTCGAAAGGCGTCATTTGTTCGCGGACTGCGGCGCCAGCCAGAAGTGGGTCTGGCAGCGCTCCGTGACGGACGATGATCAAGCCGACATCGGTGAGCGTCGTCGTCGCACCCGTCCTGCTGTCCTTGATCATCACGTCGTGCTCAATCCCGAAGCAGCTCTGTGGCGACACGCACTTGTGAGCGTAGTGCGTAGGCCCGATCTTGACGATCTCGTGCTTTGCTAACACCTGGACTTTCGGTGCCATCCCATATCGATCGGTGATCGACGCCAGTTCCTGAATCACCAACGCCAGGTAACGGTTCAGGGCGTAGGCATATCCTGGTGTCTCGTCCTTGTAGACCCAGGTCACCGACAGTTGCATCGACAGCAACTCGGGACGCAGGATGGTCGATGCGATCCGCCTCAAGTCCGAAAGCGAAGTGGTCTTGAGCTGCGAGAAAAGTTGCCGCACGCCATCGGCGAAGGCATCGTGCCACTTCGCCATGTCAACCGCTATTGGCTGGCTCGCCCTCTGCCATGCATACGCACGGCGACCCGCGTCCTCTGCTTCCAGGAAGGATCGCACCATCGCGTCTGGCGCAAGATCTATCCCGAGCGCGCTTGCCTCGGCGTTGAGCTTGTGCAGCAACTCTTTGCCGAACTCTCCGGTCATGACGCGCTGGAAGTCCTGCATTCCGCCGTCACCGCCGCCTGAAATTACCACCTCGCTGACACCGAGCGGCGTTACGTTTCCTTGTACGATTTGATCGTCGTCGAGCCAGAACGAAGGCCCGATGTAGCCACCCCACCGAGCAGGCAGATGCTCGTCGAACGTACGCTCAGGCCCAAATCCGACGCACGAAAGAACAGCGCCATACATCCGAGTCCCGATGCCGGATGGCCATGGTCCCGTGACGTTCACATGAGAGTTCCCCTGGGCTTCCTGGATGCCGCCCTTGAACAACTGAGCATCCGTCGACGTCATCAACGTTACGGTGCCGCGATGCGCGACCCCGTTGCAGGTGTTGTTCCACCATTGCCAGAAGGCCGCCCAGACCTGCGCCAAGTCGTCACCGGTCCCGCTTTGCTGAACCAGAGGGATACCTGAACCCGCCGACGGAAAGATGCCATCGTCGTAGTGGGGATGCGGCCAGTCGTATTCAACCGGGTCGATTCGACGCCATGAGGCCAACCTGAAGGACGCGAACGGGTCCTGGTTGATTTCGATCAGATCAACCGAGACCCCTCGATCTGCGGCAGTGATTGCTGCGTTCAGCCCTGCAGCTCCTGCTCCGAACACCAGGAGTTTGCGAGACCTCGTGATGAGCAATTCGTCAGCCAGGCAATGCGTGACCAGCGAACTTCTCAGCAGTTGGTCTCGCACGCTGCCAGTCCGCAGCCCGGTGAGGTCGTACACATGTTTTGAGACACGATGAAACGCCAGTGCCTGGTTCGGCAATTCCCGACTCCTCCGCTTGCTGGCTTCGAACGAGCCATAGCCGTCCAACGTCCGTCGGACTACCCTCGGTTCTGAGCCTCTTGGTACCGCATCTGATGCACGCGATGGCGGCGCCAGAAGGCAGTGAGGATACCTTTGGCGGCAGAGACCAAGTCATCCGTGTTTGACCGTTTGACGCTGATGCCCTGATTGGCCAGTTCCTTTCGGTACGCCATGGGCAATTCCCGCTGTCCTTTCGGGCCTAGGAGGAGTGATCCACTCGGAGATTGACGTTCCGACATCACCAACGACAAGTCCGCGGCGACGGCCTCAAGCATGGATGGGCGCTCGACGATCGCCACGCATAGACCGTCGACTGAAAGGACGAGCGAGCGGCTCCTGTTTCCTCTGGCCTCTCCGATCTCAGGAAGCTCTGGAAGCTCGGGAAGTTGGCTGTCGTGTGTCATGCGGACGCGGCGTGGAGTCGGTAGACCGAGTTCATGGAAGTCAAGCATCGCAACGTTTCCTCCCGCACACCCCAGGCCGTCGCTGCCATGTTCTCCGTTGCTATGACGCAACAGTTCTCCAGCAGATCGCATGTGGCCGAGGGTGGGCGCATCGGAAGTTGCTGTCAACCCCTCACGTACTTACCTGTCGCCGCGAGGCGTCAGAAAGTCTCGTGAGGTTCGATCCTGACCGCTGTGGGCGGTTCCAGCCCCCGGAAAACCAACCCTAACACCTCGCATCTTTCGGGCCCGCCCGAAAGCGCGATCTTCCCTTGTCCCGAGAAACATCATGGTGCGTCCTGTCTTCCTCGCTGTCCGCAGCGGCGCCAAGGCGCCCCACGTTCGTGCATCCATAGCGCGCAGCCGGCCTGGTCCGTTGACCTCTGACTCCGCACCGACATGGTCGCCTCGACTCCAAGCGGCGGTTGTAGTTGGACAACGGGACCAACCTAGAGCAATCGTCCTACACATGGCGACCCACCGTCACTCCACCCCGTACCTCTTCAGGGTCTCCTTCCACGCCGAAGCTGCCTCCGGATTGGCTCTCTTCCAGTCTTCCAACTCCGCGCCTCGGAGGATCCAGTCCTTGATTTCGTTGCCGTCCACGCGCTTCATCGGTTCGCGTGGCGTCCTGTCTCTCGACAGGAAACCCACCGGTCTCGACGGCGACTCGGTGTAGCCCTTCAGGAAGCGCTTCTTGCCTTCATCCCAGCGCAGGTCCGGAACAACGGGACGTTTGCCGAACGGCTTTGCCAGACCTGGTGCCATTTCCGGGAAGAGCAGGGACAGCAGGCGGTCGTACTTCGCCGAGCGCATGTACATGTAGTCGGAGCGCTTGACGGCTGCGACGACGGAGTCGCGCCACACGTCGAACCATTTCGCGACGCGGTCGTCGGCGGACAGGTTGGGCAGGTAGGCCTTGACCGCGATGAGGTACAGCGTCCAGTCGTGCCGGTTGTTGGCCTGCGACTGCTGGATGGCGTCGAGGACCTCGGCTGCCGTGTCGAAGCCGTAGCCGATGCCACGGTTGTTGCGGATCGACAGCAGCCTCGCGAGGATGCGGTGGTGGCCGAGCAGGTCTTCGTCGCCTGCTTCAGAGAACCCGCGCTGGGTCATCTCGTCGACCCTGGAGGACACGTCGGCCATTGCGGCAAGCAGTTCAACCGTCGGTGCGTGTCCACCTCTGCTTGATCGGCGGAAGACTTTCTTTGGAATCAGGTCTCCTTGCGCGGAGCTGTTCGGCCCTGCTCGATCAACAGGTGTTCGACGGCGGCAAGCCGCCCACGAACACGTACTCGCAACTCCAGTCGAATTGGAACGCGTCGCCTAGCTCGAAGCTCATCGGCACGAACGCCGTCCACCGCGGGGCATTGGCCTGCTCCTCGCGCCAGCGCCGCACCCAAACGACTACGCGGGGATAGCTGCCCGCATAGCCCAGCGCCCGGATCTGCTCGAACAGCGCCTTGGCGGTCCGGCGCTCGCGCACCGGGCGATGAAGATCAGCTCGCAGCGCCGACTCCAGCTGCTCCTGCCAGGCATCCAGCACGGTGGCGCTGTGCGCGCCGGGTACTTTGGCTCGGTCACGCCCTCCTGACGCAACCACTGCCGCACGGTGTTCCTCGACAACCCCGTGCGCCGGCTCACCTCGCGCATGGACAGTCTAT
>CAKZXL010000670.1 GCA_937883885.1 uncultured Aquincola sp. | reverse complement strand
GCCGGGCCAGAGCGGTTGTCCGTTGCTGGACGGGTAGGCCAGCGACGGGAAGCTTGCGCAGCGGATCTCGCTGTCTGCCGTGCCGGTGACGAACTTGGTGTTGCCGGAACCGACATCCACCGCCCTCACGATCAGGTTCATGGTGATCTCCGAGTGAACGAAAGAGTGCTTCAGGATCGACAGACCGACCCTGTTCCTCCACGCGGATACCTGCCTTCGCAGGCGCGATTTCGACATCGCATCCGTCCCGGTGTCACTGCGCTGGCACTGCAGAAGCACTGCACTGCCCCTCGGATGACACCGAACGGACGAGGAGGCCGCGTGGTGTCACCACGGTCACACTGCAAAGTCACTCGTCAACCCCGTCCATCGGCGCGCACGCCGGCGCCTCACACCGCCAGGCGAGGCCGGTGCCGGCCCAGTCGGGGTACCTGAGGCGGCAGCCTTGCCTGTCAACCCCGCGCCGCTGCTGGCGATCCGGGCCGTTGCCACGCTAGATGGGCCCTGCCGCCGAATCTCGCGCCGTCAACTGCCTGCCCCAAGGGCCGCACGATCAGGGGCCTTGCGGCGGGCGCTGCGCATGCGGCCTTGACCGTGGATGGCGTCGCGGTTTCCACTGTGGGCTCCCGAGGGCTCCTGGCCCGCTCCCCGTGGAGCACTACAGGCGTCGCAGTCGTTACCTGCCCCGTGCCTTCAACCGAAGTTCCCGTCCCGAACGGGTGGCGCGACCGGCCTCGACCTCCAGAAGGATCGACGCCGCGAGCGTGCCGAGTCATCCACCACAGCAGTGACCTGCCCGGTCCTTGCCAGCCGCATCCCCGCGATGACGGCTGGGCGCTCCTGAAGCGCACCGGCGCAGCAGAACCCCGTGGCGGCACCTGATGCCGCGCACCGTTCCCGCCAGCCCTTGAGCACGCGCGCATGACGCGCATCGCGCGGCGTGATGGCCTCCATGAGGCTCCCCGCAAGACCTTCGCTCATCAACTCGACACCGCCCTGGACTCTCGGTCAGGGGTGGACCCATGCGAGCGGCCGGCGCTGCACACCAGGCCTGATCCACCGAATGACCCAGGGCTCGACCCTGGCGTCGATGTCGCACCCAGCCCCGAGCGGGGTGGACATCACCTCCGTCGTCGCGTCGCAGAAATGCGCAGACGGCCTGGATCAACGTGTTCCATTTTTAAGTCTGACCGAGCTGACCCAGGCCCCTCGACGAAGACCACGAGGAGCCCGGACAGCAAATCCATGGGTGGGTGTGGCGCTGCAGAGATCGACCGCCGCACCGACGTTGCACACGATCTCCATCGCCGTGGGCTTGCCAGGAATCGGCCCCGGGGATGTCCAACGGATTCCTCCAACTCCGGTCCTTCCGACCGTTCATCCATCGGCGTGCTGTTCGGGCAGTCCGCCACCTCGCAGAAAGCCCACCATGTCCCGTATCCGCCGAGCAGAACCCTCGCGCCGCCGCCGGCAGGCACCGCTCTCCCTCAACGACCGCCGCAACGACCCGCGCAATGGCTCCACCCTGCCCCCCTCATCCACCCGCCCTTCCAGGAACTCCTCGATGACCTCGGCCAGCCCAGGCCGCGTGCATGGCCAGGACTCGCCACGCCGCCAGAACTGGGCCGGCAAGTCGCCCCAGCAGGTGCTGGCCATGTACCCGCCGGGCAGGACGCCCGTGAACCGGGTGGTGGACGTGCTGATCGAGCTGTTCAACCCGCTGCACACCGCTTTGGAGAAGACCGTGTCGCACAAGACGCGCTACGAGCGCGCCCACTTCCTGCGACGCTTCTTCCGCGAACTGCACACGGACGCCGGCTTCAAGCTGGCGCCCGATCCCCGCAACCTGGGCCAGCGGCATGTCCAGGCGATGGTGCAGGTCTGGCAGCGCCGCAAGCTCTCGCCGGGGACGCTCCAGACCTACCTGAGCTTTCTGCGCGGCTTGGCGATGTGGCTCAACAAGCCAGGCTTCATCCGCAGGCCCGAGCACTACGGCCTGACGCCTGACGAATACGAGCGCCACGGGAACGCCCAGCGCGACAAGAGCTGGAGCGGCAACGGCATCGACGTGGAGGCCTTGCTGGCCCAGGTCTCTGCCTACGATGCCCGCATCGGCGCGTCGATGCGCCTGATGGTGAAGGTCGGCCTGCGGCGCAAGGAGTCCGTGATGTGCCGCCCCTACGCCCACGTCCACACCTTCGAGGAGACAGGCCTGCCCGACGAACAACGGGAGGCGGATCGGTATCTGTGGACGAAGGGCAAGGGAGGCCGCGCACGCTGGCTGCCGCTGGCCACCGAGGAGCAGCAGGCGGCCATCGCGCATGCCCGCAGCGTGGTCAGCGGCCATGACGCACACATGGGGGCGCCCGATCGGGACCTGAAGTCCAACCTCCGTAGGCTGGACTATGCGCTGCGCAAGTTCGGCCTCACGAAGCGCGAGAGCGGCACCACCGGGCACGGGGCGCGGCACGATCACCTTCAAGGCCAGTACCAGGACACGACGGGCACGCCCGCCCCGGTGCGTGGCGGTGGGCCTGTCGATCAGGAGCTCGACCGCCAGGCGCGGTTGCGTGTGGCCCTTATCGCGGGCCATGCCCGCCTGCGCTCGGCGGGCGCCTATTTAGGCCAGTCGGTGGTTATGCGCAGCACGGGCCGCAAAGCGCCGTCGGTCGGAGAGCTCGATGATTCCGTCTCCGCATAACCGCAGCAGGTGTTCGAGGTTGCTAGCGGGTTTGGCTGGCCCATGACTGCGAACCCGCTGTTCGCGCTTGGCCGCGTCGTGCGCTCTTCATGCACTCGAAAGCACAGACCGACAGACGGGAGAGGGTCGATGCAGGCAATGCCCGCCGTAGCCGCCGGCGGGCTCAGCCTCTCCCGCGGCAGATCAGGACCGCGCCCACCATCAACAGCACGGCTCCGAGAACCGCACCAGGGTCAATGCGGAACGCCGCCTTTCCAGGCCGAGTTGCGTCGGCCACCAGGCCGGCGACCAGTTGGCTGGCTACCAGCGTCGAAATGGTCGCTGCGGCGCCCACGCGCTGGTACCCCAGGATGCTGGCGAAGACAAAGAATGACCCCAGCAGGCCTGGAAGCAGGTACCAGGGCTTGAACGAATGCAGGGCTTCGGCCAAAGTGCCTACGCCATCCTTCGCGGTGAGCACAGCCACCAGCAGGACCAGACCCACGCCGGAGTTGAGCACCAAGGTCACAAGCACTGTCGACACAGACGCAGTGATGCGAACCATCAGCAGGTTCTGGATGACCAACAGCGCACCGGCGGTAGCCAGGATGGCGAAGGTAGTGACCGAACTCATGGTCACCGGCTCGGTTCAGCCGTCCACCGGAGCCTGCGGCGTCTCCAGCAGCAGTTGGCAGAAGGCCAGATCAAGCCATCGTCCGAACTTGAACCCCACCTGCGGCAGGGTGCCGACGTGGCGGAAGCCGAGCCGTTCGTGCAGCGCAATGCTGGCCGCGTTCTGAGCATCGATGCCTCCGATCATGGCGTGAACATCACGCTGCTGGGCGCCCTCGATCAGCGCACGCATGACCTGCAGTCCCAAGCCCTGGCCTCGGTGATCCTTGTGCACGTACACCGAGTGCTCCACGCTGTACTTGTAGGCCGGCCACGCCCGAAAGGTTCCGTAGCTGCCCACGGCGGCCAGCGCACCATGCTCGTCCTCGAGCCCGATCACAGGAAAGTTGCCCTTCTCCTTCGCGGCGAACCAGGCCTCCATGCTGGACTGCGGACGTGGCTGGTAGTCGTACAGCGCTGTCGATGTGAGGATGGCCTCGTTGAAGATGTCGAGGATCGCGACGGCGTGTCGAGCGTGGGTGCAGTTGACGAGGGTGTGCGAACTCATGTTGATCTCCGAGGTGTGCCGGTAGCTCGCACCAGCGCCAACAGGTAGCGCGCCGCCTGCGAACCTGGGTTATGGAAAGTGATGCGATTGCCCAGGGTCATCGCCATGCAG
The DNA here is from genome assembly GCA_937883885.1 of uncultured Aquincola sp. The sequence goes on along the minus strand of CAKZXL010000670.1, from coordinate 5,839 downwards.
TCGCCGGCGTGAAGCGTCCAATCGCGGCCGTCGTGGGTGATGTCCATCGTGCCCTTGACGACCCAGATCTGTTGTTCGACGCTGGCACGGCGCACAGGGTTGTCGAACACCACGGACTCGCCCGCAGGAAACGTCACCTCGACCAATTCGATCGTCGAGTCCATGCTTGCAGGCGACAACTGCCGACGTACATAGCCCGAAGCCGGGTCGGTCCACACAGGCTGGTCGGCCCGCCGGGATACTGGTTCGGGGGCGGCAGCCTGACCGTCGTCCGCGAAAAGTGCGGGCAGCGAGATGCCGAGGGCATCGGCTAGCTTGTTCAAGACAGCAGCTGTAGGGCTGGTCTCCTGGCGCTCGATCAAGGAGATCATCGAGCGGCTGACGCCGCTCAGGGCTGCCAGTTGCTCCAACGTCAGGTCACGATCGCGACGCAGGTCGCGGACGCGGGCAGCGAGGAATTCATCGATCTCCATGCGTTCCATCATACTGGATTTGTGTTCCAGCATGCAAGAGTCAAAGGCCACGCGTTGACGCACGATGCGGTCGCATGGATGGAGGCCGCACAAGAGACACCACGCGACCCCGAGCTCCTGGGGTCGCGTGGCGGGCTGGTGCCGCGCTACAACGAGCGCAGCCAGTCCAGCAGCGACTTGCTCTGCTGCCAGGATGGCAGTGCGGTCGACGGTGAGTCACCAGCCACCTTCTCCAGTGCGCGTCGCTTCATCTCCAGGTTGGCACGGGCATAGATCTGCGTCGTCTTCACGTCCACGTGCCCGAGGAAGTCGCGGATCATCTCCAGCGACACGCCGGCCTGCAGAAGGTGCATCCCCTTGGTGTGCCGCATGCTGTGGGGGCTGATCTTCTGCGTAAAGCCGGGCACTGCCGATCGGGCGGCCTGCACGTGGCAATGCAGCAGATAACGCAAGCCGGACCTCGACAAGCGTCCGCCCTGGCGGTTCTGGAACAGCGGCAGGTGGCCTCGCTCGGGCCGGTCGAGTCCGTTCTCCCGCAGGTGGTCACGGAGCAGCCGAGCCGTGGCGTCCATCAATGGCACGACGCGTACCTTGCGGCCCTTGCCCATCAGCCGGACCTGGGCCGGTGTCGTCAGTCGCACGTCGTGGGCGCTCAGGCCGATCAACTCCTGTGCGCGGGCCCCGGTGTCGTAGAGAACGCTCAGCATCACCGCATCGCGCCGCCCCGCTGCCGTGCTCGGGTCAGGGTGGGCCAGCACCTGCGTGAGTTCGTCCTTGGTCATGTATGCCACCGGTACCTGGACATGGCGCCGCAACGGCATCGCCATGATCTTCTGGCACTGCAGCATCCGCTCCGGCACCTCCGACTGCACGTAGCGGAAGAACGCGTGCAGCACGGCCAGGCGCTGATTGAGGGTGCGGATCGAACACTTCCGCTCCTGCGCCAGGTGGTCGAGGAAGGCCTCCACGAACGCCACGTCGACGTCGGCCAAGGACAGGCGCTCGACGGCGATGCCGCGGCCACCGCGTCCGAAGCGCAGCAGCAGCGTGAACACGTCGCGGTAGGCCTTGATGGTGTTCGGGCTCAGGTTGCGCTGGCCAGCCAGGTATCGCGTGAGGAAGTTCGTCACATGGACGGAGAGGTCGGTCGGCTTCATGACTGGCTCCCCGGCCTGCGCGGAATGACGTCACTGAAGGCTGCGTCCGATCGAGAGACGATCTCCGGGTACAGCTCGGCGGTCATCTGCAGATAGTCTTGCGTGCCGTCGATCGAGGTGTGACCGAGGTACGTGGACAACACCGGCATCCGGGCCTGCAGGTCGGCGCCTTCGCGGTACCAGCGCAACAAGGCGTGCACCGCGAAGGTATGTCGGAGGTCGTGCAGGCGTGGCCCTTGTCCTCGGCCGCCGTGGCCTATGTGGCATCGGTGCAGCAATTCCCTGAAGTTGCGGTACACGCCGCCCCCGTCCAGACGGCCACCCCGCGGTGACGGGAAGAAGTAGTCATCGTCGGCGCGAGGCCCCATCGTGGCCGCGTACTTCTGCAGGCGAACCACCAGCGCCCGGGCCGGTGGAACCAGACGATCCTTGCGGAATTTGGCGTCGTTGATGCGCAGCACGCCCTGGACCAGGTCAACGTCGCGCACGCGCAAGCTCAGCGCCTCTTCGAGACGCAGCCCGCAGCCGTACAGCACGCGAAGTAGCTCCGGCAGAACGAGGTGGCGAAAGTGGGTCGACGCCATCGGCGGGATGCGGTCAGCCGCCTCGAGCAAGTTGCGAACTTCCTCGTGCGTCAGAACGCGAGCCAGAAACGTCTTCGCCTCCTTGGCGCAGACAGCCAGATCCGGCACATCGGCTGGGCAGCCGAGCCGCCGCATGAACAGGGCGAAGAGGCGAACCAGGTTGACGCGGGCACGGTGTGTATTGGCGGCCTCGTGCGGCTGCTTGGCCAGCCAGGTTGAGACGATGTACCGCGGCAGCTCGACCTGCTGCTGACCCTGGCAGCACAGATAGGCATCGAACCGCCGCAAGCTTGCGGCATATTCGTTGCACCTATAGCCGCAGGCTCGCTTCTCCTGGATGAACTGCGCCATCAGCGGTGCCAAGGGGCTGTTGCCGGTGAACGTGACGGGCTTACGCGGCACGGCCATGGCACACCTCCTCCGGATCAATGGCTGCGATGCGCAGCGTCTCCACGTCGGCCTTGGCGTAGATGAAGGTCGTGGCCGGCGAGGCATGGCCCAGCACGGCGGAGATGACCGGGAAAGGCGTCTGTGCCCCGAGCAGCCGGGTGGCCAGGGTGTGGCGCAGCGAATGCAGGCCCTGTCGCTGCGGCGCGTTGAACTTGATCTTCCCAAGGTCGCGCCAGTACGCAACGACGCGGTACAGCCGGTCGTTCTGGCAGATCGGATCGAACGGTGGGGTGAGGTTGGTGAAGAGATGCCGATGCGCCACGGGTGGCCGGCCCGCTCGCAGGTAGTCGATCAGGGCGGAGCCCACTTCCTCGATCAGTGGCAGGACCAACGGCTCACCCGTCTTGTTCTGCACGATCTCGATGGTGGACGTCGACCAGTGAAGGTGGTCGAGGGTCAGCCCCTTGATGTCGCCCACCCGCAAGCCCAGGCGCGCGGCAAGCAACAAGATGGCGTAGTCCCGCTTGCCCTTCGGCGAGCTGCGATCGACGGCGGCCAGTAGTTGCTCGAACTGCGCCGGCTCCCACGTCGAAGGCACCTTGGCGTTGCTTGCCAGTCGGACCGTCGGTATCACGGTGCTGAGATCACGCGGCAGGATGCCGCGCATGAAAAGGTACTGCAGGAACAGCTTCACGCTCGACGAGGCGCAGGCGACGGTCCGCGGCTTCCAGCCGGTCCGGGTCTGAACGAAGGCGCTGAGGTGTTCGGCCTGAAGCGTGTCCAGCGACTCCAGGCCTCGAGCGCGAAGAAAGTCCAGGAAGATCGCGATCTTGTGCATGCGCTCCGCCAGGCTGGTGGGCCTGAGGTGCCTGCGCTCCCGGGCGTACTGCTCGTACTCTCGCAGAACCTTGTGCATGCCTGCCGGCACGCGAAGGCCGGTGGTCTCGACCACAAAGCGGCTGATGGTGCCGGTGCGTGCGAAGTCGTCGAGGATCTTGATGCCGAAGACGAGGTGGCGCCGCCAGCGTTGACCTTCCGCCAGCACTTCGCCGTCACGCGGGCCAAAGGCCTCCTCGAAGCGGATTGCCAGGTCGCGCGAATAGAGCGCCGGCAATCCCTGCGCGCGAGCGAAGTCGGCCAACTGCTCCCACACCCGCTTGTAGCGGTTCAGGGTTCGGACGGTGTAGCGGCGCATGAGAAGTTCGTGCGCGGCGGCCTGGCAAAGTGGCTCCAGCGCCAGCGCGCCGGATCCATCGGACTTGAGCGAATCCATGATCGTCTCCACGTTGATGGCGGCCCCAGCGGCCACCAGGGAGGACGATCTTGGAAGCGTTATGCGCAGTCGAGGCAGACCTACGTCGCAGGCGGAGCACTCGGCTTGCGCCCCTTGCTGCGCATAGCGGCGGACTGGCCTAAATAGGCAAAATGTGCAGCTGCACATATCGCCTACATCGGTGCGATCCGGCGCTCGCCTGCAGGGGGCCGCGACCCGGCCCAGGGCGAGACCGGCAAGCCCGGGCCGCGGAGCATCGGGAACGACGGTGACACGCCTGTCCCGGTCGCATGAGCCGGCCCGGCCCGGGCCGGCCCTGCGTTCAGGCGCACGCGGGCGCCTCGGTCCGGGCAGGCTCGTTGGCGTCGACCTCCTCGCCACCCGTCGCCGGGGATTCGGCGTCCGGCTGCACGCGCAGGCAGTCGGGCAACCAGCCACGCCCGGCGAGCAGTTGTTCGGCCTGCGCCACGGCGGCATCCTTCTTCAGCGCCGCGAGCGGACCAGCAGCCTTGGCGCCGGCCACCGCGTTCACCACCTCGACCACCCTCGCCTTGGACACGTGCTGAAGGTAGGCCTCGCCCGTCGCCGACCACCATCGCGTCATGTCGAGGCCGAGGGCGCGGGCCAGACCGTCATTAACCGGTCGGCCGGCGTCGGTGCCGGTGATGCCGTTCACGGTGGACGCGACCAGGAAGGTCAGCAGCCGCTGCACCGTCTGCGGCGGCTGCCGCAGCATCCAGTCGAACACCGCGCCGGGTTCCTTGGGCAGGTTATCGATCCAGGCGATGCGGTCGGCTTCGATGCGCTGAGCCGCCGGGCTTGCTTCGATGTCCTCAGCCGCTCCGCGCAGCTCGTGCTGATTGCCGGTCGCGCTGATCGCCAGCAGGTTGGGCAGTCGGTAGGCGCCATGGAGCGGGTCGGCCAGCAGCTTCAGTGTCAGGTGGGTCGTGAGTGCAGCCAGCGCAACCTCAGGCCGGCCCAGCAGTTCGGCCTGGATCGCGGCGACGCGGTGGGCCGTGAGGCGGCGCATGAGCTTCTCGGAGTGCACGGGCCGTGCCGTGGTGCCGGCTGCCGATGGAAGCGACTGCAAGGCCGGGCGCCCCGAGCCGCGCGAAGGATCCGCGTCGCCTTCCGAGCCGCCTCCACCGGCCGACTTCTGTTCGGCAGCCTTGGTGATGGCCTGAGCCAGATCGGCCCGATCCTCGGGACGGATGAGCCCTGCCTTGATCGCGGCACGGCCGTCCGTGCCCACATGCAGCACGCACCCTGCAAGCGCCATCCAGGCCACGGGCCATTCGGTCAGCGCTTCCAGTCTCGCCTTGCGCTCTTCCTCCAGCCCATCGGCCTCGGACTCCAGGGCGAGGAAGGCACGGTCGCGCGACGCGTCGTCCTCGTCGGCGGCGTCGTTCGCCTCGCTGGCGCCGCTGACGCCCTCGCCGGCATCGCCATCGCCGTCGCGGTCCACCAGCGCGTCCATCTGCTCGTGCAGGGCAGCGATGCGCGTGTCCAGCGCCTTCAGCGCCTCGGCTTCCTGGGGCGTCGGTGCGCGGCGGGGCTTGCGCAGTTCGCCGTGCTTGACGTACTCGTCGTAGGCGAAACGCGGACGGATGTCGACCCACTTCTAGCCTTCAGACAGCAGTAGCTTCGCGCGCTTGCCCAGCTTGTCGGCGGCGAGGCGCTCCAGCAGGGCCTGGTCTAGCAGGTAGGCCTTGCGGTCGTCGTCGCTGAACAGGTCGCGGCGCAGCGGTCCGCCGGCCTTCTCGTAGGCCTTGACGGTGACGAACCGGGCCAGCGGGTCGGCGTCCGATTCGATCTCGCCCCGGGTCAGCAACTGGCGTTGATGCTCCGGGCGCTGGTTCCAGCTCGGCAGACCTGCCCAGGCCTGCTCCTGGCGCTGGTGATCGTCGACCGAGGCCAGCACCATGAGGCAGTCCAGGCCGATGCCGCCTTCGCGGTACAGGG
>CAKZXL010000669.1 GCA_937883885.1 uncultured Aquincola sp. | reverse complement strand
GGCCAGGCCCAGCGGGTCGAGCACGTCTTGCAGGTCGCGCCAGCGCATGCCGGCTTGCACGCGCACGGCGCGGTCAGCAGGCCTCACCCACACCAGCTGGTTCATGGCCCGCATGTCGATGTGCAGGCCGCCCTTCACGCCGATCTGCCCACCCATGCTGTAGCGGCCACCGCCGACGGCCACCTGGCCGGGCCAGCGGGTGATGGCCGCCGCCACGTCGGCCGCGCTATGAACCACCTCGATGCGCGCGACCTCGACGGGGTAGAGCCGGGTGACGTTCTCCACCAGCAACGGCGTGGGCGTTGCCGCCGAGCCGTGGCCGGTGGCCAGTGCGCCCGCAGCGCCGAGGGAACCCACCAGCAGGCGGCGTCTGTCGATGGGTGGCGGCGTGGGCATGCGGCCGAGTATCTGGCGCCCAGCCGCCCCCGGCGCACGCCTTGCCCCACGCCCAAATTCACCCTCCCCCGGGAAATCCCCAATCCCACCCTGAAACCGGTTTCCTACACTGAACCCATCAAGAAACCGGTTTCACGGCGCGCCTCTCCAGGATGACGCCCGAAGCCGCCAGACGCCCCCAAGCCGTACCTCCCCCACCGTGAACTACACCCTCCAATTCGCCGACGTGCTGGCCGCCTGGCCGCTGTTGCTCAAGGGCACGTGGATCACCGTGCAGCTGTCGCTCACGGCCACGGTGTTGGGGCTGGGGGTGGCCATCGTGTGTGCCTGGGGCAAGACCTCGGGGCCGCGGGCACTGCGCTGGGTGATCCAGGCCTACATCGAGCTGATCCGCAACACGCCGTTCCTCGTGCAGCTGTTCTTCTTCTTCTTTGCGCTGCCGGCCATCGGGCTGCGCTGGTCGCCGTACACCGCCGCGCTCACGGCCATGGTGGTGAACCTGGGGGCCTATGCCACCGAGATCATCCGCGCCGGCATCGAGTCCATTCCCAAGGGGCAGATCGAGGCCGGCCTGGCGCTGAACATGAAGCGCCACCAGATCTTCCGGCTCATCGTGCTCAAGCCGGCGCTGCGCGCCATTTTTCCAGCGCTTACCAGCCAGTTCATTTTGCTGATGCTCAGCAGTGCGGTGGTGTCGGTGATCTCGGCCGACGACCTCACCTCGGTGGCGGCCAACCTGCAGTCGCAAACCTTCCGCAGCTTCGAGATCTACATCGTGGTGGCGCTCATCTACCTGGCGCTGGCCATGGCCTTCTCGGCCCTGTTCCGCCTGATGCAGCGCCGTTTCCTCTCCTACCCGGACCGCCGCTGATGCGTACCTTCGGCCTCAACGACCTGTGGTTCATCGCTGCCGCGGCGCAGTGGACCATCGCCCTATCGCTCATCGCCTTCATCGGCGGTGCCGCGGTGGGCCTGCTGCTGGCGCTGGCCCGCACGTCTGACAAGCCGCTGCCCATGGCGGTGGCGGGCGCCTTCATCCAGGTGTTCCAGGGCACGCCGCTGCTGCTGCAGCTGTTCCTCATCTTCTTCGGGCTGCCGGTGCTGGGGCTGGAAGTCAGCCCCTGGGTGGCGGCCGGCACGGCGCTGGTGCTCAACACTGGCGCCTTCCTGGGCGAGATCTGGCGCGGCTGCATCCAGGCCGTGCCCCGCGGCCAGTGGGAAGCGGCCGAGGCGCTGGGCCTGCACTACGTGGCCCGCATGCGCCGCGTGGTGCTGCCGCAGGCCTTCAAGATCGCGCTGCCGCCCAGCGTCGGCTACATGGTGCAGGTGATCAAGGGCACCTCGCTGGCGGCCATCATCGGCTTCACCGAGATCACCCGCGCCGGCCAGATCATCAACAACGCCACCTTCCAGCCGCTGATCGTGTTCAGCGTGGTGGGCGCCATCTACTTCCTGCTGTGCTGGCCGCTGTCGCTCTGGGCCGGCCACATCGAGCGCCGCCAGGCGCTGGCGCTGCAGCGCTGAACCCACGCTTTTTCTTCCTCGCTTCCATCACCGGAGACACCGATGTCCACCACGTCCCGCCGCCCCTTCATCGCCGCTGCCGCCGCCCTGGCCTGCAGCACCCTGCTGGCCGCCTGGGCGCCCCTGGCGCAGGCGCAAACGGTGGACGAGATCAAGAAGAAGGGCACGCTCACCGTGGGCATGCTGGTGGACTTTCCGCCGTACGGCACGGTGGACACCAGCAACAACCCCGACGGGTACGACGCCGACGTGGCCAAGCTGCTGGCCAAGGACCTGGGCGTCAAGCTCAACCTGGTGCCGGTCACCGGACCCAACCGTATCCCCTTCCTGCTCACCAACAAGGTGGATGTGCTCATCGCCTCATTGGCGGTGACGCCCGAGCGGGCCAAGCAGGTGCAGTTCTCGCGCCCGTACTCGGCGGCCACCATCGTGCTGTTTGCGCCCAAGAAGGCCAACATCAAGGCCCCGGCTGATTTGAAGGGCGTGCGCGTGGCCGTGGCCCGCGCCAGCACGCAAGACACGGCGCTCACCGCCATCGCGCCGGAAGGCACCGAGATCCGCCGCTTCGACGACGACGCCTCGGCCATGCAGGCGCTGCTGTCGGGCCAGGTCGATGCCATCGGCTGCTCCACCACCGTGGCCGCGCAAATCGCCAAGCGCGCCGGCGCCGACACCTTCGAGCAGAAGCTGGTGCTGCGCCAGCAGCTGATGGCCGTGGCCATGCGCCCGGGCCAGGCCGACCTGCTCAAGACCATGGACAGCCTGATCGAGAAGAACACCGCCAACGGTGAGCTGAACAAGCTCTACACCAAGTGGCTGGGCGCGCCGCTGCCGCAACTGCCGGCCGCCAACTAAGACCCCGACCCACCCGAGCGCCGCACGATGAACACCGCCGCCGAACCCATCATCCGCATCGAGAACGTCAACAAGTGGTACGGGCAGTTCCAGGTGCTCACCGGCATCGATCTGCAGGTGCGGGCGGGTGAACGCATCGTCATCTGCGGCCCTTCGGGCTCGGGCAAGTCCACGCTCATCCGCTGCATCAACCGGCTCGAGACGGTGCAGCAAGGCCGCATCGTGGTCGATGGCATCGACCTGACGGCCAATGCCCGCAACGTGGACGCGGTGCGGCGCGAGGTGGGCATGGTGTTCCAGCAGTTCAACCTGTTTCCGCACCTCACGGTACTGCAGAACTGCACCCTGGCGCCGATGAGCACCCGCGGCGTGCCGCAGGCCCAGGCCGAGGCCACCGCCATGAAGTACCTGGAGCGGGTGCGCATCCCCGAGCAGGCGAACAAATACCCGGCGCAGCTGTCGGGCGGCCAGCAGCAGCGCGTGGCCATTGCCCGCGCGCTGTGCATGACACCCAAGATCATGCTGTTCGACGAGCCCACCTCGGCGCTCGACCCCGAGATGGTGAAAGAGGTGCTGGACACCATGATCGGCCTGGCCGAAGACGGCATGACCATGCTGTGCGTGACGCACGAGATGGGCTTTGCCCGCAGCGTGGCCGACCGCGTGATCTTCATGGCCGATGGCCGCATCCTGGAACAGGCGCCGCCGCAGCAGTTTTTCAGCGCGCCGCAGCACCCCAAGACCCAGGATTTCCTGGGACAGATCTTGAGCAGCGCGCACGCATGAGCCAGCAAGCGGTGTTGATCTCGCTGTCTTCCTTCGGCGCGGCCGAGGTGCGGCGGCATGGCCAGCTGTATTTCAGCCGCCTGTCGGCCGAAGCCGGTGCCGATGGTGTGGAAGTGCGCGGCGAGCTGTTGACCGACGCGGCGCATGAGCTGCCCGCGCTGGCCGACGTGACGCTGCAGCTGGGCCTGGCCACGGTGTACTCCAGCCCTGAAGGCCTGTTCGCGGCCGATGGCACGCTGGACCAGGCCGCCTTGCAGCGCGCGCTGGCCGCCGCCCGGCAACTGGGCGCGCCGCGCCTGAAGATGTCCATCGGCGGCTATGGCGCGGGCTCGCGCGGCGCATCGGCCGCGCAACTGCCCGCGCTGCGCCAGGCGCTGCAGGCCGCCGAAGGCATCGAGCTGGTGATCGAGAACGACCAGACGGTGCCCGCCGGCACCGTGCGTGCGCTGCAACCCTTCTTCGAAGCTGCGGC
>CAKZXL010000668.1 GCA_937883885.1 uncultured Aquincola sp. | reverse complement strand
CTGCCATCAGGGCGATCGCCGCCCGGTCCCTAGAATCCCGGCCGATATGGCAAGCAAGCAATCCAGTTACGGCGAAGCGTCCATCCGCGTGCTCAAGGGCCTGGAGCCCGTCAAGCAGCGCCCGGGCATGTACACCCGCACCGACAACCCGCTGCACATCGTGCAGGAGGTGATCGACAACGCCGCCGACGAGGCCCTGGCCGGCCATGGCAGGCGCATCGCGGTGACGCTGCATGCCGACGGCTCCATCGCGGTGGACGACGACGGCCGCGGCATCCCCTTCGGCCTGCACCCGGAAGAGCAGGTGCCGGTGATCGAAATCGTCTACACCCGGCTGCATGCCGGCGGCAAGTTCGACAAGGGCTCGGGCGGTGCCTACAGCTTCTCGGGCGGCCTGCACGGCGTGGGCGTGAGTGTGACCAATGCGCTGGCCAAGCGGCTGGAAGTGGCGGTGTGGCGCGACGGCCAGCATGCCCGCCTGGCCTTTGCCGGCGGCGACGTGGTGGAGCCGCTGGTGGTGGCCAAGGCCGCCTCGGGCGACCGCAAGCACGGCACCAGCGTGCGCGTGTGGCCCGATGCCAAGTACTTTGAAAGCGCCGAACTGCCGCGCAGCGAGCTGCTGCACCTGCTGCGCAGCAAGGCGGTGCTGATGCCGGGCGTGGTCGTCACGCTGACCACGGAGAAGACCGGCGAGACGCTGACCTGGCAGTACAAGGCCGGCCTGCGCGACTACCTGATGCAGCACCTGGCCGCCGACCCGGTGATTCCGCTGTTCGAGGGTGAGCAGTTCGCCGGCGCGGCCGAGACCGAGAACTTCGCCGAAGGCGAGGGCGCCTCCTGGTGCGTGGCCTACACCGAAGAGGGCCCGACGCTGCGCGAGAGCTACGTCAACCTGATTCCCACGGTGGCCGGCGGCACGCACGAAGCGGGTTTGAAGGACGGCCTCTTCGGCGCCATCAAGGGCTTCATCGAGATGCATTCGCTGATGCCCAAGGGCGTGAAGCTGATGCCGGAAGACGTGTTCTCGCGCGCCAGCTTCGTGCTCAGCGCCAAGGTGCTCGACCCGCAGTTCCAGGGCCAGATCAAGGAGCGCCTGAACAGCCGCGATGCGCTGCGGCTGGTGTCGGCCTTCACCAAGCCGGCGCTGGAGCTTTGGCTCAACCAGCATGTGGCCCATGGCAAGCGCCTGGCCGAGCTGGTGATCAAGCAGGCGCAGACGCGCCAGCGCGCCAGCCAGAAGGTGGAAAAGCGCAAGGGCTCGGGCGTGGCGGTGCTGCCGGGCAAGCTCACCGATTGCGAGAGCCGCGACCTGGCGCTGAACGAAGTGTTCCTGGTGGAAGGCGACTCGGCCGGCGGCAGCGCCAAGATGGGCCGCGACAAGGAAACCCAGGCCGTGCTGCCCTTGCGCGGCAAGGTGCTCAACGCCTGGGAGGTGGAGCGCGACCTGCTGTTCAAGAACAACGAGATCCACGACATCGCGGTGGCCATCGGCGTGGACCCGCACGGCCCCACCGACGAGCCCGACCTCACCGGCCTGCGCTACGGCAAGGTGTGCATCCTGAGCGATGCGGACGTGGACGGCTCGCACATCCAGGTGCTGCTGCTGACGCTGTTCTTCCGCCACTTCCCCAAGCTCATCGAGCGTGGCCACATCTACATCGCCAAGCCGCCGCTCTTTCGCATCGACGCGCCGGCCCGCGGCAAGAAGCCGGCGGCCAAGATCTATGCGCTGGACGAAGGCGAGCTGACCGCCGCGCTGGACAAGCTGCGCAAGGAAGGCGCGCGTGAAGGCAGCTGGACCATCAGCCGCTTCAAGGGCCTGGGCGAGATGAGCGCCGAGCAGCTGTGGGACACCACGCTGAACCCTGACACCCGCCGCCTGCTGCGCGTGGACTTCGGCGCGCTGGACTTCGGCAGCACCGTGCAGTCGATGACCAAGCTGATGGGCAAGGGCGAAGCCGCTGCCCGCCGCGAGCTGATGGAGCTGCGCGGCGACGACGTGGAAGTGGACGTTTAAGCGGCTGCGCCAGCCCGCGGCAGCCTGGCCACGAAGTCGGGCGTGATGGCCGACAGGTGGCTCACCACCGCGTGGCCCAGCGCCAGCTCGTCGGGCAGCAGCGGAAAGGCCTCGCCCGGGGCCGCGATGGCCCACAGGCCGGCGGCGCGCAGCGCACGCAGGCCGTTGGCCGAATCCTCGATGCCGGCGGCGCGGCTGGGTGCCACGCCCAGGGCGGCCACCGCGCGCTGGTAGATCTCGGGGTGCGGCTTGCCGTGGCGCACCTCGTCGCCACACACCGTGGCCTGGAAATGCCGGCCGAAACCGGTGAGCCGCAGCGCGCAGTCGGCCAGCGCACGCGGCGAGCCGGTGGCCAGCGCCAGCGGCCAGCGCTGGCCCAGCGCGGCCAGTACCTCGGCTGCGCCGGGTCGCACGGGCAGGTCGGTCTCGAAGGCGCGCTGCACACGGCCCAGGATGTCGGCGGCCAGCTCGGCGGGGCTCATGTCGGTCAGCGCCAGGCGTTCGCACATGCGCACCGACCATACCTCGGTGCTGCAGCCCATCAGCGCTTCCTGGTCCTGCTGCCGCCAGGGCAGGCCGCGTTCGGCGGCAAAGTCTTCACGCACGCGCTGCCAGATGACTTCGGAGTCGATCAGCACGCCGTCCATGTCGAACACCACGGCCTCGATGGTCATGCCAGGCCCTTCTCGGCTTCGCGGATCTCGCGGGTGACGGCCTGCAGACGCTCGAAGGCGCGGTAGCGCGCCGCATGGGCCGCGGCGGTGTCCCCGGTCGCCGGCTCGTAACGCTGGCCGATGCGCGACATCGCGGCCATCGCCGCCGGTGCGTCGGCAAAGCAGCGGGCGGCCAATGCGCCCAGGATGGCGGCGCCCAGCAGCACCGGTTCTTCGGCCCGGGTGGCCAGCACCGGCTTGCCGGTGGCATCGGCCAGCAGCTGCCGCACCAGGTCGAGCCGGCCGGCACCGCCGCTGACGACCACCTGCTGCACCGGCGCCCCGGCCGCGGCCTGCACGTCGATGATCTGGCGCAGGCCGTAGCCGATGCCGCACAGGCCCGCCACGTACAGCGCCAGCAGGCTGTCCAGGTCGCTGTCCATGCCCAGCCCGGCGATGCAGGCGCGGGCATGCGGGTCGGCATGGGGCGCGCGGTTGCCCAGGAACTCGGGCAGCACGTGCAGGCCGGCGGCCAGGCGCACGCTGTCCGAGGCTTGCGGACAGCGCTGCGCCGCCTGCTGCGCCAGCCAGGCCGGCAGCGACTGGCCTTGCGCGGTGGCCGTGCGCGCCGCCTCGGGCGCGGCCGGGTGCAGCGCCAGCAGCCGCTCGATGGCAGCGCCGGCCACCGATTGCCCGCCTTCGTTGAGCCAGGCGCCCGGCACCATGGCCGAGAAGTAAGGCCCCCATACGCCGGCCACGAAAGCCGGCTCGCGCGTGGTGGTCATGGTGCAGGACGAGGTGCCGAACACATAGCCGAGGCTGTCCACCGGGTCGCCGGCCGCGCCCACGGTGCCCAGGCCGCCGGCATGCGCGTCGATCAGGCCGGCCGCCACCGGCGTGCCCGGCAGCAGGCCCAGCGCGGCGGCGGCTTCGGCCGTCAGGCCTTCGCCCAGCGGCGTGCCGGGCTGCACCGCACGGCGGCCGATGCGCTCGAAGCCTTCATCGGCCAGCATGCCCAGGCCGATGGTGCGGAAGTAGCTCTCGTCCCAGCGCTGCTCATGCGCCAGGTAGGTCCACTTGCAGGTGATGGTGCAGGTGGAGCGGGCCAGGTCGCCGCTGGCGCGCCAGGTCAGGTAGTCGGTGAGGTCGAAGAACTGCCAGGCGGCATCGAACACCGCAGGCCGATGCTCATGTAGCCACAGCAGCTTGGGCGTTTCCATCTCGGGCGATATGCGGCCACCCACGTAGCGCAGCACCGGGTGGCCGGTGGCGTTGATGCGCTCGGCCTGGGCCACCGCGCGGTGGTCCATCCACACGATGATGTCGCGCGCCGGATCTTCCGAAGGGCCCACCGGCAGCGGCTGGCCGCCTTCGCCCAGCACCACCAGGGAGCAGGTGGCATCGAAGCCGATGCCGGCCACCTGGGCCGCGGGCACGCCGGCGCTGGCCAGCGTGTCTTGTACCGCGCGGCACACCGCGGCCCAGATGTCGGTGCTGGATTGCTCGACGATGGCGCCGGCAGCGTGGAAGGTCTGGATGTCGTGCTTGGCCGTGGCCACCATGTGGCCAGCCAAGTCGAACAGGCCGGCGCGGGCACTGCCGGTGCCGACGTCGACTCCGATCACGTAGCTGGGGGCCGGGGTGGTCATGGCGGATGCGGGCGATGGCTTCAGGCGCCATCATCCGGCAAGGCCGCACAAAGAAAAAAGGCCTTGCATCGCTGCAAGGCCTTTTCCTTCTGTTCTTGGCTCCCCGACCTGGGCTCGAACCAGGGACCTACGGATTAACAGTCCGGCGCTCTACCGACTGAGCTATCGGGG
>CAKZXL010000667.1 GCA_937883885.1 uncultured Aquincola sp. | reverse complement strand
GAGCTGCACGAGTTCTTCGCCCGCTCGCGCCGCAGCTTCTTCGCGGGTGAGCCGGCGGGCGACGACCTGGTCTGGCTGCGCGGCTTTTGCCGCCGCTGCCGCGACGTGGAGCGGGGCGCCGCATGATCCGCTTCGACACGCCCGCCTGGCTGTTGCTGCTGCCGCTGGCCGCCTTGCCCTGGCTGCTGCGCCAGCGCGATGCGATGCCCAACACCTGGCTGGCCACGCTGCCGCGCGACCTGGCCTCCGACGGCCTGGCGCTGGCGCTGGCCGGCCTGGTGCTGGCGCTGGCCGAGCCCTACCGGCCCGAGTACACGGTCGAACGGGTGGGCCGCGGCGCCGAGATCGTGCTGGTGCTGGACCGCAGCCGCAGCATGGACCAGGGCTTTGGCGGCGCGCGTGCGGCCGGCGCGCCGGTGCGCGGCACCGGGCCCGAGGCACTGGACTACTACTCGCGCCTGCGCGCCGCGCAGAACCGCGAATCGAAAGGCCAGGTGGCGCGCCAGCTGCTCGGCGACTTTGCTAGTCGGCGGCCGGACGACCGCTTTGGCATGGTGCTGTTCAGCACGCTGCCGATGCGGGTGCTGGAGTTCACGCAGAAGCCCGAGGCCATCCAGGCCGCCATCGCCGCCGGCAACATCGGCCGCGGCCTGAGCGAGACCAACATCGGCCTGGCGCTGGAAAGCGCGCTGGGCTACTTCAACGACCGGCCGTACACCGGCTCGCGCATCGTGATGCTGGTGTCCGACGGTGGCGACCGGCTGGACGCCGCGATCCGCGACCGCATCAGCCACCTGGTGCACAAGCACCGCGTGGCCATCTACTGGATCTACATCCGGTCGGCGATGAGCGCGGGCCTGAAGCCCGCAGAAGCCGACAACCCGGCCGCGCCCGTGAATGCCGAGGCGGCGCCCGAATACTTCCTGCACCGCTTCTTCGAGCAGCTGGGCACGCCGTACCGCGCGTACGAGGCCGACAACCCCGAGGCGCTGCAAAAGGCCATTGACGACGTGAACCGGCTGGAGAACCTGCCCATCGTCTATGAAGACGTGGTGCCCCGTCGCAGCCTGGCGCCCTGGGCCCTGGGCGCGGCCCTGCTGGCCGTGCTGCTGTTGCTGGCCGCCCGCACCCTGGAGATACGCCGATGGGCCTGAAGGCCGATTTCGCCACACGTGGCCGCACCCGCGCGGTGTGGCTGGCCCTGCTGGCGGTGGCATTGCTGGCCGCGCTGCAGGCCGCCTGGTGGTGGCGCGATGCGGGCGCGAACCAGCGCATCGAGGCGCTGGCGCTGGGCGCGGCTCAGGCGGCGGCGCAGCCCGGCGCGGCTTCAGGCGCCGATGCCTCGGCCGCCGCGCCCGGCGACGATGCAGCGCCCGACCTGCGCTTTGCCGCCGCCTACGGCAGCGCCCAGCGCGCGCGGCAGCAGGCCTCGGCCACCGAGCGCGAGACCGCGCTGGCCCGCTACCGCCCGCTGCAAAACGACACGCCGCTGGGCCAGGCCGCCCGCTACAACAGCGCCAACCTGCTGCTGCGCCAGGCGATGGAAGTGCGCGCCACGCTGCAGCCCGGCCAGGCCATCGCGCTGCTGGAACTGGCCAAGGAAGGCTACCGCGACGTGCTGCGCCACGACCCCGGCTTCTGGCCCGCCCGCTACAACCTGGAGCGGGCGCAGCGTCTGCTGCCCGACGCGGAGGAAGAAGAGCCGCCGGTCAACGAGCCCGCGCCCGAGGCCGAACGCGCCGTCACCACCATGCGCGGCCACAGCGCGGGGCTGCCTTGAGGCCTGTGCCGGCCCGTTGGCGCGCCGCGGCCCAGGCGGGTTGGGCGCTGCTGCAGCGCCGGCAGGAGGCCGCGCTGCTGGCCCTCGCCGCGCTGCTGCTGCTGGGCTGCCTGCTGCCCGGGCACCTCACGCTGCAGCGCGCCCGCTTCGACCATGTGGTGGTGCTGGACATCACCCAGAGCATGAACGTGCCCGATGCGCTGGTGGACGGCCGGCCCGCCGCCCGCATCGACGCGGCCAAGCACGCCGTGCGCGAGGCCATGCTGGACCTGCCCTGCGGCTCCAAGCTGGGGCTGGGCGTCTTCACCGAGTACCGCACGCTGCTGGTGCTGGCGCCGGTGGAGGTGTGCGAGAACCTGGGCGAACTGCGCGCCACGCTGGCCAACCTGGATGGCCGCATGGCCTGGATCAACGGCAGCGAAGTGGCCAAGGGCCTGCACAGCGGGCTGGCGGTGGCCAAGCAGCTGGAAGACAAGCCCTCGCTGGTGTTCATCACCGACGGGCAGGAATCGCCGCCGCTGCACCCGCGCCACCGGCCCAAGCTCAACGGCGAGCCGGGTGAGGTGCCCGGCCTCATCGTGGGCGTGGGCCAGGCCCAGCCCTCGCCCATTCCCAAGCGCGACCCGCAGGGCCGGCCCATCGGCGTGTGGGGCGCCGACGAAGTGTTGCAGGCCGACCCGCGCAGCCGCGGCCGCAGCGGCAGCGTGGCCGGCGAAGGCATGGCCGACGATGCGGCCGGCCCCAGCGTCTCGGTGGGCGCCACCCCGGGCACCGAGCACCTGTCGGGTCTGCGCGAGCCCTACCTGCGCCTGCTGGCGCAGGAAGACGGCCTGCAGTACCACCACCTCGACGGCCCTCGCGGCCTGAGCGAGGCGCTGCGCGCCCCGATGTTCCAGCGGCCGGTGCCGGTCAAGCTGCCGCTGCGGGACGTGCTGGCGCCGCTGGCCTTGCTGGTATTGGTGCTGCCTTATGCATGGCAGCTGTGGCGGCGCTGGCGCGGCCGCCGCCCGCGGGCTAAGCCCGTGCCGCCCGCCGCCGGCGTGCGCGGGGCCTGAGCTGCTGCGTCAGCTGGTCCTGGCCCTGCTCGATCAAAAAGCGCTCGAAGGCGCTGGCCACCTGCGACAGCTGGCGTGAGGCCAGGCGCATCACGAACCATTCGCGCTGCACCGGGTTGTCGGCCATGGGCAGCAGCTCCAGAAGGCCGGCTTCCAACTCCAGCACGCAGGTGTGCATCGACAAAAAGGCCACGCCGAAGCCGGCCGCGCACATCTGCTTGATGGCCTCGTTGCTCGACATCTCGCTGCCGATGCGCAGCGGCAGCCGCGCGTCTTTGAACAGGCGCTCCAGCGTGGCGCGTGTGCCGGAGCCACGCTCGCGCACCAGCAGGTGCATGCCGGCCAGGTCGGCCAGGCCCATCTCGCCCTGCTTGAGCGTGGCATGGCCCGGCGCGGCCAGAAAGGCCATCGGGTGGCGGGCGAAGGGGCTGGCCTCGGTCTTCAGCTCGGCCGGTGGCCGGCCCATGATGGCCAGGTCGATGTCCTGGCCGGCCAGCATGCGCACGATCTCGTCGCGGTTGCCCACCTGCAGCTTCACCTTCACCTTGGGGTGCTCGTTGGCAAAGGTCACCAGCAGCGGCGGCAGCAGGTATTCGGCGGTGGTGACGGCGCCCACCCGCAGCGTGCCCGAGAACACGCCCTGCAGCGTGGCCATCTCTTCGCCCGCCTCGCGCCACAGCTCGATGATGCGGGCCGCATAGCCGGCCAGCAGCTCGCCGGCTTCGGTCAGCCGCACGCCGCGGCCGGCGCGCTGCAGCAGCGGTGTGCGCGCCGACTCTTCCAGCGCGCGGATCTGGATGGAGATGGCCGGTTGCGTCAGGTGCAGTTCGTCGGCCGCCATCGACACGCTGCCCAGCCGCGCGACAGCATGGAACGCAGCCAGCTGGCGAAAGGTGGCGTTACGGGTGAGCGGCATGGCTACATATTAGTCGGGGCTTATGCCAGCGCCAGAAAGTTTAATTTTTATATGGAGGGTGAAATCTCTACATTGATCTCACGGCAGCACCGCCAGACCTCCACCACACCGAGGAGACCCCATGGGCAGCATGAGCGAAGCCAAGCAGATCACCGACACCAAGAAGCGCTATGCCGCCGGGGTGTTGAAGTACGCCCAGATGGGCTATTGGGACCCCGACTACGAGCCCAAGGCCACCGACATCCTGGCGCTGTTCCGCATCACGCCGCAAGACGGGGTGGACCCGGTCGAGGCCGCCGCCGCGGTGGCCGGCGAAAGCAGCACCGCCACCTGGACGGTGGTGTGGACCGACCGCCTGACCGCCTGCGACATGTACCGCGCCAAGGCCTACCGCGTGGACCCGGTGCCGGGCACGCCGGGCCAGTTCTTCTGCTACGTGGCCTACGACCTCAGCCTGTTCGAGGAAGGCTCCATCACCAACGTGGCGGCCTCGGTCATCGGCAACGTGTTCAGCTTCAAGCCGCTGAAGGCCGCGCGGCTGGAAGACATGAAGTTCCCGGTGGCCTACGTCAAGACCTTCAGCGGCCCGCCCACCGGCATCATCGTGGAGCGTGAACGGCTGGACAAGTTCGGCCGCCCGCTGCTGGGTGCCACCACCAAGCCCAAGCTGGGCCTGTCAGGCCGCAACTACGGCCGCGTGGTGTACGAAGGCCTGCGCGGCGGGCTGGACTTCATGAAGGACGACGAGAACATCAACTCGCAGCCCTTCATGCACTGGCGCGACCGCTTCCTGTTCGTGATGGACGCGGTGAACAAGGCCAGCGCCGCCACCGGCGAGGTCAAGGGCAGCTACCTCAACGTGACCGCCGGCACGATGGAGGAGATGTACCGCCGTGCCGAGTTCGCCAAGAGCCTGGGCTCGGTCATCGTGATGGTGGACCTGGTGGTGGGCTACACCGGCATCCAGAGCCTGAGCCACTGGTGCCGGCAGAACGACATGATCCTGCACCTGCACCGCGCAGGCCACGGCACCTACACCCGCCAGAAGAACCATGGCGTGAGCTTCCGCGTCATCGCCAAGTGGATGCGCCTGGCGGGCGTGGACCACATCCACGCCGGCACCGCGGTGGGCAAGCTCGAAGGCGACCCGATGACGGTGCAGGGCTACTACAACGTCTGCCGCGACACGCAGACGAAGGTGGACCTGCCGCGCGGCATCTACTTCGACCAGGACTGGGGTGCGCTCAAGAAGGTGATGCCGGTGGCCTCGGGCGGCATCCATGCCGGCCAGATGCACCAGCTGATCGACCTCTTCGGCGACGACGTGGTGCTGCAGTTCGGCGGCGGCACCATCGGCCACCCGCAGGGCATCCAGGCCGGTGCCACTGCCAACCGCGTGGCACTCGAAGCCATGGTCTTGGCCCGCAACGAAGGCCGCAACCTGCTGGAAGAAGGCCCGCAGATCCTGCGCGACGCAGCCAAGTGGTGCAGCCCGCTGGCCGCCGCGCTCGACACCTGGGGCGACATCACCTTCAACTACACGCCGACCGACACCTCGGACTACGTGGCCACGCCTTCGGTGGCCTGACAGGCCCGCCCGCACACCGCCAAGGAGCAACCCATGCGCATTACCCAAGGCACCTTCTCGTTCCTGCCCGAGCTGACGGACGCCCAGATCACCCGCCAGCTGGAGTACTGCCTGCAAAAGGGCTGGGCCATCGGCGTGGAATACACCGACGACCCGCACCCGCGCAACACCTTCTGGGAAATGCACGGCAACCCGATGTTCGACCTGCGCGACGCCGCCGGCGTGCTGCAGGAGATCAACGACTGCCGCAAGACCTTCCCTGACCAGTACATCCGCGTCACCGCCTTCGACAGCACCCACGGCACCGAATCGGTGGTGCTGAGCTTCATCGTCAACCGGCCCAAGGAAGAGCCCGGCTTCCGCCTCATCCGCACCGAAGAGCCCGGCCGCACGCTGCGCTACAGCATCGAGAGCTATGCCACGCAGGCCCGACCTGAAGGCAGCCGCTACGGCGGACCTTCAGCCACCCGCTGACACGCCCACCCACCAGGAGTAGCCCCGTGGACACGGCCACCGCCCCGCGCGCATTGTTCGAAAGCTCCGGCGTCAAGGCGCTGCTCGACCAGCTGGACGCGGAGCTGATCGGCCTGGCGCCGGTCAAGGGCCGCATCCGCGACATCGCGGCGCTGCTGCTCATCGACAAGCTGCGCGAGGAGCAGGGCCTGCAGAGCACGCCGCCCAGCCTGCACATGTGCTTCACCGGCAACCCGGGCACCGGCAAGACCACCGTGGCCCTGCGCATGGCCGGCGTGCTCAAGCAGCTGGGCTATGTGCGCAAGGGCCACCTGGTGGCGGTGACGCGCGACGACCTGGTGGGCCAGTTCATCGGCCACACCGCCCCCAAGACCAAGGAAGTGATCAAGAAGGCGATGGGCGGCGTGCTGTTCATCGACGAGGCCTACTACCTGTACCGGCCCGAGAACGAGCGCGACTACGGCCAGGAATCCATCGAGATCCTGCTGCAGGTGATGGAGAACCAGCGCGACGACCTGGTGGTGATCCTGGCGGGCTACAAGGACCGCATGGACACCTTCTTCGGCAGCAACCCGGGGATGGCGTCTCGCATCGCGCACCACATCGACTTCCCCGACTACAGCGAGGCCGAGCTGATGCAGATCGCCGAGCTGATGCTCACGGGCCTGAACTACCGTTTCGACGGCCCGGCCGCGCATGCCTTCGGCCGCTACCTGCACCTGCGGCGCCAGCAGCCGCACTTTGCCAATGCCCGCTCGGTGCGCAATGCGCTCGACCGCATGCGGCTGCGCCACGCCACGCGCCTGTTCGATTCGCAATCGGCGCTGAGCAAGGAGCAGCTGTGCACGCTGCAGGCCGAAGACGTGCTGGCGTCTCGGGTGTTTGGCGCGGCACCCACCGCGCCGGTCTTGCAGGAGGTGACGCGATGACCACCGAAGCCCTGATCCTGGACGTGGACGGCACCCTGGCCGACACCGAAGAGGCGCACCGCCAGTCCTTCAACACCGCCTTCGAGCAGATGCAGCTGGGTTGGCAATGGAGTGCGCCCACCTACCGCCGGCTGCTGGCCATCACCGGCGGCAAGGAGCGCATCGCCGCCTACATCGAAGAAGCGCAGCTGCCGCCCGCCCAGCGCAAGGCGCTGCTGGCGCGTGTGCCCGAGATCCATGCGCTCAAGACACATGTCTATACAAGCACCGCGCGTGAAGGCGGCATTGCCTTGCGCACCGGCGTGCAGCGGCTGCTGGACGAAGCCCGCGACGCCGGCCTGCG
>CAKZXL010000666.1 GCA_937883885.1 uncultured Aquincola sp. | reverse complement strand
GACGGTCTTGCCCTTCGACAAGCCGGCCGCGACGCCGCCCTCGCCGAACAGCACCTTCTCCACGTCGGGCGTGTCGGGCACCATCAAAAAGACGATGTCGGCCTTCTGCGCCACTTCGGTGGCATTGGCGCAGGCCACGGCGCCGGCTTCGGCCAGCACCGCCGGCACGCTGCTGCGGGTGTGCACGTACAGCTCATGGCCGGCCGCGCGCAGGTGGCCCGCCATCGGCGTGCCCATGATGCCCAGGCCGATGAATCCGAGTTTCATGACGATGATCCTTTGGTGTGGGATGGGATGAAGAAACGTGTCAGTAGCCGCCGGTCTGGCTGGGCGAGGCGCTGCCGGCGCGCATGCGCGCCAGCGTCTCCTGCGCGCCGGCGGCCATCAGCCGCGCGTCGGAGCTGACGGTGACGAAGTCGAAGCCCTTGGCGATGCGGCCCAGCGCCACATCGGTGCGGCCGTTGTGGATGCCGGCCCGCAGCCCGTGGGCCTTGGCTCGCGCCAGGATGTGGTCGATGGCCTGCGACACCAGCGGGTCCACGTCGTCGAACACCGGCTTGCAGCCCAGCGCCAGCGACAGGTCAGAGGGGCCGATGTAGATGGCGTCCAGGCCTTCCACCGACAGGATGTCGTCCAGGTGGTCCAGCGCCTGCGCGGTTTCGATCATCGCGAAGGTGACGATGGTGTCGTTGGCCTTGTCGGCATAGTCGGGGCCGCCGTACAGCAGCGCCCGCACCGGGCCGAAGCTGCGGGTGCCACGCGGCGCATAGTGGGTCCAGGCCACCAGGTTCTGCGCGTCCTGCCGGCTGTTGATCATCGGGCAGATGACGCCGTAGGCGCCGGCGTCCAGCGTCTTCATCAGGATGCCGGCTTCCAGCCAGGGCACACGCACCACCGGCACCGTGGGCGTGGTGGAAATGGCCTGCAGCATGCCCACCATGGCTTGGTAGTCCACCACGCCGTGCTGCAGGTCGATGGTGAGCGTGTCCCAGCCCTGGTGGGCCATGGTCTCGGCCGAGAAGCTGTTGGGAATGGCCAGCCAGCCGTTGACGGCGGCCTTGCCTTCGGCCCACAACGATCGCAAGCGGTTTTCTCTCATCGCGCCCTCCGGGGGGTGTGGTCAGTCGAGCTTGACGTTGCCTTGCGCCACCACGGTGGCCCAGTGCTTGCGCTCGCGCTCGAAGAAGCTGCTGAACTCGGTCGGGGTCATGGTGTAGACCTCGGCGCCCTGGGCCGTCAGGCGCTGGCGCACTTCGGGCGAGCGGATGATGCGGGTGAGTTCGGCGTTGAGCTTGTCGACCACCGCGGGCGGTGTGCCGGCCGGCACCAGGATGCCTTGCCAGGTGCCCGACTCGAAGCCCTTGACGCCCTGCTCGGCGATGGTGGGCACGTCGGGCAGCAGCGGCACGCGGGTGGCCTTGCTCACGCCCAGCACCTTGAGCTTGCCCGACTGCACGAAGGGCAGCGTGGCCAGCATGCCGTTCATCACCACCTGGGTCTGGCCGGCGACGGTGTCGCTCAGCGCCTGCGAGCCGCCCTTGTACGGGATGTACTGCCACTTCGCCTGGGTGGCCTTTTCCACCGCCACGCCGGCCAGGTGCGGCGCGCTGCCGATGGCGGTGATGGCGAAGTCCATCGGGCCGGCCTTGGACTGCGCCACCAGCTCCTTCAGGTTGTTGGCCTTGACCGACGGATGCACCACCAGCAGGTGGGGCGAATAGGCCAGCATGGTCACGCCCTTCAAGTCCTTGGAAGGATTGAAGGGCAGCTTGGTGTAGACCGAGGGGCTGATGGACAGCGCGCCCACGTCGCACATCAGCAGTGTGTAGCCGTCGGCCGGCGCCTTGGCCACCATGTCGCTGCCGGTGTTGCCGTTGGCACCCGGCTTGTTTTCCACGATCACCGTCTGCTTCAGCGCCTCCTGCAGCGGCTGGCTGATGATGCGGGCGATGATGTCCGACGAGCCACCCGGGGTGTAGGGCACCACGATGCGGATCGGCTTGCTGGGCCAGGTGTCGGCCTGGGCGCCGGCCAGGCCGGTGGCGGCCAGCAGGCCGAGGGCGGCCGTGGCCTTGAGCAAGCGTCGGGTGGTGTACTGCATCGCGGGTCTCCGGTCGGCGGCCCTGCGGCGCGCCTGGGTTGGCTAACGGGGAAGTGCCTAGCCCCGCTCGGCCAGCGCCGTGGCCCGGCGTCGGCGTTCGCGGCTGTTGGCCAGGTGGGTGCGCATCGCGGCCCGGGCCCCTTCGGGGTCCTGGTGGACGATGGCGTCGTAGATGCTTTCGTGCTCGCCGTTGACGCGGCGCAGGTATTCGCGGCGCTCGGCGTCCATCACGTCGGCACCGTTGAGGCGGGCGCGCGGAATGATCATCGCGCCCAGGTAGTTCATCAGCCCGATGAAGTGGGTGTTCTGCGTGGCCCGCGCGATTTCCACATGGAACTGGAAGTCGGGGCCCACGGTGTCGCCGTCTTCTTCCAGCGCCTTGGCAAAGGCGTCCAGCGCCTGCCGCATCACGGCCAGGTTGTCGGGCGTGCGGCGCAGCGCGGCCAGGCCGCAGGCCTCGGTTTCCATGCCGATGCGCAGCTCCAGCAGCGCGATCACGTCGCGCAGCGTGCCCAGCTGTTCGCGGTCGATGCGGAAGGGCTCGGCCTCGTCGCCCACGCCGCGCACGAAGGTGCCGATGCCGTGGCGCGTTTCCACCAGGCCCGAGGCCTGCAGCTTGGAAATCGCCTCGCGCACCACGGTGCGGCTGACGCCGAACTCGCCCATGATGGCCGCCTCGGTGGGCAGCTTGTCGCCCACCTTGAGCTGGCCTTCGCGGATGCGCTCGCCCAGCGCGTCCACCAGCTCCAGGGCCAGGGTGCGGGGGCGGCGGCGCACCACCGCGCCATCGGCAGCAGGCAGGGCCGCAGCCACCGGTTGAGGGACCGCAGGGGGCGAAGGCAAGGTCGGTTTCACAGGGCGCATTCTGGTTGGTTGTACGACAACCGACAACGCTGGTTTCTACGTAGCGCCGTCGGCCGTGCGTGCACCCTACTTCACCGGCGCCACGAATGCGATCAACTTGCCCAGGTTGGCCACGAAATCGGCCGTGTTGATGCCCAGCGGACGGTCTTTCTTGACGTAGGGCTCCACCAGCGGCGGGTCCTGCGGGTCGTAGGGCGAGGTGTCGTAGATGTCGCCCACGTGCTTGCTGCGGTAGGCGGTGCCGGCGTATTCGGCGGCCGGGCCGTCGCCACGGTAGGGGTTGGTCACCTGGGCCAGCGGCGTGAGCCAGTGGTTCTTGCTGCCCAGGTCGGCCACCAGCTTGGCGGCGTCGGCTTCGCTCACCGTCGGGCTGGTCATCACCGCGCCGGTCATCAGGTCGGGGAAGTCCACCTCGCGCAGCGAGAAGTACTTGGGCAGCGCGCCGGCGGTGGTCACCTTCAGCGGTGAGCGGGCGGCCATCTCGGCCACGGCCGCGTCGCTCATGCCGGCCAACTCGTCGTAGGTGCGCTGCAGCCCGGCGATGTTGATGTTGCGGCCGGCCGAGTAGTGGCTGGGCGTGTTGCGGTGGTCGTGGTCGACGTAGTAGGCACCGTTGTGGATGTTGCTGCCGTAGCGGTGCACGAAGCGACCGACGTTGGTGCCCAGCTCGATGAAGGTGGGGTGCGTGCGGCCGCTCAGCAGCGGGTTGTCGGCGATCTGCTGGGCGGTGAGGGCGCAGGTCTGCAGCCAGGCGATGGCCTCGGGCACGCGCGCCAGGTAGCTACGGTCGCCGGTGATGCGGAAGTAGTTGAACAGCTGCTGGATGTTGGTCTGCGTGGTGTGCGTGGCCAGGGCGCGCGGCTCGTAGCTGCGGGCACCGGCCGGTGAGCCGGCCGGGCGGCCGCCCTGGTCGGTGGCCAGGTGCTGCAGGCCCCAGCCGGCCTGCGGCCCGGGCTGCTGCAGCCGGCGCAGGCACTCCATCGCGCGCTGGCTGGGCGCCACCAGCTCGGTGCGGCCCAGGCCCTTGACGCACAGCAGCAGGAACTTGATGTTTTCGCCGGCCACGTCGTCGTTGAAGGTCACGTGGCGGGTGTAGTCGCCGTCTTCCATGCCCTGGGTGGCGCCCGCCGGCAGCAGCTGCGGGTTGGGCCGCGACATGCTGCTGATGGCGTTGGCCACCGGAAAGCGCTGCGGCCAGCCGCCGTCGGCCACGCCGCCGCTGAACTGCGCCGCCAGCACGAAGCCGATGGCCTTGTCGACCGAGGCCTGGAAGCGCGGGTCCTTCTTCTCGAGGTACATGCGCAGCATGAACTGCGACGACACCGCGGTGCCGGCGTCGTCGAAGGTGGCGTTGCCGTAGTAGTGCTGGAACTCTTCCAGCCGCCAGCCGTTGGCGCCGATGGTGTCGTACCAGTGGCTCAGCGAGTCTTCACCCGCGAAGTCGTAGATGTAGTTCCAGCCGCCCGAGGGATGCTGGGCCTGCACCAGCGCCAGCGCGGTGCGCTCGGCGGCGGTGTAGAAGGTCTCGTCGCCGGTGGCGTGGTAGGCGTCCAGCAGCGCATGGCCGGCGGTCGGCGTGCCGGGCGGCTGGATCCAGCACATGCTGCGCTTGGCCTCCATCTCGCCCCAGGTGATGCTGAGGTCGGGCAGGTACTGCCACACATAGCCGCCGCGGTACGACACGGTCTGGTC
>CAKZXL010000665.1 GCA_937883885.1 uncultured Aquincola sp. | reverse complement strand
TCCATGGTCTCCGGCGGCTCGTCAGCCGCTGTGCCGGCCTTGTAGCCTCCCCCTACGTCGGAATGCGAGCCCGGAATGCCCAGCTCAAACCCCATGGGCTGCCGGATGCCATCCACCGTCGTCTTCGCACGGCAAGCGCTCTCGATGGTCGTCAATGCGAAGTGGACGCGATACTCATCCATCGCTACCAACTGAAAGACCCGGCGAGCGGAGTCGTCGACAAAGCGAAGGCCCAGTTGCTCCACGTCGCTGCGGTGAACCGCGCCTTCGGCAGAGACTGTGTCGAACAGACCGACGAAGTTCATCTGCACGAGGGCGTGGCCCCATTCGTCCAGAAAGTGCTTGGCAATTTCCTCGCGCTGCCGCAGCAAGCACGCGAAATGGCGGGCCGTGGCAGCGCCACGGCTGAAGCCAAACAGGTTGAGCTCAAGAACTGCGGGCGGATTGCCATTGCGGCGCTTTCGCTTGAGGGCACTGATCAAGGATTCCAACGCCTGCTGGGCAGGCGCTCGTACGCCGGTATCCCCAGTGCCCAGCGCCGCCCCCTCAGACTGTCCGCTTGCAGGCGGGTAGTACCCATGCCATCAATGTAGATACCAAGGTCCGGGCTGTCTCGGTCCTTGTGGAGCGCGCTCCACATGCGCGCCACGTTGGACAAGCCGTTGTCGTAGCTGGTGTTCTCTCCGCCGTACTGCCGGCGGATGCCAGCGTCTTCGGTCGTAACGTTGTAGTAGTTGTTGAACGTGCCGTCGAAGAAGAGATTGACCTGCACCTTGTCGACTTCGACCACATGCTGCGTGTCTTCGCCCGGTGTCGTGACCGTCGTGTGTTCATAGAGGCCTTGCGTGTGGGGCTGCATTGCCATATCGGATCCTTCAACCCATGCGTCGCGCATCAAGGGGTGATGTCGTGTTCAAGCCGAATGGACATGGGCCGCTCGCCGCTGCCCAGGCGCCGAGTGCGTCCCTGGCTGTCGGTCACCCCGCTCACCACGCGACCGTCGGCCAAGCTCAGGCGGTACGGAAAATGGGCCACGGGTCGCCCCTTCCGGTCTCTCAGCACCAGCAACTCGTTGTACGGCGCAGCCTCGTCTTGCGGCCGTACCGGCATGCTCTTGCCGCCCGGCATCCCATGCACCGCCGCATGCGCCACCCAGGTGCCTGCTGTGTTTTCGCTGATGCCGTCGGCCCGCCACCGCGTGGCGCTGCCGCCGCCGTTGACAGTCACCGCCTCTTTGGCCTCGATCTGCACCCGCTGGGCGGTGGCGGTGATCTTGAGCTTGGCCAGCAGATGGATGCTGGCTTCCACGGCCTTGAGTTCGATGCCGCTGGTGGCGCTGATGAGCTTGATGCCGGCCCTGTAGGCGAACAGGCGAATCGCCTGTTCTGCACTGGCCAGCAGGCTCTTGCCCGTACTGACGCTGGTGTGCCCGCCGCTGCTGATGGCGTGGTGCTCGCCGCTGTGGTGGTGGGTGCTTTGGGGCGTCGTGCTTTCGATGCCGGCGGGGCTGGCCAGGATGAGGTGCGGTTCCTGCAGTTCAGGGAACCGGCCTTCCTGGGCTTTGCCTACGATGCCGTGGTTCTGCGCGTTGAGCGCCTGGGCCACGTCGTCCTGGTCGCCCTGGGTTTGGGCCTGGTGCATCTGCGCCAGGTGGCCCAGGCTGTCGTGCTGGCCCTGGGCCTGGTTCAGCCGGGCAATCGTTTCGCTGAGATCGGTGACGTGGGCGGCGGCTTTGGTCCGGGCTTCGGTGCTGAGGATCAGGCCGTCTTTCGCCCGAACAGCGCCGTGGCCGTCGGTGCGCAGCTCAAAGCCTTGGCCACGGTGGTCCTTGCGGCCCTGCCGGTCTTCGATGCGGGTGATGTGCCCCAGGCTCAGGCTGCTGTGCTGGTGGTCGCTCT
>CAKZXL010000664.1 GCA_937883885.1 uncultured Aquincola sp. | reverse complement strand
GCAGCCTGTTCATGGCGCTGGGCCTGGGCCTGGCCGGCAGCGAGGCGCTGGGCTACCTGCTGGGCGTGGCCATGGTGGCGGCCGCCATCTTCGTGCTGGGCGTGCTGGTGGAAACCGGGCTGCAGCGCGGCATGGCGCGGCTGGTCAACGGTGTGATGCTGCGCATCCCGGTCGTGCGCACGGTGTACGACATGGTGCGCAAGATGGTGGGCCTGTTCGCGCCCGGGCAGGACGACAGCCTGCGCTCGATGAGCCCGGTGTGGTGCCACTTCGGTGGCGTGGGCGGCGCCGCGGCGCTGGCGCTGCTGGGCAGCCCCGAGCCGGTGCTGCTGGAAGGCCGCCGCTACCTGGCGGTGATGGTGCCCACCTCGCCGGTGCCCATCGGCGGCGGGCTCTTGTACGTGCCCGAAGAATGGGTGGTGCGGGCCGACGTGGGCATCGATGCGGTGACCAGCATCTACGTGTCGATGGGGCTGACCTCGGCCCAGCACCTGGGCGTGGCGCCGCCGGTGGCCGGCAGCGCCGCGCCGGTGCGTCAGGGGCCCTGAAAGCCGCCTGCGCGCAGCGTGATCACCAGCGTGTCGCGGTGGCCGCCCGCGCCATCGGGCTGGATGGGCGTGCTCTCGTGGATCACGCGGCTGTCGTCCAGCAGCAGCGTGGTCCAGGGCTGCGTCATCGTGAAGCGCAGGCCGTGCGGGCCGTCGGCCTCGAACACCCGCGTCTCGCCGCCCTTGATGTGCTCACGCGCCACCAGGATCACCGCCACCAAGTCCACGCCGTCGCGGTGGGCGCCTTCGGGCGTGGGGCGGCCGATGCCGCCTTCGGTGTCGATACGGAAGGGATGCGCCTCGATGTACCAGGGCTGCGGCCCGCGCAGCGCGCTGGCGCGCTCGGCCAGCACCACCAGCAGCCGGTTCCACAGCGGGTCTTGCAGCAGCGCCGGCTCGATCGGCTCGAACCAGCGTTCGATGCCGCCGTGCAGCGCGTTGTATTCCACCGGCTGCCAGTGCGCGCGGTGCGGCACCAGGCTCACCTGGTCGCCATCGACCACGAAACAGCCATGCCGCCGCTTGCGGTAGCGGCCGCCGTCGCGCAGGTGCTGGTCGGGCGGCAGGTGGTTCCAGAAAGCCGGCCAGCGGCCCAGCGCCTCGGGGGAGGTGTCGAGGGCGGCGCAAAGGCCGGCGGCATCCAGCACCGCATGGCCTTGCCGCTTCAGGGCGGCATCGGCATGTGCTGGCGGGGTGATCGGGGGCTGCAACATGGTCGCTGCGAGGATAACCGGCGGCGGTGCCGCGCCGGCACGGCACAATCGGTAACCCCAGCGGTCTGCCTCCGATGTACAGCAAGTTCCGTCTTCTCGCGATGTTGCTGGCGCTGCATGCGCCGCCGCTGCTGGCCCACCCGGCAGCCGAGCTGCTGGCACGCAGCCGTCAGGCGCTGGGCACCCACCCCGAAACCAGCCGCGCGCTGGCCGAACAGGCGCTTGACACCCTGGCGCGCGAGCCGGATGCCGACCTGCAGTTGCGCGCCCGCGGCCTGCTGTGCGACTACCAGACCGAGCGCGACCTGGCAGCCGCCCAGGCGCAAGCCGGGCTGATGCGCAACCAGCTGCGCTTTGCCCGCCGGCCCGGCGCCGAGGCGGCAGTGCTGATCTGCGAAGGCGGCATCGAAGAGGCGCGGGGCGCCAGTGCCCGCGCCCTCGAGCTCCTGGAGCGGGCGGTGGCCAGCGCCCAGCAGGCCGCCGACGAAGAGCTGATGGCCGACGCGCTGTTCCAGCGCGGCTACCTGCGCGGTGTGCAGGGCGAACTGGCCACCGGTCTGGCCGACATGCGCGCGGCGATGGCGCTGTACGACAAGCTGCAGCAGACCCAGCAGGCGCAGAACACGCTCAACGGCATCGCCGTGCTGTTCAACCGCATGGGCGATGCGGCGCAGGCCCGTGCCTACCTGGAAAGCTCGCTGCGCCTGCAGCGCGAAGCCGGCCGTGTGCGCGAGCAGATGGTGACGCTGCACAACCTGGGCCGCACGCTGGAAAACATGGGCGAATGGGCCGAAGCCCACAAGGCCTTTGAAGAAGCCCTGCAGCTGGCCCGCAAGCTCGACTACCCGCGTGGCGAGGCGTATGCGCTGCGCGGCCTGGCCAGCGTGCGCAACGCACGCGGCGCCCCGGCCGAGGCCCTGGCGCTGCTGGACCTGGCCGCGCCGATGCAGGAAGACACGCCCGATGCCCGCCTGCAGGCCCAATCGCTGCTGCAGCGGGGCATCGCGCTGCGCCAGCTGCACCGCCCTGCCGAGGCCGCCGGCGTCCTGCGCCAGGCGCTGGCCATCTTCGAGCAGGCCGATTCGCTGGCCGAGCAGGTGAGCACCCGCGCCCAGCTGGCCGGGCTGCTGCACGACCAGGGCGACTGGCGCGCCGCCTACGAGCAGCAGGCCGCCTGGAAGGAGGCGTCGGACACCTTGCTCAAGCGCCAGCTCGACCAGCGCTACGCCACGCTGAAGATCGAGTTCAACAGCGCCGCCAAGGAGCGCGAGAACGAGCTGCTGCTGCGCGACAAGGCCGCCGCCGATGCCGCGCTGGCGCATGAGCGGCGCATCGGCACGCTCAAGCTGGTGGTGCTGCTGCTGGCCACCGCGCTGGCCGCGCTGCTGGCCGTGCTGGCCTGGCGCCAGCGCTGCAGCGGCCGTGCGATGCGCGAGTTGGCGATGACCGATGAGCTGACCGCCCTGCCCAACCGCCGCCACCTGCTGGCACAGCTGGAAGCGGCGCTGCGCGCCGGCAACCGCCAAGGCGCGCTGATGATCCTGGACCTGGATCACTTCAAGCGCTTCAACGACCTGCGTGGCCACCTGGTGGGCGACGAGGTGCTGCGCGCCGTGGCCGCGGTGCTGCGGCAGGCCGCGCAGCGCCCGGCGGTGGTGGGCCGGCTGGGCGGTGAAGAATTTGCGCTGTGGCTGCCCCGCGCCGACATCGTGCGCGCGGCCGAGGTGGCCGAGCAGTTGCGCCGGCAGGTGCAGTCCATCGACACCCGTGCGTGGGAGCTGGACGGCAGCCCGATCACCGTGAGCATCGGCCTGAGCCTGGCCGAACGGGAAGACGACGTGAGCAGCCTGCTGCGCCGTGCCGATGAAGCGCTGTACGCCGCCAAGGCCGCCGGCCGCAACCGGGTGGTGGCCCGCACCGGCCTGAGCGGCGCCCTGGCCGCTCAGGAGGCAGAGGCCGCCATCGGCGCCGCACGGCACCTGCCCACCATGCCCGCGGCGCTGCCACAGGGCGCCGCGGCTTCGGGCAGCACCGGCGCCTGACCGCATCGCCCGGTCGGTGCGTATTCCGCACCGTTATCGTTCTTGCCGATCACAGTTGGCATCTAGTCACACTTTACCTAGACTGCCCGTGTGGCCACACCCTCCACCAGCGCCCTCGAAGCGCGGCAACTGCTCGACACGGCAGCCCGCGCTGCCGGGCTGGGCTTGTGCACGCTGCAACGGCAGGGCCAGCGCTGGCGGGTGCACTGGAATGCGCAGATGCATGCGCTGCACGCCTGGCCGCCGGGCCGCCGCCCGCCCCGCACCCTGGCCGGCTGGCTGCGCCACAGCGTGCACGCCGAAGACGAACCCTGGCTGCGTGACCTGGTGCGCCGCTGGCTGCGCCGCACCGATGCACCGTTGACGCTGCACTTCCGCACGCCGGCCACGGGCGCGCAAGCACCGCGCTGGCTCTCGCTGCACCTGGAGGCCACCGGCCCTCAGCAGCTGCTGGCCGTGGTGCGCGAACAGGCCGATCCGCTGCCGGCCCTGCCGGTGGCGTCCCACCTGCTGGCCCACATCAGCCATGAGCTGCGCACGCCGCTGCACGCCATCCTGGGGGTAACGCAACTCATGTTGATGGCCGACCCGCCGTCGGACCTGGCACGGCGCCGCCAGCAGCTGGAACAGGTGCAAGGCGCCAGCCGCCACCTGCTGGCGCTGATCGACGGCGCCCTCGACCTGTCCACCCCGGGCACCGGCGCGGCGCGCCGGCAGCCCGTGGACCTGCCGGCGGTCGTGGCCCAGGCGCTGGGGCTGGTGCGCGCGGCGGCGGCGGCGCGCCACGTGCGCATCGAAGTCAGCACGCAGCACGGCGCGCCGCCGGTGGGTGAGCCCACACGGCTGCGACAGGTGCTGGTGGGCCTGCTGTCGCGCGCCATCCAGGGCCACCGCGCCGGTGGCACCGTCACCCTCAGTGCACGCTCGGTGCCGCTCGGCCCGCAGGCCCAGGCGCAGGTGGTGCTGTCGGTGGCCGACGACGGCCCCGGCCTGTCGGCCGAGCAGCAGGCGCGCCTCTTCCACCCCTATGCCGACACGCCCGAGCATGAAGCGCCAGACAGCGGGCTGAACGCCAGCACCATGGCCACCGCCAAGGTGCTGACCGAAAGCATGGGCGGCTCCTTGCGGGTGCGCAGCAGCCCCGGCCAGGGCAGCGTGTTCGAGGTCTGGCTGCAGCAGGCCGCCACCCCGCAGGCGCAGGCCTGGTCACGGCCGGCGCCGCTGGCCTCGCCCGCGCCACCCGGCCTGCCGGCCAGCGCCAGCGGCCAGCGCCGGCCTCTGCCGCGCCTGGCCGACGACGGCCGCGGCCGCGTGCTCTACATCGAGGACAACCCGATCAACGCGATGATCCTGCAGGCCTCGGTCGCGCACCGGCCCCGCATCACGCTGCAGGTGGCCGAAGACGGGGCGAGCGGCATCCGGCTTGCCCAATCGATGCAACCCCACCTCGTGCTGCTGGACATGCACCTGCCCGACACCAATGGCCATGCCGTGCTGAAGGCGCTGCACGCCGACCCGCAGACGGCCCACCTGCCCTGCATCGCGCTGTCGGCCAACATGCTGCCCGACGACATCCGGCGCGCGCTGGCCGCAGGCTTCGTCGACTACTGGACCAAGCCGATGGAGCTGCCTTCGCTGCTGGGCGCGCTCGACGCCTTGTTCGGCCACCCCGGCAGCTCGGCCAGCGCCTGAGGCAGCGGACAATCGCACCATGTCGCAGTACTTTGAAGTCCACCCCGAGAACCCGCAGCCCCGCCTGCTGAAGCAGGCCGCGCAGATCCTGCAGCAGGGCGGCGTGGCGGCCATTCCCACCGACAGCAGCTATGCGCTGGTGTGCCACCTCGACGACAAATCGGCGGTGGACCAGTTGCGCCGCATCCGCGGGGTGGACGACAAGCACCACCTCACCTTGCTGTGCCGGGACCTGAGCGAGCTGGCCAGCTACGCCCGGGTGGACAACAAGCAGTACCGCCTGCTCAAGCTGGGCACGCCGGGGCCGTTCACCTTCATCCTCGAAGCCACCAAGGAAGTGCCGCGGCGGGTGAGCCACCCTTCCCGCCGCAGCATCGGCCTGCGCGTGCCCGACCACCGGGTGACCCAGGCATTGCTGGAAGCACATGGCGCGCCGCTGCTTGCCACCACCTTGATTCCGATCGGCGAGACCGACCCCTTGAACGACACCGACGAGATCCGCGAGCGCTACCAGAAGCTGGTGCAGGCGGTGGTGGACGCAGGCGCCTGCCCGATGGAGCCCACCACGGTGATCGACCTGACCGCTGAAGACGCACCGCAGCTGGTGCGCCTGGGCCGGGGCGATCCGGCGAGCCTGGGCCTCAACTTCGATTGAGGCCGGCCAATGCCTGCAGCACCTGTTGCGGGTCAAAGCCCAGCAGCGCGCGGCTGCCGGCCACCAGCACCAGGGGGGTGCCGGGCGCGAGGTGGGCCTGGAAGGTGGCCTGGCAAGCGCTGTCCTGCTCGATGAAGCATTCTTCGAACGGCACGCGGTGCTTTTGCAGCCACAGCCGGGCCTGCGTGCAATAGGCGCAGGTGGTCGACGAGATCAACCGGATGTCGCCCGGCCGCGCCACTGCCACCAGCCGCTCGGCGGCCCGTTGCTGCGCGGTGGCATGCCACCACTGCGTGCCGCCGCTGATGGCCGCGATCAGCAGCACCAGGCCCAGCAGCGAGCGGGCGGAGGGGCGGCTGGCGGCCATGTCGTTCGGCAGCCGGGCGTCAGACGGCCGCGGTGACGACCACTTCCACCTTCCACTCGGGCTTGGCCAGCGCGGCCTGCACGGTGGCGCGCGGGGGCGCATTGCCCGGGGCCACCCAGGCGTCCCACACGGCGTTGAAGGCGGGGAACTCGGCCAGGTCGGTGACGAACACCTGGGCCATCACGATCTTGGACTTGTCGGTGCCGGCGCGGGCCAGCAGCGCATCGATGGCGGCCAGCACCTGCTGGGCCTGACCGGTCATGTCCTGCGTGGCATCGCTGGGCACCTGGCCGGCCAGCCACACGGTGCCGTTGTGCACCGCCATCTCGCTCAGGCGGGTGCCGACGTCGAATCGTTGAACGCTCATTTCTTCACTCCGTGGTGTTGTTGGGAAGCAGGGGTGGCGGTCTTGCCCGCCTTGCTGCCGATCTTCGATTCGGTGCCGGCCATCAGCTTGCGGATGTTGCCGGCATGGCGCCACACCAGCAGCAGGCTCATCACCGCGATGGCCACCGCCATTGGGCCGGGGCCCCAGATCAGCAGCTGGTAAAAGGGTGCGAAGGCCGCGGCCACGATGGCGGCCAGCGACGAGTAGCGAAAGAAGTACGCAATGATCAGCCAGGTGACCAGCGTGGCCGCGCCCAGCATCGGGTTGAGCGCCAGCAGCACGCCGGCCGCGGTGGCCACGCCCTTGCCTCCCTGGAAGCGGAAGAACACCGGCCACAGGTGGCCGAGAAAGGCCGCCAGCCCGACGGCGGCGATGGTGCCCTCACCCCAGCCGAAGCGCGGCGCCAGCAGCAGCGCCACCACCACCGGCACATAACCCTTGAGCGCATCGAACACCAGCGTCAGCAGCGCGGCCTTCTTGTTGCCCGAGCGCAGCACGTTGGTGGCGCCGGGGTTGCCCGAGCCATAGCTGCGCGGGTCCGACAGCCCCATCGCGCGGCTGATGATCACCGCGAACGACAGCGACCCGATGGCATAAGCCACCACCACGGCCAGCAGCCACGACCACGCCATCAACGTGCCATTCACCACGCGCTCCACCTCGGTTTTTGATCAGCCGGGCAGTGTATGCGGCACGGCCGAGCGGCTCATCAGTTCGCGCAGTGCACGGGCTTGGCACCAAGCAGGTCCGTCAGCACCCCTGGCGCGATGCCCACCAGAAAGCCCCGCCGCCCGCCGTTGATGTAGATGCCGGGCAGCGCCAGCACCGACTGCTCCACGTACACCGGCATCGCCTTGCGGGTGCCGAAGGGCGAGGTGCCGCCCACCAGAAAGCCGCTGTGGCGCTGCGCCACCTCGGGCTTGCAGGGCTCCACACCCTTGGCGCCGATGGCACGCGCCAGGTTCTTGGTGCTCACCTGGCGGTCGCCGTGCATCAGCACGATCAGCGGCTGCGCCTTGTCGTCCTGCATCACCAGCGTCTTGACCACCGCATGTTCGTCCACGCCCAGCTGGCGCGACGATTCACCGGTGCCGCCATGGTCCACGTAGTCGTACACATGCTCGGTGAAGGCCACGCCGTGCTGACGCAGCCACTGCGTGGCCGGCGTTTCGCTGACGTGCTTCTGGTCCTTCTTGGCCATCGCCTTACTGCGCAGGGTCGCGGTGCAGCCAGCGGATGCGGTCGACCTCGGCCAGCACCTCGGCCGACAGCGGCACGCTCCAGGCGTCGATGTCCTCATCGAGCTGCGCCACCGAGGTGACGCCGATGATGGTGCTGGCCACGCGGTGGCTGCGGTAGCAGAAGGCCAGTGCCAGCTGCGTCGGCGTGTAGCCGTGGTCGCGCGCCAGCTGGTTGTATAGACGAGCGGCGGCCAGCGCATCAGGCCGGCCCCAGCGCTGCTTCTTCATCGTCTCAAACATCGCCAGGCGGCCCGGGCGGCTGTCGTCGTCCAGGCCCTTGGCGTCGTACTTGCCCGTCAGCAGGCCGAAGCCCAGCGGCGAATAGGCCAGCAGCGACACCTGCTCGCGGTACAGCGTTTCGTCCAGCGCGTTGTCCACGCTGCGGTTGACCAGCGCATACGGGTTCTGCACCGTCGCCACGCGCGGCAGGCCGTGCTGCTCGGCCAGGCGCACGAACTCATGCACGCCCCACGGCGTTTCGTTGCTCAGGCCGATGGCGCGCACCTTGCCGGCCTGGACCAGTTGGCCCAGCGCTTCCAGCTGCTGGTGGATGGGCGTGACGGGCTGGTCACGCTGCGGATCGAAGTACAGGGCCCCGAAAGACGGCACGTTGCGGGCCGGCCAGTGGATCTGGTAGAGGTCGATCACGTCGGTCTGCAGCCGGCGCAGGCTGGCCTCGCAGGCATCGATGATGTCTTGCCCTGTCAGGTCGCCGCTGGCGTTGCGGATCCAGTCGTAGCCCCGCGCCGGGCCCGCCACCTTGGTGGCCAGCACCAGCCGCTCACGCAGCCCGGGGCGCGCCGCCAGCCAGCGGCCGATGATGCTTTCGGTGAGCGTGTAGCGGGCGGCCGAAGGCGGCACCGGGTACATCTCGGCGGTGTCGAAGAAGGTGACGCCGCGCTCCACCGCCCGGTCCATGATGGTGTAGGCGGTGGCTTCGTCCACCTGCTCGCCGAAGGTCATGGTGCCCAGGCAGATGCGGGTGGCCTGCAGGTCGGTGCGACCCAGGCGAACGTGGAAGTCGTTGGGGGTGGTGCTGCTCATGCAGGCTAGTTTGCCGCAGGCGGCGGGCGGCTTCAGGCGCGCGGGTATCGGCGGGTGCACGGGCCAGCCCATGGGTGCTGCAGGTTGCAACGGAAAGGCCGCTTACAGTGCGCCGACGCCGTTGCCGCGGGCCCCCGGTCCCGCCACTGCCTTGGTTGCTGCCCTGCCCTTGCTGCCGCCTGCTGCTGCTTCCCTCGAGGCCCGCCCGCTGCCCGGCCGGGCGCGGGGCTGGCCGGTGTGGCTGGCGGTGCTGGGGCTGCATGGTCTGCTCTTCATCGCCTGGCCGCGCCAGCCGCTGCCCGCCCGGGGCGCGCCGCCTTCCGCGCCGGTGACGATGCTGCGGCTGCTGTGGCCGCAGTCGCCCGCTGCCGATGAACCCGGTGGGCCGCAGCCGACGGCTGCGCCCTCACGTCATGCAGCGCCCCAGGCGCGCCCGGCGCCTGCTGCGACGGCACCTGCCCTGGTGCCAGGCGGGGGGCCAGGCTCGGTGCCCGGCTCCGGGCCTGCCGAAGCGCCAGCGCCCGACGCCGCACCAGCCGTGGGCCAGGCCATCACCTTGACGCCGGCCGAGCCGCCCGCCAGCGCGCCGCTGAACCTGCGCCTGCCCGGCCGCGGGCAGCTGCCCTCAACCCCCGCCGCCGCAGCGCTGGCCGACCCGCGCGCCAACAGCCCGCGGCCGACGCTGGAAGCGCGCCTGGCCCGCAGCCTGGACAACACGGTGACCGAAGAACTGCTGCCCGACGGCAGCGTGCGCATCCGCCGCGGCAACGACTGCTTCATCGCGCGGCCTACCCGCGGCTCGCAGCTCGATCCGTTCAGCGAGCACGCGAAAACAGCGCCGCGCAGCGTGGGCAGTTGTTGACCCGGTCAACCATCGGACGCCGCAGACGCTAACCCCGCCGCGCCCGCTCTTCTTCCTGCAGCCGCAGCACCCGCCGCTGCACCTTGCCGGTCACGGTCATCGGCAGGCTGTCGGTGAACTCGATCTCCTTGGGGTACTCGTAAGGCGCCAGCCGGCCGCGCACATGGGCCTGCAGCTCGGCCACCAGCGCGTCGCCGGGCGCATGACCCGGGGCCAGCACCACATAGGCCTTGACCACCGCGCCGCGCTCGGCATCGGGCTTGGGCACCACGGCGGCATTGAGCACGGCCGGGTGCTTGACCAGGCAGTTCTCGATCTCGCTGGGCCCGATGCGGTAGCCCGCGGCCTTGAACACGTCGTCGCTGCGGCCCTGGTACCAGAGGTAGCCGTCCTCGTCCATCACCGCGGTGTCGCCGGTGCGGCACCACGAATCCAGCGGGTCGCCGGTGAACTTGGCGGCGGTGGCGCGCTCGTTGCGCCAGTAGCCCAGGAAAAAGATCGGATCGAGGTCGCCATGCACGTCGCGCCGGTGCAGCGCCACATCGCCGGGCGTGCCGCGCGGGCATTCACGGCCTTCGTCGTCGATCACCGCGATGCGGTGGCCCGGGTAGGCCCGGCCCATGCTGCCGGGCCTGGCCGGCCAGCCGGGGGCGACGTTGCCGTCGGCCCCAGGCAGGCCGCCGCAGTTGCCGACGATGTAGTTCATCTCGGTCTGGCCGAACATCTCGTTCATCGGCACCTGCAGCACGTCGCGGCACCAGGCCATCACCGCATCGCCCACCGGCTCGCCGGCGGCCATCACCGCCTGCAGCCGCAGCCTCGGAAAGCGCTGACGTGGCGCGGGCACCGCCTTCATCATGGCCTTCAGCGCCGTGGGAAACAGGAAGGTATGCGTCACGCCATGGCGCTGCATCAGGCCGAAGGCGGTCTCGGGGTCGAAGCGGCCGCTGTAGCCCACCAGCGGCCGGCCGAAATACAGCACCGGCAGCAGCACGTCGATCAGGCCGCCGGT
>CAKZXL010000663.1 GCA_937883885.1 uncultured Aquincola sp. | reverse complement strand
CACGGGTGGACTTTTGCGCAGGGCCGTGCGGGTGGGCTCGGGGGCGCATCTGGAGCGCCGAGCAACGCAGGGTGGGTGGCCGCGCGCGCAGCGCGCCTCGTGAACTGACTCGCGGTCGTTGTCCGAGCACAGTGAGCGCAGCGAACGTAGCGAGTTGGACCGCGGGCCACCCACCCGAGTAGCGCAGGGCAGTCCGCGCTACGCGCGGACCGCGGAAGCTAAGCCCCCGGGCCCGCCCGCACGGCCCTGCGCAAACAGCGCCACCCGCACCAGGGTGTCCTCAGCGCCGAGCCCCCGCACGACTCTGTGCAACACCAGCCAATCACCACCCAGGGTGTTGAAAGCCCACCAAACCCACAGCAACAGCACCCAATGAAAAAGGGGCCTCAGCATCCAAGCCAAGGCCCCTTTTCCTCGCAATGTCGTCACGCTGAGCGCAACGCCTGCTTTTCCTCCCGGTAAACCGGTTGGGGCCGCATCGCAACCCCGAGCCCAAGATGGTGCATGGCTGTCCAACTTCTGTCGTCCCCGCAAGCGCGGGGTGGCTTGGCAGCCCTACCATCCAGGGCATTCCAATCAATGCAAGGACCACGCCATGCCGGAAGCTGCTGCGCTGCTGGGCGCCCATACCGTCGTCGGCATCGTGGGCGCCGGCAGCATGGGGGTGGGCATTGCGCAGGTGGCCGCGCAGGCCGGCCATGCGGTGCGCCTGTTCGATGCGCAGCCCGGCGTGGCGCAGGCGGCCTTGCAGCGCATCGGCAATGACCTGGCCACCGCGGTGCAGCGCGGCCGGCTGCAGCCGGCGCAGCGCAGCGCGGTGCTCGAGCGGTTGTCGCTGGTCGACTCCATCGCCGGCCTGGAAGGCTGCGGCCTGGTGGTCGAGGCGGTGGCCGAGCGGCTGGAAGTCAAGCAGGCCCTTTTCCGCCAGCTGGAGCAGTGGCTGCCGGCGGCCACCGTGCTGGCCACCAACACCTCGTCCATCTCCATCACCGCCGTCGCCCATGGCCTGGTGCACCCGGGCCGCGTGGTCGGCTGGCACTTCTTCAACCCCGCGCCGCGCATGCGCCTGGTGGAAGTGGTGCGCGGGCTGGACACCGACCATGCGGTGGCCGATGCCGTCAGCCAGCTCAGCCGCGCCTGGGGCAAGACGCCGGTGGATGCGCCCAACACGCCGGGCTTCATCGTCAACCGCGTGGCCCGGCCGTTTTATGCCGAAAGCCTGCGGCTGCTGAGCGAGCAGCTGGCGCCCGCGCCGGTGATCGACCAGCTGCTGCGCGAGGCGGGCGGCTTTCCGATGGGGCCGTTCCAGCTCATTGACCTGATCGGCGTGGACGTCAACCTGGCGGTCAGCGAATCGATCTTCGCCGCCACGCAGTTCGACAGCCGTTATGCGCCCCACCCGCTGCAGCAGGAGCTGGTGCATGCCGGCCGCCTGGGCCGCAAGAGCGGGCGTGGCTTCTACGACTACCAGCTGGACGCGGCCACGCCCACCGCCGTGGCGGTGGAACCGGCGCCGCTGCGGCCCACGCTGCGCAGCTCGTCGCAGCCGGGCCTGCTGGCGCCGCTGGTCGAGCGGCTGCGTGCCGGTGGTCAGGTGGTGGTGTCCGACGGCTCACTGCCGCCGGAAAGCCTGGCGGTGGACGAGGTGACGGTGGCGCTGACCGATGGCCGCACCGCCACCTGCCGAGGTCAGGGTGAGCCCTTGCTGCTGCTGGACCTGGCGCGCGATTTCGCCACCACCCGCGTGCTGGGTGCGGCCGCCAGCACCGGCCACCATGAGCTGCTGCCCGGCCTGGCCGCGGCGCTGCAGCCGGCGGGCGTGGAGCTGCTGGCGCTGGACGACGTGGCCGGCCTGGCCGTGATGCGTGTGGCCTGCTGCCTGGTGAACGAAGCGGCCGAGCTGTGCACCTGGACCGGCACCTTGCCGGCCGATGTGGACATCGCGATGGTGCTGGGCGCCGGCCATCCGCAAGGGCCGCTGGCCTGGGGCGAGCAGCTGGGCGTGCAGCGTGTGATC
This sequence comes from uncultured Aquincola sp., assembly GCA_937883885.1. The sequence goes on along the minus strand of CAKZXL010000663.1, from coordinate 505 downwards.
AGCGTGCTGGAGCACCTGCAACAGCACTACGGCGACAGCCGCTACCGCCGGTCGCCGCGCCTGTGGCGGATGCAGGCGGCGCATCGCAGCTGACGGCCACGCGGGTGGCGCCAACGCCCGCGCGGGGCAGCGCATCCACCGCGCTGGCCAGCAGCAGCGCCAGCACCATGCTCACCGAGGGCACCACGATCGACAGCCACACCGGCAGCGGCAGGCGGCCGCGCGCGCGCCAGGGCAGCTCGGGGTGGTCTTCATCGGCATCGACATCGGCAATGGCGGACGGGGGCAGCGCCTCGGCCACGTCGGCCAGCGTGCTTGCATCCATGGCATGCGTCTTCAAGCAGGTTCTCCTCACAGGCGTGCTCGCGCCGCAGTGTCGCGGCTGGAGCGCGTGATCGCGTCATGCAGATGACGGACCCGGCGCTCGCCGCCTCGGGTTTGTCCGCAGGGAATCGGGCTTCCGTGCGGCACCACCCCTCCCTAAAATTCACCGACCGGTCGGTAT
>CAKZXL010000662.1 GCA_937883885.1 uncultured Aquincola sp. | reverse complement strand
GCCGCCCTCGGCGATGGAGATGGTGCGCATCCTGGTGGAAGGCCATGAGGCCGTGGCGCGCACCGCGCGCAGCATCTTCCCGCTGGCCGACAAGGCCGGCGACGAGCCCACCGCCGACCTGCTGACCCAGCGTCTGACCGTCCACGAGCAGGCCGCGTGGATGCTGCGGTCCATTCTCCAGGATTGAGGCTGGGCAGCCGGCAGCCGCGATAATCGCGGGCTTGCCCCAACCAATCGTCGGTGCACCCCGCCTGCCGGGGCGCACCGCGCTGCCATGTCCGACCTCACGCCCCAGGTGCGCCGCCGTCGCACCTTCGCCATCATCAGCCACCCCGACGCCGGCAAGACCACGCTGACGGAAAAGCTGCTGCTGTTCTCCGGCGCGATCCAGATCGCCGGCTCGGTGAAGGCGCGCAAGGCCAGCCGCCATGCCACGTCGGACTGGATGGAGATCGAAAAGCAGCGCGGCATCTCGGTGGCCTCGTCGGTCATGCAGATGGAATACCGCGACTGCGTGATCAACCTGCTGGACACCCCGGGCCACCAGGACTTCTCCGAAGACACCTACCGCGTGCTCACCGCCGTGGACGCGGCGCTGATGGTCATCGACGCGGCCAACGGCGTCGAGCCGCAGACGCGCCGCCTGCTGCAGGTCTGCCGCGCGCGCAACACGCCCATCCTCACCTTCGTCAACAAGATGGACCGTGAGGTGCAGGAGCCGCTGGCGCTGATGGACGAGATCGAGCGCGAGCTGGGCATGACGGTGGTGCCTTTCACCTGGCCGGTGGGCATGGGCAAGTTCTTCGGCGGCGTGCTGGACCTGCGCAAGGACCAAATGCGGGTGTTCACCCCCGGCGAAGACCGGGTGGCCGGTACCGAAGAGATCGTCGAAGGGCTGAGCAACCCAGCGCTGGCCGAACGCTTCGGCGCGCCTTACGAGCAGGCGGCCGGCGAGATCGAGCTGGTGCGCGAGGCCGCGCCCGAGTTCGAGCACGAAGCCTTCCTGGGCGGCCAGCAGACGCCGATGTTCTTCGGCTCGGCCGTCAACAACTTCGGCGTGCAGGAAGTGCTGGACGCGCTGGTCGACCTGGCGCCCGCGCCCGGCCCGCGACCGGCCATCCAGCGCACGGTGGAGCCGGCCGAGGCCAAGTTCAGCGGCGTGGTGTTCAAGATCCAGGCGAACATGGACCCGGCCCACCGCGACCGCATCGCCTTCCTGCGGGTGGCTTCGGGCAAGTTCCAGCGCGGCATGCGCATGAAGGTGGTGCGCTCGGGCAAGGAGCTGCGGCCCAACACCGTCGTCACCTTCATGAGCCAGAAGCGCGAGCTGCTGGACGAAGCCTTTGCCGGCGACATCATTGGCATCCCCAACCACGGCGTGCTGCAGCTGGGCGACACGCTGACCGAAGGCGAGGCGCTGCAGTTCACCGGCCTGCCTTTCTTCGCGCCCGAGCTGTTCCGCTCGGTGGAAGTGGCCGACCCGCTGAAGACCAAGCAGCTGCGCGCCGGCCTGACGCAGCTGGGCGAAGAAGGCGCCATCCAGGTGTTCCGGCCGATGCTGGGCTCGATGTTGCTGCTGGGCGCCGTCGGCCAGCTGCAGTTCGAGGTGGTGGCCCACCGGCTGGAGCATGAATACGGCGTGAAGGCCCGCATCATGCCGGCGCGCTTCAACGTGGCCCGCTGGGTGACCTGCGACGAGGCCGACGGCGGCGAGAAGGAGCTCAAGCGCTTCATCGATGGCAACAGCCACCGCCTGGCGTTGGACGCGGTGGACGCGCCCACGCTGCTGCTGGAGTACGCCGGCGAATTGCGCGCCTGCCAGGAGAACTGGCCCAAGATCAAGTTCCACGCGCTGCGTGAGCATGCGGGGCTGGTGTTCCAGCAGCGCATGGGGGACTGAGTCAGTTCTGCGCGCCCGCCGGCCCCGGATGACCCGCGGATGACGCCCATGGCGGCCGCCGGGTTACAAGCACCCCGCCATCAGGGGGTGTGGGCACTCACGTGAAAGCCCAACAATTCAGCACAAATTAACAGGGAGCTTTCTCATGCGTGCATGCACTCTTCGCGCGGTCGTCGCCACTGCGGCGCTCGTGGCTGCTTCCGCGGCCAGCGCGGCTGACTTCACCGTCGACGCCAAGGCCAACTGCGCCTGCGACAACGGCACCGGCGCGGCCACCGTGTCGCTGCTGGCTGGCCAGTCGTTCAGCGTCAGCGTCGACGCCAACCAACTGTGGAGCGCCGGCGAGCTGCCTCGCTGGTCCAACGCCAACGGCCTGATCGGCGAGCTGAAGGCCACCGGCTCCGACGCCAGCGGCCAGGCCGCGGGCACCGTGATCGGCACCTCCTTCGGCAACCTGGACCAGGCCGGTCTGGCCGCCCCCTACGGCGCGCTGGTCGGCCAGATCGGTGGCGGCAACTTCTTCCTGGTGGGCACCAGCTACGCCGGCCAGGCTGCCAACGCCGGCCTGCTGAAGCTGTACTACTGGGACGGCGGCAACTTCGACAACGTCGGCAGCATCACCGCCAGCGTCAACGTGTCCGCCGTGCCGGAACCCGGCACCTACGCGCTGATGGCCGGTGGCCTGGCGCTGATGGGCTTGTTCGCCCGCCGCCGTAACGCCTGAGCGTCCGGGGCCGCCACGGCCCTGTTCAGCGCTGCTTCAAGAAGCCACCCGCCTGTCGGCCGGTGGCTTTTTTGCGCCCGCCGCGCAGCCGCTGCCCGGGGCGGCCCCGGCCGATAATCGCGCCGTGAAAGCCTCCTCACTTCCCAGCCCGGGCGCGCCTTCCAGGTGGCGGCTCTACCTTGACCTCATCCGCTTCAACCGGCCGGCGGGCTGGCTGCTGCTGCTGTGGCCCACGCTGTCGGCGTTGTGGATGGCGGCCGATGGCTTTCCGGGCTGGCACCTGCTGTTCGTCTTCACCGCCGGCACGGTGTTGATGCGCAGCGCCGGCTGCTGCGTCAACGACGTGGCCGACCGCGATTTCGACAAGCACGTCAAGCGCACCGCGCAGCGGCCGGTGACCAGCGGCGCGGTGTCGGTGAAAGAAGCGCTGCTGCTGGGCGCGGCGCTGGCGCTGGTGGCGTTTGCGCTGGTGCTCACCACCAATGCGCCCACCATCTTGCTGTCGTTCGCGGCGCTGGCCATCGCCATCGCCTACCCGTATGCCAAGCGCTTCGTCTCGATGCCGCAGGCGGTGCTGGGCGTGGCCTTCAGCTTCGGCATCCCGATGGCGTTCAGCGCGGTGCTGGGCGGCGCCGACTGGCACTGGCGCGCCGTGGCCGACGCGGTGCCGCCGCATGCCTGGTGGCTGCTGGTGAGCAACCTGTTCTGGGTGCTGGCCTACGACACCGAATACGCGATGGTGGACCGCGACGACGACATTCGCATCGGCATCCGCACCTCGGCGCTCACGCTCGGCCGCTTCGACGTGGCGGGCGTGATGGCCTTCTACCTGATCCACCTGGCCTCCTGGGCCGCCATCGGCCGCCTGCTGGGCCTGGGCGGCTGGTTCCTGGCCGGCGTGGCGGCGGCCGCGGCGCAGGTGGCCTGGCACTACGGCCTGATCCGCGGCCGCACCCGCGAAGGCTGCTTCAAGGCCTTCCGCCTCAACCACTGGGTGGGCTTCGCGGTGTTCGCGGGCACCGCGGTCGATCTGGCGCTGCGCTGAGCTCACCTTCGGGGGACGCGAGCGCAGCGAGCTTGGGGGCGAACCTCAGTC
>CAKZXL010000661.1 GCA_937883885.1 uncultured Aquincola sp. | reverse complement strand
TGGCCAGCGCAAAGCAGAAGAGCTTCTGCCCCGGGTGCTTCTTGAGCATCACCACGATGAACACCGACACCACCGAGGCCAGGCCGATGAAGAACCAGCGCTGCCATCCCGAAGCCTCGGCCAGGAAGCTGAAGGCCGCGCCGTGGTTGTGCACCCGCACCACGTTGAAGAAGGAGGTGACGGTGCGGCTGTCACCCAGCTGGAAGTAGCCGACGATCAGCGTCTTGGTGAACTGGTCCAGCAGGATGACCGCCACCGCCAGCCCCAGCCACACGGCCAGGCTGGGAGACGACGACGAGGCGGGGGAGCGTTTGGCCATGATCAATGCGATGGCAGGCGGCCCAACACCTTGGCCGGATCCTGCGCGGTATGGAAGACGAGCAGCACGGTGATCTGCTGGTCGTCGTGGGTGAAATAGAGGTGGTAAGGGAAGCGTCGGACCACGGCACGCCGAAAACGGCCTTCAAGCAGCCTGTAGCCATCGGGCGCCCTGCTGACTTGTTCCAGCGCCGTTTCGATCGCGACCAGGAATTGCGTCCCAAGTCCGGCTCGGCGGTTCTCGTACCAATCGCGTGCGCGTTGAAGGTCGTCGAAAGCCTCGGGCGTGAAGACAAGCCGTCTCATCACGCCTGATGCAAGCGTCGCTTCACCTCATCCCAAGGCACGGCGGCCGCAGGATTGGCTTGATGGCGGGCCAGCCGCTCGCCGAGTTCGGCAGCGATGGCCGGGTGCAGCGGCGCGTCCGCGGTGCTGTCGACCACGCTGTCCCACAGTTGTTCGATCAGTGCCAGGCGGTCGGCGACCGGCAGGTTCAGCAGTTCGCTGTAATCGGTGTGCTGGGGCATCGTGGTCCTTCCGCAGTCATCAAGCCACTGTACGCTGCTCGCCCTCGCCATACAGATTGCTCGTGCAGCGCCCGCAGATCGTCGGGTGGGCCGGGTCGATGCCGACGTCGGTGCGCCAGTGCCAGCAGCGCTCGCACTTGGTGGCGGTGGACGGCGTGACCTGGATCGTCAGCTCGTCAGCGGCGGCCAGCACAGCCTCGCTGGTGATGAAAACGAACTTCAGGTCGTCGCCCAGCGAAGCCAGGATGGCATGGTCTTCGGCCGGAGCGCCCACGGTGACCGTGGCCTGCAGCGAAGAGCCGACGCCGCCTTCGGCGCGCACCGCCTCGATGGCCTTGTTGACCGCATCGCGCACCGCATGCACGCGGTTCCACTTGGCGATCAGGCCCTCGTCCGCCTGCGGCAGCGACCAGTAGTGCTCCACGAAGATGGTGCGCTCGCCGCCGAACACGCGCCAGGCTTCTTCCGCGGTGAAGCTGAGGAAAGGCGCCATCCAGCGCAGCATGGCCTGGGTGATGTGCCACAGCGCCGTCTGCGCGCTGCGGCGCGCCAGGCTCTTGGGCGCGCTGGTGTACAGGCGGTCCTTCAGCACGTCGAGGTAGAAGGCGCCCAGGTCTTCGCTGCAGTACACCTGCAGCTTGGCCACCACCGGGTGGAACTCGTACTTTTCGTAGTGGGCCAGCACCTCGGCCTGGAACTGCGACGCGCGCGCCAGCGCATAGCGGTCGACTTCCAGCATCTGCTCCAGCGGCACCGCGTCGGTCTTCGGGTCGAAGTCGGACACGTTGGCCAGCAAAAAGCGCAGTGTGTTGCGGATGCGCCGGTAGGCGTCCACCACGCGGGCCAGGATCTTGTCGTCACCCGCGATGTCGCCGGAGTAGTCGCTGGCCGCCACCCACAGGCGGATGATCTCGGCGCCCAGCTTCTTGGTGATGTCCTGCGGGTCGATGCCGTTGCCCAGCGACTTGCTCATCTTGCGGCCCTGGCTGTCCACGGTGAAGCCGTGGGTCAGCAGGCCGCGGTAGGGCGCCCGGTCGTACAGCGCGCAGGCCAGCAGCAGCGACGAATGGAACCAGCCGCGGTGCTGGTCGTGGCCTTCCAGGTACAGGTCGGCCTCGGGGCCCGATTGGTGGGGGCCCGGATGCTCGGCCGTGCCCTGGTGGGTGCCGCGCAGCACATGGAAGAAGGTGCTGCCCGAGTCGAACCACACCTCCAGGATGTCGGTGCTCTTGGCGTAGTGCGGCGCATCTTCGGCGCCCAGGATCTCTTCGGGCGTCACGCGGCTCCAGGCCTCGATGCCGCCGGCCTGCACGATGTCGGCGGCCTGGTCCAGGATCTCCATCGTGCGCGGGTGCAGGTCGCCCGTCACCTTGTGCAGGAAGAAGGGGATGGGCACGCCCCAGCTGCGCTGGCGGCTGATGCACCAGTCGGGCCGGTTGGCGATCATGTCGTGCAGGCGGGCGCGGCCGTTCTCGGGGTAGAACTGCGTCTGCTCGATCGCGTCCAGCGCCAGCTGCCGCAGCGTCTTGGGCGCCTTGTCCTTCGTGAACACGCCTTCGCCTTCATCCATCCGGATGAACCACTGCGCCGCGGCGCGGTAGATCACAGGCGTCTTGTGGCGCCAGCAGTGCGGGTAGCTGTGGGTGATGTCCTTCGTGGCGAACAGCCGGCCGGCATCTTTCAGCGCCTGGATGACGTTGGGCACCGCCTTCCAGATGTGCTGGCCGCCGAACAGCGGAAAGTCGGCCGCGTACACGCCGTTGCCCTGCACCGGGTTCAGGATGTCCTCGACCTTGATGCCGTTGGACACGCAGGAGTTGAAGTCGTCCAGGCCATAGGCCGGCGACGAGTGCACGATGCCGGTGCCGTCGTCGGCGGTGGCGTAGTCGGCCAGGAACACCGGGCTCAGCCGGTTGTAGCCGGGGTGCACCTCGGCCAGCGGATGGCGGAACTTCAGGCCATCCAGCGCCTGGCCCTTGACCGTGGCCAGCACGGTGCCGTGCAGGCCGTAGCGCTCCATGCACTGGTCCACCAGCGCAGCGGCCAGCAGCAGCACGCCGCGCTCGGTGTCCACCAGGCTGTAGTCCAGCTCGGGGTTGAGGTTGAGCGCCTGGTTGGCCGGGATGGTCCAGGCGGTGGTGGTCCAGATGACGACGAAGGCCGGCTTGTCGAGGCCAGGCAGGCCGAAGGCACGGGCCAGCGCGGCCGGGTCGTCGGCCAGGAAGCCGACGTCCAGCGTGGTGCTCTTCTTGTCGGCGTATTCGATCTCGAACTCGGCCAGCGACGAGCCGCAGTCGAAGCACCAGTACACCGGCTTCTGGCCGCGGTAGACGAAGCCGCGCTCGATCACGCGCTTGAAGGCGCGGATCTCGCCCGCCTCGTTCGCGAAGTCCATGGTGCGGTAGGGCCGCTCCCAGGTGCCCAGCACGCCCAGGCGCTTGAAGTCGGTGCGCTGCTGCTCGATCTGCTCGGTGGCGTAGGCGCGGCTCTTGGCCTGCATCTCGTCACGGCTCAGGTTGCGGCCGAACTTCTTCTCGATCGCGTTTTCGATCGGCAGGCCATGGCAGTCCCAGCCGGGCACGTACTGCGCGTCGAAGCCGGCCAGCTGCCGCGCCTTGACGATCATGTCCTTGAGGATCTTGTTGACCGCATGGCCCATGTGCAGCTGGCCGTTGGCGTAGGGCGGGCCGTCGTGCAGCACGAACAGCGGCGCGCCGCAGCGGGCGTCGCGCAGCTGCTGGTAGGTGCCTTGCTCTTCCCACTGCTTGACCCAGCCCGGCTCGCGCTTGGGCAGGTCGCCGCGCATCGGGAACGGGGTGTCGGGCAGGTTCAGCGTGGTGCGGTAGTCCGGGGTGTCGGTCTTGTCGGTCATGGCGCTTGCCGCACCCGTTGGGCGGGTGCGCTCGTGGCATCAAGGCAAAGTGGGGCGGTGCAGCCGGTCAGGTCGCTGGCCGGCAGGTGCGCGGCAGCAGCGGCCGCAGCCCGGCGTGCGGCGGCAGGATCAGCGCGCGCGCCGAATTCGGTCGCGCGTGGTCTGCCGGCGGCCGGCGGCATGCCAGCGCAGCAGATCGAGCAAAGTCCGGTCGGTGGCCATCCG
>CAKZXL010000660.1 GCA_937883885.1 uncultured Aquincola sp. | reverse complement strand
TCCTGCGTGGCGGGCGGCTGCACCGGCTGGCCACCGGCCGCCAGGGCGGCTGCGTAAGCGGCATCCACGTCGGCGACGTACAGGTGCACGTGGGCGTCCACCGCGGGCCAACCCGGGATCGCATCGGCCAACATCACCACACCGTCGTCGATGCGCACCTCCGCATGGCGCAAGCGGCCCTGCTCGCCGTCGATCTGCCGCAGCGGCTGGCCGCCGAAGGCCTGCACCAGGAAACGCACCGTGGCTGCTGCGTCGGTGACCAGCAGGTAGGGGCTGACGCTCGGATAGCCGTCGGGCTTGAAGGCGTTCATGCGTACTCCTGGCGGTGGTCGGGCAGCCCGCGGGTTACAGCGGCCGAATCTCCACCTTGCGGAACTTGACCACGCCACGGCCCCACTGCAGCGCGATGGGGCCGGGGGCCAGCAGCTCGTTGCTCTGGACGTCGGCGGTCTTCACGCCGTTGAGCTCCAGCACCAGGCGCGGGCCCTGCACGGTGATCAGGTAGGTGTTCCAGCGGCTGCCGGCCTTGGGCATCGGGTCGGGCACCTTGGCCAGCCGCACGATGGCACCGGTGCCGTACGTGGGGTCGGGCCGCTGGTCGAAGATGTTGGCTTCGTAGCAGGTCTTGTCGTCGATCACGGTGCGGTTGTTGCAGCGCAGGAACACGCCGCTGTTGGCGTCGTCGCTGGTCCAGAACTCCACCCGCAGCTGGTAGTCGCCGTAGCTGTTCCTGCTCACCAGGTAGGCCGGGTCCTTGCCGCCCTGGGTGGCCTGGATGGCGCCGTCGGTGGCGGTCCAGTTGGCTTCGGCCACCCGGGTGAAGTTGTCCAGGCCCTGGGTGCCATCCACCAGCGTGGTCCAGCCGCCGCCGGGCAGGGCGGCGCAGCCGGCCAGGGCGGCCGTGGCTGCCAGTGCGGCGAGGGTGGTGAAGCGGGCCGGGGTGCTGCGGGTCACCGTTGTCTCCATCCGTGGGTTGCGGCGGCGCCGGGCCGCTGCTTGTTGGTGTTGGTCGCGCGTGCAGTCTAGGCGCCACCGGCGGGACAATGCGCTCATGTCCAAGAAGATCACACCGCCCCCGGCCACCACGCCCGACGGCCGGCTGGCGGAAGACGACCTGCAGCAGGTGCTGGGCTACCAGCTGGCGCAAGCGTCGATCGCTACCACCCGGGTCTACAACGAAGCGGTGGGCCAGCCCTTCGACCTGCGGCCGGTGGAATACACCGTGCTGGCGCTGATCCAGCGCAACCCCGGGGGCTCGGCCGCCCAGCTGGCCAAGGCGCTGGCCGTGACGGCGCCCAACATCACCATGTGGCTCGACCGGCTGGAAGCCCGGCAGCTGGTGCAGCGGGTGCGCAGCGAAACCGACCGCCGCGCCCAGCGCCTGCAGCTCACGCCCCATGCCACCCAGCTGATGAGCGAGGCCACCGCCCGGCTGCTGGCCGGCGAGCGCCAGGCCCTGGATGCCTTGTCCACCGGCGAACGCGCCATCCTGCTGGAGCTGCTGCACAAGGTGGCCTGCTGCCGCACCTCGGCCACCGACGCCCCCGCCGCGGACAAGGCGCCGGCGGATGCGGCCGCCGATGCGCCAGCGGCTGCGGCGCGCCGGGGCCGGCCGGCTGGCAGCTGAGGCCATGCTTCATTCAATGAATTAATTGCCTGCGGCGCATCGCTCGGGTAATCGAGCATGTTGACACGCTCGGATGCTTCATAAGATGAACTTTCACGTTCATTCCAATGGAGACATGCATGCGTGGATTCCCCCTCACGATGCTGGCCGCTGCTGCCGCAGCGCTGCTGGCCGGCTGTGGCAGTGACGGCGGCTCGGCCAGCCTGCCGCGGCTGGCTGCCGCCACCCCCGGCACCCTGGCCAGCTGTACCGACCTGGGCAGCCGCCTCAACCTGCCCGGCACCGTCATCCGCACGGCCGAGGCCGTGGCGGCCGGCACGCTGACCGTGGCCGGTCAGCCGGTGCGGGCGCACTGCCGCGTCACCGGCGCCATGAACCAGCGCACCAGCGCGGTCGATGGCAACAGCTACGCCATCGGCTTTGAAATGCGGCTGCCGCAGGACTGGAACGGCCGCTTCTTCTACCAGGCCAACGGCGGGCTGGACGGCAGCGTGCTCACCGCGGTCGGGCCGGTGGGCGGTGGCGGGCCGCTGAACAACGCGCTGGCGCAGGGCTTTGCGGTCATCAGCTCCGACGCCGGCCATGCCGCTTCGCAGGGCCCCAACTTCGGCATCGATCCGCAGGCGCGGCTGGACTACGGCTACCAGGCGGTGGGCACGCTCACGCCGATGGCCAAGCAGCTGATCGCACTGGCCTACGGCCGGCCGCCCGATCGCTCGTACATCGGCGGCTGCTCCAACGGCGGCCGGCATGCGATGGTGGCCGCCTCGCGCTATGCCGAGCAATACGACGGCGTGCTGGTGGGCGACCCTGGCTACCGGCTGCCGCTGGCGGCCATCGCCAACATGGCCGGCGTGCGGGTGTACAACGCGCTGGCCAGCACCGCCAACGACCCGTCCACCGGCTTCACCCTGGCCGAGCGCACCCTGGTGTCCAACGCGGTGCTCTCGCGCTGCGACGCGCTGGACGGCGCCGCCGACGGCCTGGTGCAGGACATCACCGCCTGCCAGGCCGCCTTCAACCTGTCGCGCGACGTGCCCACCTGCACCGCCGGCCGCGACGGCAGCTGCCTGACCGAGGCGCAAAAGAGCGGCATCGCGGGCCTGTTCACCGGCGCGCGCACCGCCAGTGGCCGCAGCATCTACCGCAGCTTTCCGTACGACGCGGGTCTGGCCACCACCGGCTGGTCGAGCTGGAAGTACGGCAACTCGCTGACGCGCGACCCGGGCGCGGTGGGGATCGTGTGGCAGGTGCCGCCCGAGGCGGTGGCCGGCTTCAATGCCACCAACTTCGCGCTGACGGCCGACCTGGACGGCATGCTGGACAAGGTGGCCGCCACCAACGCCACCTACACCGAAAGCGCGATGAGCTTCATGCTGCCGCCCCATGTCGACGACCTGGGCACGCTCAAGCAGCGCGGCGCCAAGATGATGGTCTACCACGGCACCAGCGACCCCATCTTCTCCAGCGACGACACCGACGCCTGGTACGAGGCGCTCACCCGCCGCCACGGCGCGCAGGCCGCCGACTTCGCCCGCTACTACCGCGTGCCCGGCATGAACCACTGTTCCGGCGGCCCGGCCACCGAGCAGTTCGACATGCTGACGCCGCTGGTGGCCTGGGTGGAGCAGGGCCAGGCGCCCGGTGCGGTGACCGCCACCGCACGCGGTGTGGGCAATGCCGGCGGCGTCAATGCCGATGTGCCCGCCACCTGGTCCGCCCAGCGCAGCCGGCCGCTGTGCCCTTACCCGCAAGTCGCCCGCTACCTGGGCAGCGGGGACGTGGAATCAGCGGCGAGCTTCGTCTGCCGCTGAGTCGAGGCGCCAGCGGAGGGTGGCGAGCCTGCTACGGCAGGCTCCAAGTCAGGCTGCTGGCCCGGACCAGACTGGCCCAGTCGTCGGGTGGCGTGCCGCGGCCCAGCATCTTTTCGAACACGGCATATGGGTCTGTCTTGCTGCCCGTTGACCGCAGCGTCTGCTCGTCGTTGACCCAGGCGTACACGATGACTTTCGACTTGGAGTCATAGCGGAAGAACAGCCGAAAGCGCCTTCCGACCTTGGCCCTGCGCCAGTGGCGATGGGCCGGTCCGAGGGTGTTGCCCTGGCGGTACTCTTCACGCGCGGGGTCGCCTGGCACCACGTCCAGCATCAGCTGGCTCAGAGCCCGGAACAGCTTGACGTTGGCATTCGACTCGAACTTGTCCGGGTCATTCTCTTGCGCCCGGCGAGCGGCCGCCTGCAGCTTCTGCAGCTGCTCGACCACGCAGGCATGGAACAGCAGGGTCCAGCCGTGGCGCTGCATCAGAGCGCCACGTCCCCGTCGATGTCTTCGTCAAGGTTCACGCCGTGACCTGTGTGCGACAGCATCGCGCGGACCAGATCATCGGGCAGGGCCTGGATGTGGCGCCCGGTCTCCATGTCGCGCGCCAGCAAGTCCAGGAAGGCGCCGATGGCAGGGTCCTGGTGTTCGACACCAGCCCGCGTCACCACCACCTGACCATCCCGCAAGTCGAAAGCCACCTTGCCGCCCGCATCGACGCCAAGCGCCTGCCGAATGGACTTGGGTAGCGTGATCTGGCCCTTGGTGGTCAAGGTGGCCACTTCATGGATGGCAGGCATGGCATTCCCTTCGTTCAGTCCTTGAATGGTAAGGAAAATTCCTTACCGGATCAACTTCACGCGACGAAGGTCAGCCTGCCAGCCGTTCAAGCCTCCGGCTTGAAGCCCACCCGCTTGACCACCGGGCCCCAGGCCGCGTTTTCGTCGGCCACGGCCTTGGCCAGTTCGGCCGGGCTGTTGGCCGCGGCTTCCAGGCCCAGCTGGGCGAAGGCTTCCACCACCTCGGGCGAGCTGACGGCGGCGGCAATGGCGGCGGCGGCGCGCTGCGTCACCTCGTCGCTGGCCTTGCCGGGCAGGAAAAAGCCGTACCACTCGCTGATGGTCAGCGCCGGGAAGCCCTGTTCGGCATAGGTGGCCACGTCGGGCACCAGCTTCGAGCGCTGCTTGCCCGAGATGGCCAGCAGGCGCAGCTTGCCGTTCTTCAGGTGGGGCAGGTAGTCGCCCACCGGCGAACTCATCGCCGCCACCTGGCCGCCCAGCAGGTCCTGGATGCCCGGCGCCGAACCCTTGTAGGGCACGTGGCGCAGGTCCAGGCCGCTTTCCTTGGTGAGCAGCGCGCCGATGAAATGCGGCGGTGTGCCGGCACCCGGCGAGGCGTAATTGGCCTGCTCCGGGTTGGCCTTGGCCCAGGCCAGGAAGCCCTTGATGTCGCGTACCGATTCGGGCACCGCCGGCCCCACGCCGAAGCCGAACGAGATGTGGCAGGCGGTGCTCACCGGCCGCAGGTCGCGCAGACCGTAGTTCAGGCGGCTGTAGATGTGCGGATACAGCGTGACGATGGACGCCGGCGTCAGCAGCAGGGTGCTGCCGTCGGGCGTGGCGCGGCTGGTTTCTTCGGCCGCCAGCCGGCCGCCGGCGCCGGCCTTGTTGTCCACCAGCGCCACGCGGGCATAGCCGCCGCGCAGCTTGTCGGCCACGCGCCGCGAGACGGCATCGGTGGTGCCCCCCGCCGGAAAGCCGCACAGCACCTTGGCGGTTTCCAGCGTCTGTGCCTGCGCCAGGCGCGGCAAGGCCATCCACAGCGGGGCGGCAGCCAGGAGGGTTCGGCGGTCGATCATCGGTTGTCTCCGTGGATTTAGATACTTCAACAATTTAAGTATCTTGCCGGCGGATGCGTTGCGTACTTTCCCTATGTGAGGGCCTGGATCATTCACTGATTGAACGAGGATCGCCCACTCATGAAGGTTCGCCCGGCGCCGCCGGCACGTGGCAGGCCACCGCCAGCTTGTTGCCGTCGAGGTCGCGGAAATAGGCGCCGTAGTAGTGCGGGTGGTAGTGCGGCCGCGGGCCCGGCGGGCCTTCGCAACGGCCGCCGGCGGCCAGCGCGGCGGCATGCACCTGCCGCACCTGCGCACGGTCCGTGGCCAGCAGCGCCACCATCTGCCCATTGCCGGCCCCGTGAGGCTGCCCGTCGAAGGGGCGCCCGACGATCAGCAAGGGTCGGCCGCCGCCGGCCGGCTCCCAGCCGGCCCAGCCTTCGTCGGGTTCATGGAAGCGCAGCTTCAACGGCAAGGGCGCCAGCACGCGCTGGTAAAAGCCGAAGGCCCGGGACAGGTCTTTGGTGCCAAGGTAGACGTGCGACAGCATGGGTGCGGACCCTCCTGCGCCGATGCTAGGGGCCGGCCGAACGGCCGGTCAATCGCGCACGGCCGCCGGCATTTGTCACTGGCAAATTCGATGGCATTTCTATCAATTGAATCATTGCCGGGCCGATGACACTGCCTGTGCGGGCCGTGGCCGAGGGTCCGCTGACAGCCAGACGTCGGCCAGGAGTGGACCCATGCAGATCGCCCCCGCAGTGCCCCCCGAAGTCGTCGCCATGCCCCGTGCCACCGCCGCCGCGCCCGCCAGGCGCCCACGTGCCGGCATGTTCGACGCCATCCCCGACCTCGAGCGGCTGTCCCACCGCCTGTCGCACGACCTGGCCGGCCCGCTGCGCAGCATGCGCATGCTCAGCGGCTTGATCCAGGCGCGGCTCGACCTGGGCGACGTGGGCCAGGCGCGCGACTGGGTGGGCATGATCGGCGAGCACAGCCAGCGCCTGGGTGACATGGTCGATGCGATGGCCGAGCTGCTGCAGGTGGCCGGTTCCGTGCCCCAGCTGGAGCGGGTGCCGCTGTCTGACCTGGTGGCTGCGGTGCGCCGCGAGCATCCGGCGCCGGCCCGCGCGGTGGTGCGGGTGAGCGCACTGCCCACCCTGAGCGTCGATCCGCTGCTGATCAGCCAGGTGTTCATGCGGCTGCTGGACAACGCCTGCAAGTTCACCAGCCGGGTGGAGCGCCCGCGCATCGACCTGCGCTGCGAGCAGCTGGGGGCGCACTGGCGCTTCCAGGTGCGCGACAACGGCTGCGGCTTTGCGGCCGGCCGCACCGACGAGCTGTTCCGCCCCTTCGTGCGCCTGCACGGCGCCGACTACCCCGGCGTGGGCATCGGCCTGGCCATGGTGCGCCGCATCGTCGAACTGCATGGGGGCCAGGTGTGGGCCGACGGCGCCGAAGGCCGGGGCGCCACCTTCTCGTTCACGCTGCCGGGCTAACATCCAGGTTTTCGCCATGCGCTGCCGCGCGGGCGCTGCGCCCTGCAGCGGCCGCCGCGCATGGCGCCAGGGTGCCGGCCCGCCAGGGCCCCGAGGGCGCACCCCCAGCCTGATGAGCCCATGGACCAGCTTGACCTGATGCCGCCGCCCGAAGACGGCACCCCACCCGATGCCATCACGCTCGCGCACTATGCCGAGCGGGCCTACCTGGAATACGCGCTCAGCGTGGTCAAGGGCCGCGCGCTGCCCGACGTGTGCGACGGCCAGAAGCCGGTGCAGCGCCGCATCCTGTACGCGATGGAGCGCATGGGACTGGCCTTCACCACCACCGCCGGCCCCAAGCCGGTGAAAAGCGCGCGGGTGGTGGGCGACGTGCTGGGCCGCTTCCACCCGCACGGCGACACCGCGGCCTATGACGCGCTGGTGCGCATGGCGCAGGACTTCAGCCAGCGCTACCCGCTGATCGACGGCCAGGGCAACTTCGGCAGCCGCGACGGCGACGGCGCCGCGGCCATGCGCTACACCGAGGCGCGGCTGGCGCCCATCACGCGGCTGCTGCTGGACGAGATCGACGAAGGCACCGTCGACTTCATTCCCAACTACGACGGCTCCACCGAAGAGCCGCGCCAGCTGCCGGCGCGCCTGCCCTTCGTGCTGCTCAATGGCGCCAGCGGCATTGCCGTGGGCCTGGCCACCGAAGTGCCCAGCCACAACCTGCGCGAGGTGGCCGCCGCCGCGGTGCTGCTGCTCAAGCAGGATTTGGTGAGCGACGACGAGCTGCTGGCCGTGCTGCCCGGCCCCGACTACCCGGGCGGCGGCCAGATCATCAGCAGCCCCACCGACATCCGTGAGGCTTATGCCACCGGCCGCGGCAGCCTGAAGGTGCGCGCCCGCTGGAAGATCGAGGACCTGGCCCGTGGCCAGTGGCAGGTGGTGGTGACCGAGCTGCCGCCCGGCACCAGCGCGCAGAAGGTGCTGGAAGAGATCGAGGAGCTGACCAACCCCAAGGTCAAGGCCGGCAAGAAGGCGCTGAGCACCGAGCAGACGCAGCTCAAGACCACGGTGCTGGGCGTGCTGGACGCGGTGCGCGACGAGTCGAGCAAGGACGCGGCGGTGCGCCTGGTGTTCGAGCCCAAGAGCCGCACGGTGGATCAGCAGGAGCTGATCAACGTGCTGCTGGCCCACACCAGCCTGGAAAGCAGCTCGCCGATCAACCTGACCATGGTGGGCGCCGACGGCCGCCCGACGCAAAAAAGCCTGCGCCAGATCCTGCTGGAGTGGATCGGCTTTCGCACCGCCACGGTGGAGCGCCGCACGCGCCACCGGCTGGGCAAGGTGCTGGACCGCATCCACGTGCTGGAAGGCCGGCAGCTGGTGCTGCTGAACATCGACGAGGTGATCCGCATCATCCGCAATGCCGACGAGCCCAAGGCCGCGCTGATCGAGCGCTTCAGCCTCAGCGACCGGCAGGCCGAGGACATCCTGGAAATCCGGCTGCGCCAGCTGGCGCGGCTGGAAGCCATCAAGATCGAGCAGGAGCTGGCGGAAAAGCGCGCCGAGCAGAAGAAGCTGGAAGACATCCTGTCGTCGCCCGCTTCGCTCAAGCGCACCGTGGTGCGCGAGATCGAAGCCGATGCCAAGGCGCATGGCGACGACCGCCGCACGCTGATCCAGGCCGACAAGCGCGCCCAGGCCGAGGTGCGCATCGTCGACGAGCCGGTGACGGTGGTGGTCAGCCTCAAGGGTTGGGTGCGGGCGCTCAAGGGCCATGAGGTGGACCCGAGCACGCTGGCCTTCAAGGCCGGCGACGGGCTGCACGGCACCTTTGCCTGCCGCAGCGTCGATCCGCTGCTGGTGTTCGGCAGCAATGGCCGGGTGTACACGGTGGCGGTGTCGCTGCTGCCGGGCGGCCGCGGCGACGGCGTGCCCATCACCTCGCTGATCGAGCTGGAAGCCGGCACACAGCCGGCGCACTACATGGCCGGCGCGGCCGAGACCACGCTGCTGCTGGCCAACACCGGCGGTTATGGCCTGCTGGCCAAGCTGGGCGACCTGCTGTCGCGCCAGCGTGGCGGCAAGAGCTTTTTGACGCTGGAGGGCGATGCCAAGGTGCTGCCGCCGGTGCCGGTGCAGCCGGCCCACACCCAGGTGGCCACGCTGGCGATGGACGGCCGGCTGCTGGTGTTCGCGCTCGACGAGCTGAAGCTGCAGCCCGGCGGCGGCAAGGGCCTGACGCTGATGGACGTGGACGCCGCCTCGCCGCTGGTGTCGGTGGCCACGCTGGCCACCAGCTGCACCGTCAAGGGCAGCGGCCGCGGCGGCAAGGCCAAGGAAGAAGTGCTGCGCAACGCATCGCTGGCCGAGCATGTGGGCAAGCGGGCGCGCAAGGGGCGCAAGGTGGATGGGCTGTTGAAGGTGCTCCGGGTCGTCGGCTGACGCTAAGCCTGCGGCGTCGGCGCCAGCCGGCGCGCGCCCAGGTACGCCGGCTCGCCGTCGGTGATCACGTGGTCCAGCTCGGCCAGCTCGGCCACGGCGCAGGGCGCTACGTCGTCCAGCTTGCTGGCGTCGCACAACACCACGCGGCGCACCGCGCCGGCCACCATCGCGCGCTTGATCACGGCATCACCCGGCTGCCAGGCGGTGACGCCGGTGCGCTCATGCAGCGCGCAGGCGCCCAGAAAGGCGATGTCGGCCCGGTGCGCGCGCAGCGTGGCCACCGCCTGTTCGCCCTCGAACACCCGGTGCACCGGCAGCCACTCGCCGCCGGCCAGCACCGGCCGCAGCTGCGGCGCTTCGGCCAGGGTCAGGAAAACGTCCAGCGCATGCGTGACCACCGTCAGCGGCCGGGGCATGCCGTCGGCGCGCAGCAGCTGGGCCAGCGCCAGCGCGGTGCTGCCGCCGTCGATGAACAGCGTCTGATGTGGCTGCACCAGGCCGGCGGCGGTGCGGGCGATGGCCTGCTTGGCCGCGGGCATCACCGTGGCTCGCTGCTGCGAGGTCATCACGCCGGTGTTCAGCGCCACTGCGCCGCCGTGCGTCTTTTGCACCAGGCCACGGGCCGCCAGCTGCCGCAGGTCGCGGCGGATGGTGTCGTCGGACACGCCGTACTCGGCGGCCAGCGCGGCCACTTCCACGCGGCCGCGGCTTTTCAGCAGCTCGGCCATGCGCTGCTGGCGCTCTTGCACGAAGCGGGGCAGGTCTTGGGGCGTGCTCATGGCGTTTGCGGCATTGTGCGGTAAAGGAATGCGGGAATGTATTTGAGTGTGCATAATCGTGCAAATGCCTGAACGATGCAGCCGCACCATGCCGTCCTCGCCCGCCGCTGATCCCACCGACCGCCAACTGCGGCGCGCACGCTTTGCCACCCGCGTCCAGTTCTATGCCTTCGGCTTCATCACCGGCAGCTGGGGCACGCATGTGCCCAGCGCCAAGGCGCACTACGGCCTGTCGGAAGGGCAGCTCTCCATCGCGCTGCTGGCCGCGGCGCTGGGCGCGGTGCTGTGCCTGCTGCGCGCCGGCCTCATCGTGGAATGGCTGGGTCCGCGGCGGGTGACGCAGGTGGCCGGCATCACGCTGTGCGTGTCGCTGGCTTCGGTGCT
Organism: uncultured Aquincola sp.; assembly: GCA_937883885.1. The sequence continues at coordinate 16,669 of CAKZXL010000660.1, read as the reverse complement.
GCTGCCTTCCAGCGGCACCGGCGCGCCGCTGGCCATGCTGCCGCTGGTGCTGCTGCTGGGCGTGTTCGGCGCTTCCACCGCGCTGTTCGACGTGGCCATCAACGCCGAAGGCTCGCTGCTGGAAACGCGCAGCGGCCTGAAGGTGATGAGCGGCTTTCACGGCATGTGGAGCCTGGGCGCGATGACCGGCGCCGGTGTCGGCGGCCTGCTGCTGCGTGCGCAGGTGCCGGCGCTGTGGCAGCTGACGGGCGCCTGCGCCGCCGCGCTGCTGCTGATGCTGTGGGTCTCTGCCCGCATGCTGCCCGAACACCCGGTGGTGGAGCAGGAGGCCGGCGACGGCCCGCGCCGCCGCTGGACCGGCCTGCTGGTGCTGCTGGGCCTGCTGGGCGCCGCCGGCCTGGTGGCCGAGGGCGCCATCTACGACTGGAGCGTGCTGTGGATCGTGCAGGACCTGCAGCAGGACCAGTCGGTGGGCGCGGCCGGCTACGCCGCCTTTGCCGGCGCGATGGCGCTGACCCGCTTCGCCGGTGACTGGTTGCGCACGCACATTCCCGCACCGCGGCTGCTGGCCGGCAGCGGCCTGCTGGCGGCGGCGGCGATGAGCACCGCGCTGCTGGCGCACAGCGCCTGGGTGGCGGTGCCGGCGCTGGCGCTGGTGGGGGCCGGGCTGGCCAATGTGGTGCCCATCCTCTTCATGGCGGCCAGCCGGGCGCCCGGCGTGGCGCCGGCGGCAGGCATCGCGGCGGTGTCTTCACTGGGCTACCTGGGCTTCGTGGCCGGGCCGCCGCTGATCGGCGGCGTGGCCCATGCCACCTCGCTCACCGGCGGCCTGACGGTGCTGGTGGCCGCCGCGCTGCTGATGGCCTGGGGCGCGCGCCGGTTGCCCAGCTGAGCCGGTGGCGCCGTCGGCGGCGCTTTTGGGGGTAAACCCTAAATCCTGGGTACGCATGTTGCACGCCGGCCTGCGCCGGCTGCGTTGGCTGGTGCACCGGAGTCGCCCATGCCGTCCTGCCTTTCTCGCCGCCCGTCGCATCCCGTTCTTTCCCGATCCGTGCTGGCCGCCCTGTGCATCGCCGGCAGCCTGCTCGTGGCCGGCCGGCCGGCGGTGGCGGGCGAGGGCATCCTGGACGTGCTCAACCGTTCGCAGTCGCTGCGGCTGGCGCAGCTGGCGCCGGTGGACCCGTCAGACGCCCGCGCACGGGTGCTGCAGGCCAGCTTCCAGCAGGTCTTGTCCGTGGCCGATGGCCTGGGCGCGCGCCCGGTGAGCCTGCTGGTGGTGCAGGGGCCGGTGGTGGCCGAGACCTTTCACGGCCGCATCATCGTCGTCAACGCCGACGTGGCCGCACGGCCGGAAGGCGAGCGGCTCTTCGTGCTGGCGCACGAGCTGGGCCATGTGGTGCATGCCGACTGGGCGGCGGTGGGCAGCGTGTACCAGCGGCACATCCCGGCCGAGGTGCTGCAGTCGCGCACCGACGCAGTGGCGGCGCTGCTGGGCCGCGAGATGACGGCCCTGTCGCATGAGCAGGAATTGAGCGCCGACGGCTATGCGCTGCAGCTCATCGGCCGGCTGGGCCATGGCATGGAGGCGGCGGTGGCCACCTTCACCCGCTACGGCGTGCAGGTGGACTCGGCCACCCACCCCGGCACCCGCAAGCGCATCGCCGCGCTGCGGCTGTCGGCGCCTTGAAGTCTCAGCGCCGCAGCAGCCGCACGGCGGCCAGCGCAAACACCACGAACAGCGCCAGGCTGAAGAACTCGTAGGGCACGCCCAGCACCTTCACCGCGGCGTCGGCACACGAGGCACGCGCCTGGAACACCTCGGGCGCCAGGCTGTCCAGCTGCAGGCCGCTGACGATGCGGTCGGCCAGCGTGAGGTTGCACGAGGCCGTGGCCGCGGCCACGAAGTGCTGCCACAGCGCCGCCGCCGCGCCGCCCAGGGACAGCAGCAGCACCAGCAGCGCCGACAGCCCGCGGCCCAGGCCGTTGCGGATGACCAGGCCGATGACGCAGGCGATGGCGATGGCCACGAAGATCACCCGCTGCAGCACGCACCAGGGGCAGGGCTGCATGTCGAACACATGCTGCGACACCAGCGCCGCGGCCACCGCGGCCAGCGACACCAGCGCGATCATGCCCAGCCACGCATTGCTGCGCCGGGCGGGTGAAGCCACCGGCCTCACGCTGCGACTTCGGCGATCAGCTCGATCTCGACGCAGGCACCCATCGGGATCTGCGCCACCGAGAACGCGCTGCGCGCATGGGCGCCCACCTCGGTGCCGAACACCTCGCCCAGCAGCTCGGAAGCGCCGTTGGTCACCAGGTGCGCCTCGGTGAATTCCAGCGTGCTGTTGACCAGGCTCATCAGCTTGACGATGCGCTTGATGCGGCCCAGGTCGCCGCCCACCGCGGCGCTCAGCGTGCCCATCAGGTCGATGGCGATGGCGCGCGCAGCGGCCTTGCCTTCATCGGTGGTCATGGTGGCGCCCAGCTTGCCGACCCAGGGCTTGCCGTCCTTCCTGGCGATGTGGCCCGACAGGAACACCAGGTTGCCCGTCTGCACTAAAGGCACGTAGGCCGCGGCCGGCGTGGCAACGGCGGGCAGCGTGATGCCCAGGGACTGCAGGCGTTCGGCGATCGGGGAAGACATGGTGGCGTGATCCTTCGGGACGACGTAGGGAAGAAAGAGCGCGGGATCGTACACCCCCGAAAGGGGGCCTCATGCCACACTGCCCGCATGGGAGGACACACGGCGGGCCTGCAGCTCGCCGGGCTGGTAGTCGCATGGCTCGGCGGCGTGGTGCTGGCCTGCCTGCAGCCTGCCGTGTGGCCCTTGTCCTGGTCCGTGGCCTGCATCGCAGCCGGCTGCCTGGCAGGGCTGTCGAGCGGCGGGTGGGCGTGGCAGGGCCGTCCTGCGCGCTGGTGGTGGCCGCTGGCCATGGCCGGCCTGTGCAGCCTGGGGCTGGGCCTGTCCACCGCGCGTGCCGGCCTTGTGCTGGCCGAAGCCCTGCCACCCGCGCTGGAGAACCAGGATCTGCTGATCGAAGGCACGGTGGCCGACCTGCCGCGCCAGGTGCCGGGCGGCCTGCGCTTCCTGTTCGAGGTGCAGGCCGCCTGGCAGGCCGGCCAGCCGGTGCCGGTGCCTCGGCGCGTGCTGCTGGGCTGGTATGCCGGCCGCGACGAGATCGACGATGCCGGCCCGCCGATGCCGGTGGCCGCCGCCCAGTTGCGCGCGGGGGAGCGCTGGCGCCTGCCGGTGCGGCTGCGCCAGCCGCATGGCGTGATCAATCCGCATGGTTTCGACCGCGAGCTGTGGCTGTTCGAACAAGGCATCCGCGCCACCGGCAGCGTGCGCGGCGCCAGCGCCGCGGCGCCGCAGCGGCTGGCGCCCGCACCGGCAGCGTCGCTGGATGCCTGGCGCCAGCAGGCCCGCGATGCGCTGCTGCAGGAGGTGCCCGATGCCCGCATCGCCGGCGTGCTGGCCGCGCTGGCGCTGGGCGACCAGGCCGCCATCGATGCCGGCGACTGGCGGCTGTTCCGCGACACCGGCGTGGCGCACCTGATGAGCATCAGCGGCCTGCACGTCACCATGCTGGCCTGGCTGGCGGCGGTGGTCATCGGCCGGCTGTGGCGCCGCAGCGCGCGTGCCGTGGCGCTGTGCGCCGCACCCTTGGCGGCGCGCTGCGGCGGGGTGGCGGTGGCCGCCGCCTATGCCGCGTTCGCCGGCTGGGGCGTGCCGGCCCAGCGCACGGTGTGGATGCTGGCCACCGCGGCTGCGCTGGCCCAGGCCGGCCTGCGCTGGCCGGCGCCGCTGGTGCTGCTGGCCGCGGCCGCGGTGGTCACCGCGCTCGACCCCTGGGCGCTGCTGCAGCCGGGCTTCTGGCTGTCTTTCGTGGCCGTGGGGCTGTTGATGGCCTCGGGCAGCGCGGCCCTGCCGCAGCGGCCCGAAGAAGCGGCCGCCGATGGCGGGCCGGACCTGATGCCGCTGCCCGCCGACCCGCCGCAGGGCGCCTGGCCGCGCGTGCGTGCGGCAGCGGTCGGGCTGTGGCGCCAGGCCTGCCAGGCGTCCAGCGGCCTGCTGCGTGCGCAGGCACTGGCCACGCTGGGGCTGGCGCCGCTCACGCTGGTCATCTTCCAGCAGATCTCGCTGGTGGGCTTCGTGGCCAACCTGCTGGCCATTCCGTGGGTCACGCTGGTGGTCACGCCGCTGGCCTTGGCCGGGTTGCTGCTGCCGCCGCTGTGGCTGTTGGCGGCCGCGGCCATGCAGGGGCTGGCGTGGCTGCTGCAGGCGCTGCAGGGCTGGCCGGGCGCGGTGTTCACCGTGGCGGCGGCGCCCGCCTGGGCGCAGGCAGCCGGCCTGGCCGGCGGCCTGCTGCTGGTGATGCGCCTGCCCTGGCGGCTGCGCGTGCTGGGCCTGCCGCTGGTGCTGCCGCTGCTGTGGCCGCCGCAGCAGCGCCCGGCCGAAGGCGGCCTGGAAGTGGTGGCCGCCGACATCGGTCAGGGCACCGCGGTGCTGGTGCGCACGCGCAGGCACCTGCTGGTGTTCGACACCGGGCCCAGCTACGGCACCGGCCCGGCGCAGTCTGACAACGACGCCGGTGCCCGTGTGCTGCTGCCGCTGCTGCAGGCCCGGGGCGAGCGGCGCATCGACCTGCTGGTGCTGAGCCACCGCGACAGCGACCACGTGGGCGGCGCCGCCTCGCTGATGGCCGGGCTGCCGGTGGCGGCGCTGCTCAGCTCGCTGGAAGACGGCCATCCGCTGCTGGCCGGCCCGCAGCCGCAGCAGCGCTGCACCGCCGGCCAGCATTGGACCTGGGACGGCGTGCAGTTCGAGGTGCTGCATCCCAGCGCAGAGTCGTACGGGCTGGCGCTCAAGTCCAATGCGCGCAGCTGCGTGCTGCAGGTGGTGGACGCCGCCGGCCGCAGCCTGCTGCTGACTGGCGACATCGAGGCCGCCCAGGAAGCCCAGCTGGTGGCCCGGCTGGGCCCGCGCCTGCGCAGCCAGGTGCTGGTGGTGCCGCACCACGGCAGCCGCACTTCGTCCACGCCGGCCTGGCTGCAGGCGGTGGCGCCGCAGGTGGCGGTGGTGCAGGCGGGCTACCTCAACCGCTTCGGTCATCCGCATCCGGCGGTGCTGGCGCGCTACACCGATGCCGGCATTGCGCTGGTGCGCAGCGATACTTGCGGCGCCTGGACCTGGCGTGACGGCGCCATGTCCTGCGAACGTCAGTCGTCGCCGCAGTTTTGGCGTCGGTTTCCGCCATCGCCTTGATGGCGTGGAAGTTGCATCGCACCCGAAGTCGAAAAAAGGAACTGTTCGTGGCCATTCACGTCGCCCTCAACCACGTCACGCGCTACCGCTACGACCGTCGCGTCAGCCTGTCTCCCCAAGTCGTCCGCCTGCGGCCCGCGCCGCACTGCCGCACCCCCATCCTGAGCTACTCGCTGCGCGTGGAGCCGGTGCAGCACTTCAACAACTGGCAGCAGGACCCCTTCGCCAACTACCTGGCCCGCCTGGTCTTCCCCGAGAAAACCACCGAATTCACCATCACGGTCGACCTGGTCGCCGAGATGGCGGTCTACAACCCGTTCGACTTTTTCCTTGAACCCGAGGCCGAGAACTTCCCGTTCAAGTACGCCCCCGGCACCGAGCACGACCTGGCGCCCTACCTGTCCAAGTGCGAGCTGTCGCCGCGCTTCAAGGCCCTGGTCGACAGCATCCCGCGCACCGAGCAGCGCACCATCGACTTCCTGGTGGGCATCAACCAGCGGCTGCAGAACGACATCCGCTACCTGGTGCGCCTGGAGCCCGGCGTGCAAACGCCCGAAGAAACGCTGACGCTGGGCAGCGGCTCCTGCCGCGACACCGGCTGGCTGCTGGTGCAGGTGCTGCGCCACATGGGCCTGGCCGCGCGCTTCGTCTCGGGCTACCTCATCCAGCTCAAGCCCGACGTCAAGTCGCTCGACGGCCCCAGCGGCACCGAAGTCGACTTCACCGACCTGCATGCCTGGTGCGAAGTGTTCCTGCCCGGCGCCGGCTGGATCGGCCTGGACCCCACCTCCGGCCTGCTGGCCGGCGAGGGTCACATTCCCGTGGCCTGCACCCCTGAGCCTTCCAGCGCCGCCCCGGTGGAAGGCGCGGTGGACGAGTGCGAGGTGACCTTCGAGCACCACATGCATATCACGCGCATCTACGAGTCGCCGCGCGTGACCATGCCCTACACCGACGACCAGTGGCAGCAGGTGCTGGCGCTGGGCCACCAGGTGGACAGCCAGCTGGTGCAGGACGACGTGCGCCTGACCATGGGCGGTGAGCCCACCTTCGTCAGCGTCGACGACCGCGACGGCGCCGAATGGAACACCGACGCGCTGGGCCCCACCAAGCGTGGCCTGGCCCAGGGCCTGACCCACAAGCTACGCGACCGCTACGGCGCCGGTGGCTTCCTGCACTTCGGCCAGGGCAAGTGGTACCCGGGCGAGCAGCTGCCGCGCTGGGCGCTGTCGATCTGCTGGCGCGCCGATGGCGAGCCCTGCTGGCAAGACCCTTCGCTGTTCGCCGACGAGCGCGAGCAGCACCACTACACCAGCGACGATGCCAAGGCCTTCATCCACACGCTCACGCGCAAGCTGGGCGTGGAAGACAAGTGGGTGCAGCCGGGCTATGAAGACACCTGGTACTACCTGTGGCGTGAGCGGCGCCTGCCGGTCAACGTCGACCCGTTCGACTCGCGCCTGGGCGACGAGCTGGAGCGCGCCCGCCTGCGCCGCGTGTTCGACCAGGGCCTGGAAAGCGTGGTGGGCTACCTGCTGCCGCTCAAGCCGAACGAAGCGCCGGCCGTCGGCGGTCCGCGCTGGGTCACCGGCCCCTGGTTCTTCCGCGACGAGCGCATGTACCTGGTGCCCGGCGATTCGCCGATGGGCTACCGACTGCCGCTGGATTCGCTGCCCTGGGTGAAGGAAGGCGACTACCCGTACCTGATCGAGCAGGACCCGTTCTCGCCCAAGCCGGCCCTGCCCAGCGCCGCCGCGCTGCGGGCGCAGTACCCGGTGGGCACGGCCGCCACCGGCACAGCCGGTGCGGTGGCCTTCGGCACGCCGGGCGGCGTCACCGCCATCGGCGGCATGTCGCCGGTGGTGCAGGGCTTCCTGCCCGGCGGCTCGCCGTGGGCGCAGGGCGCCGGTGGCGTGGCCGCCCCGGGCCAGGCCGTTGGTGGCCTGGGCGACGGCAGCACCGCGGGCCTGCAGGCCCCGGCCGCGGCCGATGCCCGCTTCCCGCAGCGCTTCGAGTCGGCCGGCTGGATCACCCGCACCGGCCTGTGCGTGGAAGTGCGCGACCCGATGCGTGCCAACGGCCCCAAGGCCGAGGCCCTGGCCAAGCAAAAGAGCGGTGTGCTCTACGTCTTCATGCCGCCGCTGGCCGCGCTGGAAGACTACCTGGAGCTGCTGGTGGCCGTGGAGGCCACCGCCACCGAGCTGGGCGTGAAGATCGTGCTGGAAGGCTACCCGCCGCCGCGCGACCCGCGCCTGAAGATGCTGCAGGTCACGCCCGACCCGGGCGTGATCGAGGTCAACATCCACCCGGCCAAGAACTGGGACGAACTGGTGGACCACACCGAGTTCCTGTACCAGGCGGCGCACGAATCGCGCCTGTCCACCGAGAAGTTCATGGTCGACGGCCGCCACACCGGCACCGGCGGTGGCAACCACTTCGTGCTGGGCGGCGCCACGCCGGGCGACAGCCCCTTCCTGCGCCGGCCCGACCTGCTGCCCAGCCTGCTGACCTTCTGGCACAACCACCCCAGCCTGAGCTACCTGTTCTCGGGCCTGTTCATCGGCCCCACCAGCCAGTCGCCGCGCATCGACGAAGCGCGTGACGACCAGGTCTACGAGGCCGAGATCGCGATGAAGGAGATCGAGCGGCAGATCGGCCTGTATGGCCAGTGCCCGCCGTGGCTGATCGACCGCATGCTGCGCAACGTGCTGATCGACGTCACGGGCAACACCCACCGGTCGGAGTTCTGCATCGACAAGCTCTACTCGCCCGACGGCCCCACCGGCCGGCTGGGCCTGCTGGAGCTGCGCGCCTTCGAGATGCCGCCGCATGCCCGCATGAGCCTGGTGCAGCAGCTGCTGCTGCGCGCGTTGGTGTCGTGGTTCTGGAAGCAGCCCTACAAGGGCAACGGCACCACGCGGCTCACGCGCTGGGGCACCGGCCTGCACGACCGCTTCCTGCTGCCCACCTTCGTGAAGATGGACTTCGACGACGTGATCGCCGAACTCAACCACGCGGGTTTCGCCTTCGATGCGCAGTGGTTCGCGCCGCACCTGGAGTTCCGCTTCCCGCTGGTGGGCCATGTGGCCACGCAAGGCATCGAGCTGACGCTGCGCAACGCGCTGGAGCCCTGGCACGTGATGGGCGAAGAGGGCGCCATCGGCGGCACGGTGCGCTACGTCGATTCGTCGCTGGAGCGGCTGGAAGTCAAGGTCACCGGCCTCAACGACAACCGCCACGTCATCACCGCCAACGGCCAGGCGGTGCCGCTGCAGCCCACCGGCCGCATCGGCGAGTTCGTCTGCGGCGTGCGCTACCGCGCGTGGCAGCCGCCTTCGGCGCTGCACCCCACCATCGGCGTGCATGCACCGCTCACCTTCGACATCGTGGACAACTGGCTGGGCCGCTCCATCGGCGGCTGCCGCTACCACGTGGCGCATCCGGGCGGCCGCAACTACGACACCTTCCCGATCAATGCGTACGAGGCCGAAAGCCGCCGGCTGGCGCGTTTCTTCGCCGCCGGCCACACACCGGGCGCGATGAAGGTGGTGCCGGCGCAGCCGAGCCGGGAATTCCCATTCACGCTCGACCTGCGCCTGGGGTAACGTCGCGGGCTTGTGCCGTGAACTGATAAAAGTGTGAGCGACCCGTTGCCTTTCGATTCCGCCCCGACACCCGCGTCGGGGCTGCTGGCACAGCTCGACCTGCCCGAACCCGACAGCTTCGATGAACTGCGCGACGCCGCCGGCCACCTGCGGCCGGCGTGGCGCCGGTTCTTCGACTGGCTGCCGGCGGGCGAAACCCCGGCCGGCTTCGACAAGCGGCTGGAGCTGATCGCCCAGCAGATCAAGGTCGACGGCGTCACCCACAACATCCACGATGCCGATGGCACGGCCGCGCGACCCTGGTCGCTCGAGCTGCTGCCCATGCTCATCGAGCCGGCCGACTGGGCGGTGATCGAGCGGGGCGTGTCGCAGCGCGCGCTGCTGCTCGACACGATGATGGCCGACGTGTACGGCGAGCAGACGCTGCTGCGCGAGTCGCTGCTGCCACCCAGCCTGCTGTACCGCCACCCGGGCTACCTGCGGCCGCTGCACGGCGTGCGGCCGCCGGGCGGCGTGCACCTGCACATCGCCGCGTTTGATCTGGCCCGCGGGGCCGACGGCCACTGGTGGGTGATCTCGCAGCGCACGCAAGGCCCCTCGGGCCTGGGCTATGTGCTGCACAACCGGCTCATCATCTCGCGGGTGTTCCCCGAGGCTTTCCGCGAGATGCGGGTGCAGCACATCGCCTCCAGCTACCGGCGCCTGCTCGACACGGTGGAAGCGCAGGCGCGCCAGATCGCCGGTGGCTCGCCGCGGGTGGTGCTGCTCACCTCGGGCCCTTACAACGAAACCTACTTCGAGCATGCCTACCTGGCGCGCTACCTGGGCGTGCCGCTGGTCGAAGGCGGCGACCTGACGGTGCGTGCCGACCGCTTGTACCTGCGCACCGTGGCCGGCCTGGAGCCGGTGCATGGCGTGGTGCGCCGGCTGGACGACGACTACTGCGACCCGCTGGAGCTGCGGCCCGATTCCACGCTGGGCATTCCCGGCCTGCTGCAGGCGGTGCGCGCCGGCCATGTGGTGGTGGCCAATGCGCTGGGCAGCGGCTTCCTCGAATCGCCGGCGGTGCAGGGCTTTCTGCCCGCCATCTCGCGCCGGCTGCTGGGGCAGGAGCTGGCCATGCCGTCGCTGCCCTCGTGGTGGTGCGGCGAGGCGGCGGCCTTCAAGGCCGTGCTGCCCACGCTGGCCGAGCGGGTGCTGCGCCCGGCCTTTCCGCACCCCGAGCGCGGCCGTGCCAACGTGCCCGGCGAAGCCGGCGTGGCCGAGTGGATGCGCCGCATCCAGGACGACCCCGACGCCTGGCTGGCGCAGGGCCGGCTGCTGCTGTCGCGCACGCCGATGTGGCGCGGCGGCAAGCCCAGCGCCGGCGCCGCCATGCTGCGCGTGTACGCCATTGCCGACACCGAGCGCCGCTGGCATGTGCTGCCCGGCGGCATGACCCGCGTGGCCACGCGCACGCCGCTGTCGGTGTCGATGCAGCATGGCGGCTCCAGCCTCGACACCTGGGTGCTGACCGACGGCGCGGTGGACACCTTCTCGATGCTGCCGCAGCGGCTCAAGGTCGATGACATCGCCACCCGTCGCCGGCCCGTCAGCAGCCGCACCGCCGAGAACCTGTTCTGGCTGGGCCGCTACACCGAGCGCACCGAGCAGGCGGTGCGCCTGGCGCGCGCCATGCTCAACACCATGGACGCCGACCTCGACCCGCCGGCACCGGTGATGGACGCGCTGTGCCGGCTGGCCATCTTCAACGGCCTGGCGGCCTACGGCACGCCCAGCGCTTCGCGCGCGCCGCAGCTGTTCGAGCGCAGCGTGCTGGCCGCGCTGGCGTCTGGCGCCGCCAAGGCCAAGTCGGGCAGCCGGCCGGCGGTCACCAGCATCGCCAGCCACATCGGCGCGCTGGAGTATTCGGCCAGCGCGCTGCGCGACCGGCTGTCGCCCGAGCAGGTGAACCTGGTGCGCCGCATGGGCGAAGAGTTCAATGCCACCTTCGCCACGCTGGACGACAAGCTGCCCACCGTGGCGCAGGCCATGCCGGCGCTCGACCGGCTGGGCCTGCAGCTGGCCGCCGTCACCGGCGCGCAGACCGACCGCATGACACGCGACCACGGCTGGCGCCTGCTCACCGTCGGCCGGCTGATCGAGCGGCTGGCCGGCATGGCCCACACCCTGCACACGCTGCTCGACGAAGACGCGCTGTGCAGCGCCGTGGGCGTGGACCTGGTGCTCGACCTGTTCGACAGCACGCTCACCTTCCGCTCGCGCTACCAGCGGCATGAAGACCTGCTGGCCCTGGTCGACCTGCTGGTGCTGGACGATGCCAACCCGCGCGCCTTTGCCGGCGTGCTGCGCCGCCTGCGCACCGAGCTGGGCAAGCTGCCCGGCACGCCCAGCGCCATCGACGCGCTGCGTGAGCGGCTGCCGGCCGAAGGCGCCGGCATCACGCTCGACGAGCTGCGCGACCTGGACGACGAAGCCCTGCGTCAGCAGCTGTGCGGCCTGTCCGATCGGCTGCAGCAGGCCGGCGCCCGGCTGTCCGACGACGTCGGCCAGCGTTATTTCGCCCATGCGGAAGGCGGCGATCGCCTGCGCCGGGTCTAGTCGCACGATGAGCCGCATGCCTTCTTCGCCCGGTGTCGCCCTGCAGGTCGAGCACGTCACCCGCTACCACTACGCCGCGCCGGTCGACCTGGCGCAGCACGAAGCCTTTCTGCGGCCGATCGAAGACGAGTTCCAGCGCGTCGAAGGCTTCGAGATGGGTGTGGAGCCCGAGCCGCTGCACCACAGCACCGGCCGCGACCGCTACGGCAACACCCGCACCTTCTTCACCGTCAGCGGCGCGCACCGGCGGCTGGACGTGTGGGCCCGCAGCCGTGTGCGCGCGCTGCCGCGCAACCACGAAGCGCGGCTGGCCGGCACCCAGGCCTGGGAGCAGGTGGCCGCCCGGCTGCGTTATGCGGCGCGTGCGCCTTACGAGCCCGCCTGCGAGTTCGCCGTCGAATCGCCTTACGTACCGCGGCTGCCCGAGTTGTTCGAGTTCGCGAACGAATCGCTGCTACCGGGGCGGCCGATCGGTCTTTGCGCGGTCGACCTGATGCACCGCATCTACCGCGACTTCCGCTACCAGAGCGCCAGCACCACCATCGACACGCCGCTGTCCACGGTGATGCAGGAGCGGCGCGGCGTGTGCCAGGACTTTGCGCACCTGATGATCGGCGCCTTGCGCATGCACGGGCTGGCGGCCCGCTACGTCAGCGGCTACCTGCTGACCACGCCGCCCGGCGCCACCGACGAGCAGGCCGATGGCGAAGAGGCCCTGGTGGCCGCCGCTGCCAGCGTGGGCGCGCCGCGCTTCATCGGCGCCGATGCCTCGCATGCCTGGGTGTCGGTGTGGTGCCCCGAGCCTGAAGGCGACGGCTTCTGGCTGGAGCTGGACCCCACCAACGACATGCTGCCGGCCACCGACCATGTGCGCCTGGCCTATGGCCGCGACTTCGGCGACGTGACGCCGTTGCGCGGCGTGATTCGAGGTGGCGGCGACCATGCGCTGGAGGTCGGCGTCAAAACGGAAAGAGTGGTTTGAAGTGCCCCGCATCGGGGCGATTTGGGCCTGGAAGTTGCTAAAGGTCCGGTAAAGAGGAGATCCCATGAAAACGGCCTACGACGAAATGCAGGTCAACGCCAGCGAGGTCCGCGAGCATTACCGCACCTATCAAAACTGGCTGAAGCAACAACCCAGCGACGTGATGCGCTCACGCCGCGAAGAGGCCGAAGTCATCTTCCGCCGCGTCGGCATCACCTTCGCGGTGTACGGCGCCAAGGACGAAGACGGCTCGGGCACCGAGCGGCTGATTCCTTTCGACCTCATCCCGCGGGTGATTCCCAGCGGCGAATGGCGCGAGATGGAAAAGGGCCTGCGCCAGCGGGTCAATGCGCTCAACCGCTTCCTGTACGACGTCTACCACGACCAGGAAATCATCAAGGCCGGCATCGTGCCGCGTGAGCAGGTCGTCAACAACGCGCAATTCCGGCCCGAGATGATGGGCGTCAACCTGCCGGGCAATGTGTATTCGCACATCTCCGGCATCGACATCGTGCGTGCCGGCAATGCCGATGGCAGTGGCACCTACTACGTGCTGGAAGACAACCTGCGTGTGCCCAGCGGCGTGAGCTACATGCTCGAGAACCGCAAGATGATGATGCGGCTGTTCCCCGAGCTGTTCAGCCAGCACCGCGTGGCGCCGGTGGCCCATTACCCCGACCTGCTGCTCGATACCCTGCGCGCCGTCTCGCCCTCGGGCGTGAACGATCCGGTGGTGGTGGTGCTGTCGCCCGGCATGTACAACAGCGCCTACTTCGAGCATGCCTTCCTGGCCCAGCAGATGGGCGTGGAACTGGTCGAAGGCAAGGACCTGTTCGTCGACGACAACTTCGTGTTCATGCGCACCACGCAGGGCCCCAAGCGGGTGGACGTGGTCTACCGCCGGGTGGACGACGACTTTCTCGACCCCAAGGCCTTCCGCCCCGACTCCACGCTGGGCTGCGCCGGCCTGCTCGACGTCTACCGCAGCGGCAACATCACCTTGTGCAACGCCATCGGCACCGGCGTGGCGGACGACAAGTCCATCTACCCGTACGTGCCCAAGATGATCGAGTTCTACCTCGGTGAAAAGCCCATCCTGCAGAACGTGCCCACCTACCTGGGCCGCGAGTCCGAAGGCCTGAAGTACATGCTCGACCACATGGACCAGCTGGTGGTCAAGGAAGTGCACGGCGCCGGCGGCTACGGCATGTTGATCGGCCCGGCCGCCACCAAGGCCGAGATCGCCGACTTCCGCAAGGTGGTGGAAAGCAACCCCACCAACTACATCGCGCAGCCCACGCTGTCGCTGTCCAGCTGCCCGACCTTCGTCGAGTCGGGCATCGCGCCGCGCCACATCGACCTGCGGCCCTTCGTGCTGTCGGGTAAGACGGTGCAGATGGTGCCGGGCGGCCTCACTCGCGTCGCGCTGAAGGAAGGATCCCTGGTCGTCAATTCGTCGCAAGGCGGCGGCACGAAGGACACCTGGGTGCTGGAAGCCTGAGAGACAGGAGAACAACAATGCTTTCGAGAACCGCCGACCACCTCTACTGGATGGCGCGCTACATGGAGCGTGCCGAGAACACGGCCCGCATGCTGGACGTGAACTACCAGACCTCGCTGCTGCCGCAGTCGGCCGAAGAGGCCGAGCAAGGCTGGCGCGGCCTGCTCAGCATCAGCGAGCTGACCTGGGGCTTCCGCGAGAAGTACCAGGACTTCAGCGCCAAGAACGTCATGGACTTCATGGTGCGCGACGAGTCCAACTTCTCCAGCATCGCCAGTTGCCTGCGCGCGGCCCGCGAGAACGCCCGGGCGGTGCGCGGCGCGCTGACCACCGAGGTCTGGGAAACGCAGAACCAGACCTGGCTGGAGTTCAACCGCATGATCAAGGGCACGGACTTCCACCGTGACCCGAGCGCGCTGTTCGAGTGGGTCAAGTTCCGCTCGCACCTCAGCCGCGGCGTGACGGTGGGCACCATGCTGCAGGACGAGGCGCTGCACTTCCTGCGCATCGGCACCTTCCTGGAACGGGCCGACAACACCGCGCGGTTGCTGGACGTCAAGTTCCAGTCGCTGGCCGGCGACTTCTTCGGCAGCAACGCCAAGGAAGCGCAGGAGGTCGACTTCTACCACTGGAGCGCGGTGCTGCGTTCGGTCTCGGGCTTCGAGGTCTATCGCAAGGTGTACCGCAACGTGATCCGCCCCGAGAAGGTGGCCGAGCTGCTGATCCTGCGTGAAGACATGCCCCGCTCGCTGGTGGCCTGCCTGAACGAGGTGGTGAGCAACCTGCAGATGGTGGCCAACGACCAGAGCCGCGAAACCCTGCGCCGCGCCGGCCGCATCCGCGCCGACCTGATGTACGGCCGCATCGACGAGATCCTGGCGACCGGGCTGCATGCGTACCTGACGCAGTTCCTGGATCGCGTCGGCGACCTGGGTGTGGGCATCAGCCGGGACTTCCTGGTGCCTGTGGCGGCTTGATGTAGCCGGGCGCCTACCGAGCCCCCAGCCGCGCGGCGTTGACCGTGGCGCCCAGGTCGATCACCGCCATCGCGTAGTAGCTCGACCAGTTGTAGCGGGTCACGGCATAGAAGTTGGCGGTGCCGGCCACATAGCTGGGCGCGGCTTCGCCGTTCTGCAGCTCCACCAGGGCCAGCAGGCCTTCGTGGCGGCGGGCGTCTTCGTTGAGCACGGCGCCCAGGTCGGCCATCTGCGTGGCGGTGAACGTGGGCGTGATGTCGGGCGCCAGCAGGGTGGCGCGCTGGGTGGTGTCGGTGGGCACGGCCACCTCGTAGTGGGTGGGCATGCCGCGCTGCCAGCCGTGGTTGGCCAGGTAGTGGGCCACGCTGCCGATGGCGTCCACCGGGCTGTTCAGCAGGTCGATGTGGCCGTCGCCGTCGAAGTCGACCGCATGCCGGTTGATGCTGCCAGGCATGAACTGCGGCAGGCCGATGGCGCCGGCATACGAGCCCTTGACCGTCTGCGGATCGCAGCCGTCGCGGGCACACCAGGCCAGCAGCTCTTCCAGCTCGCCGCGGAAAAACGGCGTGCGGTCCTTGCGCCCGGTCGGGAAGTCGAAGGCCAGCGTGGCCAATGCGTCCAGCACGCGGAAGTTGCCGGTCATGCGGCCGTACAGCGTTTCCACGCCGATGATGCCGACGACGATCTGCGCCGGCACGCCGTACTGCGCCTCGGCCCGCGCCAGCGCGGCTTCATGCTGCTGCCAGAAGCGCAGGCCGGCGTTGATGCGGGTGGGCTCGATAAAGCGGGCGCGGTAGGCCATCCAGCTTTTGGCGGTGCCGGCCGGCGGCGGCATGATGAGCCGCGCCACCGAAGGCAGGTAACGCGCCTGGGCCAGCTGCTGGCGCACCCAGGCGGGGTCGAGCTGGCGGCGCTGGGCCAGGTCGTCGGCAAAGGCCATCACGTCGTCGCGGCGCCCGTAGGTGACGACGTCGGGCGCATCGTCGGCGCGCGCCTTGGCGGTCTTGGACGCCTTGTCCTTGGCGGCTGGCTTGCTGGTGCTGGCGTGGGCCGGCTTCGACGCCGGCTTGCCGGTCGCGGCGCCGGACGCGGTTTTCTTGGCAGGGGCGGCGCCGGTGGCCGGGTTGGCCTGCGTCAGCAGTGGCACCAACAACAGCGGTGCCACCAGCAGCGGCAGGGCCAGGGCGGCGGCTGGCAGCAGCCCGCCCACGGTTCGCCGGGCAGGGCCCGGCCAGGTTCTCAAGGTCATCGGCGCATTATCCCGAGCGGCGTGCGGCGGCCGTGGCGCGCTGGAAGCGGCGCTGCCAGCCGCGGTCGGGGCGCTGGCTGGCGCCGGGCGCATAGCGCAGGGCATCCAGCGCGTCCAGCTCGGTGGCCACGGCCTGGCCGCGCTCGCCCAGCTGGTCGCGCACCCGCTGCGCCAGCGTGCGCGGCCCCTCGAAGGGTCGGGCCGGCACGCCGAGCAGGGCCAGGCGGGCGCGCAGGTCGGCCTGCAACCGCTCCCAGGGGTCGCGGCGCTGGCGGTCCCACAGCGCCCAGCCGGCGCCCAGCAGCGCGGCGCCGCTGGCCAGCCCGATCGTCATCAGCGCCAGGTCTTCCCAGCGCGGCGTCTCGAAGCCTAGCTGCTTGAGCAGGTCGAACTGCTGGCTGCGCGAGTAGTTCAGCACCCACTGGTTCCAGCGGTTGTTCACCCGCTCGTAGGTGCCGCGCCAGCGCTCCAGCAGCGCGGGGCTC
>CAKZXL010000659.1 GCA_937883885.1 uncultured Aquincola sp. | reverse complement strand
GGTGTCCGCCATCAGAACGGAACGCTGTCCGCCTTCAGCCTGGAACGCTGTCCGCCATCACAGCGGAATGCTGTCCGCCATCACGGCGGAACGGTGTCCGGGATGGCGTGGAATACGCAGTCGGACATCAGCTCGACCGTGCTGTTCAGTGCCACGATCCCGTCCGACGAACGCACGAACGCGATCCGCGGTGCCGCCCGGAACGCCGCGAGCACCTCATCGCGCGTCGCCGGGAGGGTGAGTCTAACCCACCAGGTGTGCAGGTGGCTGGAGTTGTGTGCGGCCTTCACGGCGATCGTCACGACGTCGAGATCGGGGATGACGGTGCGCGCGTCCGGGCCCTGATGGCTGGGAATGACCTTCTCGGGGACCACCGTGTTGACGATGCCGTCGGCATGCGCCTCCCAGGGGTCGGAGGCGCGCCGGATCAGCGTGCCGCGTGCGCGTTTCAGCAGGCCTGCCGTCCGCAGCGCGCCGAGCGTGCGAACGATCGATGTGGTGTTGCACGACACGACGCGCGTCGACGAGCGCCCCAGCGCCGACGCATAGTTCGCCCGCGCGACGAACGAATGGCCGGTCAGGGCATGCGATTCGCCGCCGTGGAAGATGGCCTTGACACCAGCCGCCTCATACACGCCCTTGTTGATCGCGGCCACCTTCTTTGGTGTGCAGTCGACGACGACATCGGATTGCGCGAGCAGTTCGGAGAGACCACCCGCGACCGCGATGCCGGCCGCGCGCATCGGCGCCTCGGCCTGCGGCGTCGCCGCGTGCACGGGCAGCCCGGCGCGGGCCGCGACCTGCAGCCGGTAGTCGTCGACGATGTCGGCGACACCGGCGAGTGTCATGTCCTCCTGAAGGCGACCGCGTCGGCGACGCGCTTGCCGATGACGCCGTAGCCGTTGACGGCGACCCTGATCCTGTTCATGTCCACTCCTTTGACGCTGGGTTCCCCGGTCAGCGCAGCGCGCGCCCGCGGGCGATGGAAAAGGTGAATCGGATGGCGAGCGCATAACCCGCCAGCGCGAGCAGCGGCATGCCGCCCCATTGCGGGCCCACGGCGTGCTGCATCAGCAGGCTGGAGGCGATGTACAGCCCGAGCGTCACCAGCGCGAGCGCGACACGGCGGCTGGCGCGGTCGACGCCTTCCTGCAGGCGCGGGTCGGGCACGATCGCAATCTCGAACAGGCGCTCTCGGGCAAGTGCGCCGTGCAGTCGCTGGGCCACCAGCCCGGGCAGGTCGCTCGCCGCGCTGCCCATCTCGAAAGCCAGCCGCTTCGATGCTTCGGGCTGCGGCGCTTGCCGGATCGAGCCGGCCGCGGCGTGGCGCGACAGCGTTTCGAAGATCGAGAATGAAGGTGCCAGTGCGCGGACCGTGCCCTCGAGCAGCAGCATCGTGCGGGTCAGGACGAGAAGGTCCGTGGGCAGGCGTACCGCTTGTGTGCGGCCGGCAGCGACCAGCCGTCCCAGCGCGGCCGGCAACGACCAGTCGCGCAGCGGCCGCTCCGCACAATCGGCCAGAAGCGACTGCACCACCGGCAGGAAGGCGCGGCGATCCACCTGCGCGCCCACCAGGCCGAGGTCGAGCCAGGCATCAACCACCCAGTCGGCGTCCTGCTCGACGAAGGCCAGCGCGAACGCTGTCAGTGCGCGGCGCAGGCGGCGGTCCAGGCGGCCGACGATGCCGAAGTCGTGGAAGCAGATCCGCCCGTCGATCATCACGAACAGGTTGCCCGGATGCGGATCGCCATGGAACAGGCCGTGCTCGAAGAACTGCGTCACGTAGCTGTCGACGAGGCGGCGCGCGCAGGCCTCGCGTTCGGGCGCGGCGACGGCGTCGATGCGCACACCGCTGCTGAAGCGCTGCACCATCACGGAAGACGCACACAGGCCGTCGACCACGTCCGGGATGTCGACGTCGGACGATCCGTGCCATGCATCGGCGAAGCGCCGCACGAAGCGAGCCTCGCGCGCAAGGTCCATTTCGAGCCGCAGATTGCCGGCGATTTCGTCGACGATCGCCACGAGGCCCCAGCGCCGCAACGGTGGGAGCAGCGCCTGCGCCACAGTGGCGACCGCGTGCAGGATGCGCATGTCGGATTCGACAGCCTCGGCAGCCCCTGGCCGGCGGATCTTGACGATGACCTCGGTGCCGTCGGACAGCGCGGCACGGTGGATTTGTGCCACCGACGCTGCGGCCAGTGGCGCAAGGTCGAAGCGTGTGAAAAGCTGCGGGCAGGGGCGGCCAAACGCGGATTCGACGGCTTCCTGCGCCAGCTCCGACGGAAACGGGCCCACATGATCCTGCAGCCGCGCCAGGGCTTGCTGTGCCGTGTCAGGCAACAGGTCGGCGCGCAGGCTCAGGTGCTGGCCCAGCTTGACGAATGTGGTGCCCAGCCCTTGCAGGAGGGCCGCGAAGCGTTCGGCCACGGGATGGTCGTCGCAACGCATCACGCCGCGGTGCCAGGCCCACCACAGCACGAAGCCGGCAAAGGCCAGACCGATCCGGAGCGCGCGCCCGACCGGGGACCGGCGTTGCGACCGCTCGGAAGGAGCCGGTGTTGCATTCAACATGTCAGGCCATGCGGTGTCGCGTCTGGCCGGCCTGCCACGCCGTGATGTTGTCGACGGTCTCGTGCAGGATGCGCGCGACCGCCTCACGGGTGTTGAAGCCGACGTGGGGTGTCGCGAGCACGCGCGGGTGGCGCAGCAGCGGGTGCGACGACTCCCAACCGCGGTCGCAGCCCAGGCCGTCGCAGCCCATCGGTGCCTCGGGCGCGGCGCCGCCTTCGTGCTCGAGCACGTCGAGGCCGGCCGCGGAAACAGTGCCGCGGTCGAGCGCTCGCAGCAGCGCTTCTTCGTCGATCAAACCACCACGTGCGGTGTTGAGCAGCACGACACCGGGTTTGATGCGGGCAAAGGCGTTGTCGTCCAGCAGGTGATGCGTTTCCGGGGTCAGCGGCACGTGGAGACTCAGGATGTCACTGCGTTCGAGCAGTTCCGACCATCCGACGAAGTTGATACCCAGGGCGATCGTGGCTTGCGGTCGTGGTCGCGGGTCGAAGGTCAGGACCTTCATCCCGAAGCCCTGCGCGATGCGTGCCACGTGCGTCCCGATGCGCCCGAAGCCGACGACCCCCAGCACCTTGCCTTCCAGTTCGAAGCCGGTGAGCCCCCGGTACGAGAAGCGGCCCTGCAGTGCCCGACCGCGTGCCGCGCACAGATGGCGGGCAAGCCCCAGCAGCAGCGTGAAGCTGTGCTCGGCGACGGTGGCGGCCCCATAGTCGGGCACGTGGACGACCGAGATGTTGCGTTCCCGGCAGGCGTCGAGGTCGATGTGGTCGACGCCGGCGGAACGCGTCGCCACCAGCCGCAGCGCCGGCATGCGCTGCAACAACTCGCGTGTCACCGGTGTGCGGACGAACACAGACAGCACCTGGGCCAGCGCCGCGGCGCCGTCGTCCGCGTCGATTTGGGTGTCGGGTAGGAAACGCGGCCACCACGAAGTCGGGCACAGCGCTTCGAGCGCGGCCTGGTCTTCGGCGGCAACGTCCATGAAGAGCACCCGCAAGGCCCCGGGCGGGCTGCCCGCAACCGGCCTCTCGGACGACACGGACCTGCTGGGCGAAGCGTTCATGCCGTGCCTCCGGCTGAGCGCCGGCCCGGCGCGGCGCTGCCCTTGACAGCCCGGTACAGCGAGACGATGCCAAGAGCGGTGGGGATCCGGCGCGTTTCCTCGACCTGGCGGAAGCCCGCGGACGCGAACAGCACCGGCAGCATTCCGGCGACGTTGTCGCTCGTGGTGGCGAAGCCGTCGAGAAGCTGGACCGCCAGGAACGCGGTCCGGCTGACCAGGCCGCCCGCGCGGCCCCAGTCGGCGACGTGCAGTTCGCCGGCAGGGCGCAGCACGCGATGCATCTCGCGCGCGGTCAGCAGTTTGTCGCCCCATGACAGGTGGTGGAAGAAGAGGCTCGACACGACGCGGTCGAAACGTTCGTCGGCGTAGGGCAGGGCGGACGAGCGACCCAGGTCGAACACGATTTCCGCGCCGGCGTGCCTTGCCTTGCGCACTGCGATGGCGAGCACCGCGGGGTCGGCATCGAGCGCCGACAGATGCGCTCCCGGCTGTCGGCGCTGCGCCGCGATGACCAGCGTGCCGGTGCCGCAGCCGACGTCCAGCACCTGATGGCCGGGCTCGATGGCCGCCTGGTCGAGCAGCGCCCGCTTGAAGCTACGCTCGCGCGTTGTCAGCGCCACCACGCGGTCGTACAGCGGCGTGAGGGCGTTAAAGCCGAGCGCGGGTGTAAAGCCCTTCGTCCCGCCCATCAACGTGCCTCCAGTTCCGGCGCCGCGCTGGGAACACGTGCGGTCCGGCGCGCATCGGTGAAGTACAGGAACACGATGACGCTGAGCACCCCGGCGAAGAAACACCACACCGAAATGAACCAGGTCGCGTAGAAGGCGTAGGCCGCCACCGCGGACACGAACGCGGCCACGCCGAAGGCAGCCACCCGCACGTGGCTGGAGAACACCAGGCTTGCACAAGTGCCGAGCAGGTACAGCGACATCGCAGCCAGCGCGTAGAAGTGGGGCGACTCGTACGCGATGTGCTGGCCTGTCACCGTGGCGACGATCGGCAGCGTGAACAGCGTGGCCAGCAGGTACAGCCCCACGGCGCTGCCCGCGATGGTGATGGCGATCAGGGCCCGCCGCCGCCAGGGCACGGTCTCCAGCGCCAGCGCAGCCAGCGGCACGTAGATCGGCCACAGCACGTGCGAGAAGAACGAGTAGGCGTGCGTCAGCACCGTGTTGAGCACTGGCGCGCGGTCCGGGAAGGTCAGCCAGAGCGCGCCTTCGAGCAGTTGCTGGATGCCGAAGAGGACCGGAATCCAGGCGTACGGCAGTTCCGAGCGAACACGCGCGCGCCGCACGGTGGCCGCGCCTACCATCAGCAACACGGCGCCGGCGGTGAAGCTGGCTTGCGCGGAAAAGCACATCAGCATGCCTCCTGCAGGGGGGTGTCGGTCGGTCGGGACTGCGGGTCGCCAAGCGTCATCACCGCAGTTCCCCGGACGACGTGGTGTCGTCCCGCTGAGCCGGCGTGGTCGACAGGGCACGGGCGACGATGACGCGCAGTGCTTCGGCATGGCGCTGACCGCGCTGCAGCGCACGTTCCGGAAAGCGCGAGGCCAGCCACGCATACACGAGGTACTTCGCGAGTTTGCCGATCCACAGCGCGATCACCACCTCGCCGATCGGCAGCCGGGAGATGCCGGCGAACATCAACGCCGGTGTCAGCGGCAGCGGCGTGGCGGCTATCACAAGCAGGGCCACGACGCCGTAGGCAGACAACCATCGGGTGGCATCGCTCCAGGCGGACGAACGCACGACATCCGGGTAGGCTTCGAACAGCCGGGCCCAGCCGAGGTGGTGGAACACCAGGTACAGCAGTGCCGCGCCCAGCGCTGCGCCCAGACTGGCACCCACGGCGATCGCGCCCCAGCGGCGCCGCGCCATCAGCACCGCCGCCACCAGCAGGGTTGCGAAGGGCACGGACATCGACAGCGTCGCGGCGACCGCCACGGCGCCCACCACCGCCGGGAACGCAGGACTGTCGGCTCGCCGCAGCAGCGTGCGCATCAGCCCCGATTCGAGTGCACCGCGCAGCACGGGATGTCTCCATCATGGCTTGCGCGTGACCGGGCGCTGGCCCAGTTCGACCGCCAGGGACACGGCCTCGCGGCCGCGCAGGATCTTGAACTGCGCTTGGGTGCCTGGGTTCAGTGCGGCCGTCTCGTTGATCAGCGCGGCCGTGTCGACGACTTCCTTGCCGTTGATCGACAGAACTGTGTCGCCGGCGCGCAAGCCGGCGCGGTCGGCCGGGCCGCCGCGCTGCACGGCGACAAGCGCGGCGCCGGCCGCAGCGCCGGTGGTCTCGTGGATGACGTCGCGGGCGCTCACGCCGAGCCAGCCGCGGCTGACGCGGCCGCTGGCGATGATCTGTTCCATCACCTGCCGCGCGAGACTCACGGGAATAGCGAAGCCGATGCCTTGCGATCCGCCGCTGCGCGAATAGATCGCGGTGTTGATGCCCACCAGGTGGCCGGACGCATCGACCAGCGCGCCGCCCGAATTGCCGGGATTGATCGCCGCGTCGGTCTGGATGAAGTTCTCGAAGGTGTTGATGCCGAGACGGTTGCGGCCCGTCGCGCTGACGATGCCCTGCGTCACCGTCTGGCCGACGCCGAACGGATCGCCGACGGCCAGCACGATGTCGCCGATCTGCACCGAGGCCGGATCGGCGAAGGTGATCGGCTGCAGACCCTTGGCCTCGACACGCAGCACGGCAAGGTCGGTCTCGGGGTCGGTGCCGACGACGCGCGCCTCGGCCACCTTGCCGCCCGGCAGCATCACCGCGATCTCGTCGGCGCCCTCGACGACGTGGTTGTTGGTCAGGATGAAGCCCTGGGCGGCGACGATGACGCCGGAGCCCAGGCTGGATTGACCCTGCGCTGCCTCCTCGTCGGAGCCGCCATAGGGCCGCAGCCAGCCGGGCAGCTGTCGTGGTGGTGCCTTGCGCGTGTAGATGTTGACGACCGAGGCCGAGGCCTTGGCCGCCGCCGCGCGAAAGCCCCCCTCGAGGCGTGTCATGACGGCCTTGCCATTCGGCGCCGACGCCGACGTGTCGGCGTGCGGCGCCTCGCGTAGCGCCACGACGTCCGTGCGCGCTGGCGCCACGGGCTCGGGCCCGAACGCCCGCCAGGCGATCAGCAGGCCGGCCGACACCGCGATCACCTGCGCAATCACCAGCCACAGCCGCCGGACAAGGGACGGTCGATTGTTGTTCACGATGCGGTTCCCTCCATCAACTCTTCAAGCGCGCGCGCCATCGGTTCGACGACGCTGATCTCGTTGGATGCATGCGGCACCGTGTCGCAGCTGAGCACGCGGGCCGGCCGGCTGGCCAGCAGTTCCTCGTAGGCGCCCGGCGCGAACAGCGCGTGCACGCCGATGCACAGCGGCGCCGGCAGGCCGACGCGGCGCACGCTGGCCACCGCCTGGATCATGGTGCGTGCGCTCGAGACGATGTCGTCGACCAGCACGGGTTGGCGGTCGGGCCAGGCCGACACATCCGGCAGGCTGACCTCGACATCGCGGTCGCCGCGGCGGATCTTCTGCAGCACGGTCCAGGGCGCGCCGGAGGCGGCGGCGACTTCCGCGACCCATTGCTCGCTCTCCGAGTCGGGGCCGATCAGCAGCGGCCGTTCGACCTGTGCCGCGATCCAGCGGGCGATCAGCGGTGCGGTGTGCACGACCCGTGTCGGGATGCGGTAGATCTCGTCGAGTGCGTGGTAGCGGTGCAGGTGCGGATCGGCCGTCACGAGCGCATCGAAGGCGGTCGACAGCAGCGCCGCGTAGGAGCGCGACGTCACGGCCTCGCCGGCATGGAAGCGCCGGTCCTGCCGCAGGTAGGCGAGGTAGGGCGCCGCGAGCAGCACCTTCGCCGCGCCGAGGTCGCGCGCAGCGTCGGCCGCGAACAGCAGCGGCAGCGTTTTCTCGTCAGGCCGCGCGAGGCTGCAGGTGATCACGACGGTCCGGCCCGTCACGTCGGCGTCCAGGCGAACCAGCGACTCGCCGTCCGGAAAGCGGTGCAGTTCCAATCCGGCAGGTTCGGCCTGCAGCGCGCGCACCAGCCGGTCGGCAAAGGCCTCGTCGCCGGGCAGATGGAAGACGATCGGTCTCAAGACACCTCCGAGATCTGGAAGATGGGGGGACGGGTTTCGATGTACTGCTGCGCGTAAGCCAGTTCTCCCGGAGCCTGCGCATGCAGCGTGAAGAGCGGCTGCCCGGGTTGCACGATGTCGCCAAGCCTGGCGTGCACGTCGACGCCGGCGGCCGGTGCTTTCGGGGCGCCGGCGAGCTTGGCGGCTCGCGACAGCACGCGGTTGTCGATCGCCGTGATGCGCCCCCCCGAGGGCGCCTCGACGGCCCGCCGGTGCGACGCCGGCGGCACGTCGCGCAGGCCGCCCTGGGCTTCGCAGATGGCGGCGAACTTTGCCCAGGCTCGGCCGTCGGCGAGAACCTCGGTCGCCAGGCGCAGGCCGCTGCCTTCCGGCGCCGCGCCGCCCAGCTCGAGGATGTCGCCGGCCAGTCGCAAGGCGCGCTGCCTCAGATCGTCGGGCGCATCGGCCTGTCGGCGCAGCACGGCCAGCACGTCGCGCGCCTCCAGCGCCGGGCCGATGCCGCGCCCGACCGGCTGCAAGCCGTCGGTGACGCGCAACGCCACCCGCAAGCCAATGGCCTGGCCGACCTCGACGAGCCGGAGCCCGAGCGTCTGTGCAGCCTCGGCGCTGCGGACCTTGGCCGTCGGCCCCACCGGCAGATCGATCAGCACGTGCGTCGAACCGGCCGCGGCCTTCTTGGACAACACGGAGGCGACCAGCTGGCCCTCGCTGTCGAGATCGAGCGGGCGCTCGACGCGGATCAGGATGTCATCGGCCGGGCTCAGCCGTACCGAACCTCCCCAGACGATGCAGGCCCCGGTTCGTTCCACCGTGCGCCGCATCGCGGCGATGTCGAGATCGACCGGTGCCAGCACCTCCATCGTGTCCGCCGTGCCGGCGGGGGACGTGATCGCACGCGACGAGGTCTTGGGCATCGTCAGCCCGCAGGCCGCGACGATCGGCACGACGAGAAGCGTCGTGCGGTTGCCGGGCAGGCCGCCGACGCAGTGTTTGTCGACGACCCTGTCGCGGCCCCAGTCCAGCCGTTCGCCCACGTTGATCATCGCCCGCGTCAGCGAGACCGTCTCGTCGAGATCGAGGCGGTCGCCCGCGCAGGCGGTGATGAAGGTGGCCAGGTGCAGATCGGAGTAGCGGCCGGCCGCGATGTCGCCGATGACGGCGCGAAAGGCACCGGCATCGAGGCGGTGACCGTAGACCTTGGCGCGGACATGGCTGAGCGACTCGAGGACCGGCGCATGGCTGACGGTGAGCCACTCGCCCGGCTGCGGGCGAAGCGAAGTCCACGCTGCTTCGGACAAGCCCGCGATGCCATGCCCGAGCCAGGGGCCATCCACCACGCTGAGCGTGGCCACGATGCTGCCCGAGCCCGTCGTGAGCTGGACACGTGCCTGAGTGGTGAAGCCCTCAGAGCGGCAGACGGCACAATCGCGCCGCATGTAGACGACCGGCTCCTGGTAGGTGTCGATGCCGGTGCGCCAGGCGCGCAGCGTGTTGTCGGCGCCGTCACCGTGCGAGGCCTTCGAGTCCGTACCCATGTCCGCACTCATGCCAGGTCCACCGTTTCCAGGTAGTCGGGCACGCGGCAGGGCCAGTGCAACTCGCGCTCGATGCGCGAGCGCATCGCGTCGGCCGCCGCCGGTTCACCGTGGGTGATGAAGGTCTGCGTCGGCGGCGCGTCGAAGCCGCGCAGCCACTGCAGGATCTCGCCGGCGTCTGCGTGAGCGGACAAGCTGTCCAGCGCCGCCACTTCGGCGTGGATCGGCACGTCCTCGCCATGGATACGCACCGAGGTGGCGCCCTGCAGGATGGCGGCGCCGCGGGTGCCGCCGGCCTGGTAGCCCGCGAACAGGATCGTGTTGCGGCGGTCCGGTGCGAAGGCCTTCAGGTGATGGACGACGCGCCCGCCTGTGGCCATGCCGCTGGCCGAGATGATGACCATCGGGCCACGCCGCGCGCTCAGCGCGCGCGAGTCGTCGGGCTTGTTGACGATCGTCGCGGCATGGCACATGGCCTCGCACTGCTGGGGGCTCAGCCGGTGCTCGCTTTGGTGCGCGTGGTAGATGCGCGTCGCGTCGGTGGCCATCGGGCTGTCGAGGTACACCGGCAGGTGATGGATGACGCCGCGCTCTTTGAGCAGGTGGATGCAGTACATCAGGTTCTGCGCGCGGCCCACGGCGAATGCAGGGATCACAACGACCCCGCCGCGTGCCGCCGTGCGGTTGATGACCTCGCCGAGCTTGAGCAGCGGGTCGCTGGCCTCGTGCTGGCGGTCGCCGTAGGTGGACTCGACCACGGCGTAGTCGGCACCCGGGACGCGGGCCGGTGCGACCAGCACCAGGTCGTTCGGACGACCGATGTCGCCGGAGAACAGGATCGAGCGCCGGCCGTCGTCGATCTTCACGAAGGCGGACCCCAGCATGTGCCCCGACGGATCCATGCGCGCCTGCAGCCCGGGAGCGGGGCTCCACGGGGTGCCGTAGGGCCGGGGGACGAACTGCTTCAGGCAGCGCTCGGCGTCCTCGCGGGTGTACAGCGGCAGCGCCGGTTTGTGCTTGGAGTAGCCGCGCCGGTTGGCGTACTCGGCTTCCTCCTCCTGCAGGTGGCCGCTGTCGGGTAGCAGGATGCGACAGAGCTCATAGGTCGCTTCCGAGCAGTACACCTTACCCTTGAAGCCCTGCCGCGCCAGCAGCGGCACGTAGCCGCTGTGGTCGATGTGGGCGTGCGTCAGCACGATCGCGTCGATGCCGGCGGCCGGCACGGGCATCGGTGCCCAGT
>CAKZXL010000658.1 GCA_937883885.1 uncultured Aquincola sp. | reverse complement strand
CTCAGCCATGGCCGGCCTGGCCGCTTTCCAGCGCAGCCAGCTGTTCGGCGGCCTGTGCGGCCTGCAGCGCGGCGATCACGTCGTCCAGGTCGCCGTCCATCACCGCGCCTAGCTTGTACAGCGTCAGGTTGATGCGGTGGTCGGTGATGCGGCCCTGCGGAAAGTTGTAGGTGCGGATGCGATCGGACCGATCGCCGGTGCCCACCAGGCTCTTGCGGGTGGCCGCTTCCTTGGCGGCGCGCTCGCCCTGCTCCTTGTCGCGCAGGCGGGCGGCCAGCACCGCCATGGCCTTGGCCTTGTTGCGATGCTGCGAGCGGTCGTCCTGGCATTCGGCCACCAGGCCGGTGGGCAGGTGGGTGATGCGGATGGCGCTGTCGGTCTTGTTGATGTGCTGGCCACCGGCGCCGCTGGCGCGGAAGGTGTCGATCCGCAGGTCGGCCGGGTTGAGCTGCACCTCTTCGGCCTCGTCGGGCTCGGGCATCACCGCCACCGTGCAGGCGCTGGTGTGGATGCGGCCCTGGCTCTCGGTCACCGGCACCCGTTGCACGCGGTGGCCGCCCGACTCGAACTTCAGGCGTTCGTACACCCGCTCGCCTTCCACGCGGATCACCACTTCCTTGTAGCCGCCCAGTTCGGACTCGCTTTCGCTCATCAGCTCGGTGCGCAGGCCCTGGCGTTCGCACCAGCGCAGGTACATGCGGGCCAAGTCGCCGGCGAACAGCGCCGATTCGTCGCCGCCGGTGCCGGCGCGGATTTCCAGGAACGCATTGCGTGCGTCGTCGGGGTCGCGGGGCAGCAGGGCGGTCTGCAGTTCGGTCAGCAGGCGCTGCAGGTCGGCCTGGGCACCGGTGATCTCTTCGCGGGCCATCTCGGCCATCTCGGCGTCGGCCAGCATCTCCTGAGCGGCGGCCAGGTCGCGCTCGCGCTGCTGGTACTGCTGGAAGCGGCCGACCACGCCGGCCACTTCGGCCTGCTCGCGCGAGAGGGCGCGGTAGCGCTTCATGTCGGCGGCCACCTGCGGGTCGGCCAGGTTGGCATCCAGCTCGGACAGTCGCATCACGAGTCGGTCGAGCGAGTAGCGCAGGGCGTCTTTCATGGGCGGGGGAGGGAATACGGCGGCCTGCATGCAGGCGGGGACAGAAGGAGCGGCGGGATGCAGGTCGAGCCTGCGAGCCGGTGCTGCGGCGGTGGCCGCTGGCAGCGGACCCGCCATGCCGGCGCGGTGCGGTGAGCGCCGCTAACGGCCGCCGCTGCTGCCGGGCGTGCGGCTGCTGTGCCGCAGGAAAAGGCGCGAGATGGTTTGCGCGGTATGTTCGCGCTGGTCGGTGTCCGACGCATGCAGCTCGGCCAGGGCGCCGTGCAGCATCTTCTGGGTGAGCCCGCGCGACAGCGCTTCCAGCACCGCGTCCACGTCTTCGCCGCGGGCCAGCAGCTTGCGGGCGCGGGCCAGCTCGGCGGCGCGCCAGTCGTCGGCCTGGCGGTTCAGCGCCTGGATCAGCGGCACGCTGGCGCGCTGGTCGAGCCAGTGGGCAAAGCTCTGCACCCCGGCGTCGATGATCACCTCGGCCTGCTGCACCGCGGCCTGGCGCTTTTCGCCGGCCGACTGCACCAGGGTGCTGAGGTCGTCCACGGTGTACAGGTACACATCGTCCAGCCGCGCCACTTCGGGCTCAATGTCGCGCGGCACGGCCAGGTCGACCATGAACATCGGGCGGTGCTTGCGTTGCTTCAGTGCCCGCTCCACCGCGCCCAGGCCGATGATGGGCAGCGAGCTGGCGGTGCACGAAATCACCGCGTCGTACTCGTGCAGGCACTGGGGCAGGTCGGCCAGGCGCAGGGCCTGGGCGCCGAAGCGCGAGGCCAGCTTTTCGCCACGCTCGAGCGTGCGGTTGGCCAGGGCCATGGCCTTGGGCGTGCGGGCCGCAAAGTGCGTGGCGACCAGCTCGATCATCTCGCCGGCGCCGACGAACAGCACGCGGATGTCTTTCAGATCTTCGAACAGCTGGGCCGCCAGCCGCACCGAGGCGGCCGCCATGCTGATGGAGTGCGAGCCGATCTCGGTGGAGCTGCGCACTTCCTTGGCCACCGAGAAGGAGCGCTGGAACAGCTGGTGCAGCGTGGTGCCCAGGGTGCCCGCCGCATCGGCCTCGCGCACGGCCTGCTTCATCTGGCCGAGGATCTGCGGCTCGCCCAGCACCATGGAATCGAGCCCCGAGGCCACGCGGAAGGCATGGCGCGCGGCGGCGCGGTGCTCTTCCACATAGGTGTGCGACATCAGGTCGGCGCCGCTGACGCCGCCTTGGGCGGCCAGCCAGTCGATGGCGGGGCGCACCAGCTCGCGCACGCCGGTGGGCTCGGCGGCCACGTACAGCTCGGTGCGGTTGCAGGTGGACAGCAGCGCGGCTTCGGCGCCGCTGCGCTGCACGCGTTCGCGGAAGCCGCGCAGGGCCGGCGGCAGCTGCTCCGGCGTGAACGCAAACCGGCCGCGCAGGTCCAGCGGCGCGGTGTTGTGGTTCAGGCCGAGGGCAAACACACTCATAGGTACCGGATTATAAAATTGCCGTTCGCGCAGCGCGCTTGCGCTGCGTCAAGCCCCCCACGCCTTCTGCCACTGCCGATGGACTTTCTCGACGCCTTCTGGCAAGTGATGAACCTGTTTGCGCCCGCCCTGGGCGTGGGCCTGATCGCCGCGGGCGCCGCCAAGCTGCTGTGGCGGCGCGAGCTGGGGCGGGTGAGCTACCTGCGCCTGGCCTTGTGGGCCTTTGCCGCCGGGGCCGCGGTGCTGCTGGGCGGCCTGCTGCTGCTGGGGCAGGACGGCCGCATGGTGACCTACGGCACGATGGTGGTGGCGTGTGCGCTGGCGCTGTGGTGGGCGGGGTTTCTGAAGCAAAACCGCTAGACGGTTGGCGCACCCGGCGCGGGTTTTCAGCCCGCCGTCACCACCTCGGCCCGCAGCGAGTGCGGGTAAGCCTCGGTGATGCGCACGTCGATCAGCTGCCCGGCCAGCCGCGCCGGGCCGGCGAAGTTGACGATGCGGTTGCACTCGGTGCGGCCCATCAGCTCGCTGGCGTCGCGGCGCGAAGGCCCTTCCACCAGGATGCGCTGCACCGTGCCCACGCGGCTGTCGCTGATGCGGCGCACGTTGGCTTCCAGCGCGGCCTGCAGTTGCTGCAGGCGCTGCAGCTTCACCGCATGCGGCGTGTCGTCGTGCAGGGCCGCGGCCGGCGTGCCCGGGCGGGCACTGAAGATGAAGCTGAACGAGGCGTCGTAGCCGATGTCTTCCACCAGCTTCATCGTCTTGGCGTGGTCTTCGTCCGTCTCGCCCGGAAAGCCCACGATGAAGTCGGTCGACAGGCTGATGTCGGGCCGGATCGCGCGCAGCTTGCGGAGGGTGCTCTTGTATTCCAGCACCGTGTAGCCCCGCTTCATCGCGCCCAGGATGCGGTCGCTGCCGTGCTGCACCGGCAGGTGCAGGTGGTTCACCAGCTGGGGCACGCGCGCATACACGTCGATCAGCCGCTGCGTGAACTCGTTGGGGTGGCTGGTGGTGTAGCGGATGCGCTCGATGCCGGGCATCTCGGCCACGTACTCGATCAGCATCGCAAAGTCGGCGATCTCGGCCGTCTCGCCCATGCGGCCGCGGTAGGCATTGACGTTCTGGCCCAGCAGCGTCACTTCCTTGACGCCTTGCGCCGCCAGCTCGGCCACTTCAGTCAGCACGTCGTCGAAGGGGCGGCTCACCTCTTCGCCGCGGGTGTAGGGCACCACGCAGTAGCTGCAGTACTTGGAGCAGCCTTCCATGATGGAGACGAAGGCGGTGGCGCCTTCGGTGCGGGCGGGCGGCAGGTGGTCGAACTTCTCGATCTCGGGGAAGCTGATGTCCACCTGCGGCCGGCGCTCGCGGGTGCGGGCCTCGATCATCTGCGGCAGGCGGTGCAGCGTCTGCGGGCCGAACACCATGTCCACGTAGGGCGCGCGTTCGATGATGGCCGCGCCTTCCTGGCTGGCCACGCAGCCGCCGACGCCGATCAGCACGCCCTTGCTCTTGAGGTGCTTGACGCGACCGAGGTCGCTGAACACCTTTTCCTGCGCCTTCTCGCGGATGGAGCAGGTATTAAAGAGGATCAGGTCGGCCTCTTCCACGTCCTGCGTGGGCTCGTAGCCCTTGGCGGCCTGCAGCACGTCGGCCATCTTGTCCGAGTCGTACTCGTTCATCTGGCAGCCGAAGGTGCGGATGAACACCTTCTTCTTGGTGGCGGTGGTGCTGTTGGTCATGGCTTGGTCCAGGTTTTCGCGTCGGGGTTGAAGAGCCAGGTGGCAAGCTGCTGCTCGTTCACCGGCCAGGGCTTCATCGCCCGTTCTTCGGGGGTGAGGATCCACACGTCCTTGACCATGCCCAGGCCGTCGCGGGTGTAGTTCACGACGTACTTGGGCCCGGCCAGGCTGCCCGAGAGCTGGATCATGTTGTTGTCGCCGCGGATGCGCGCGCCCGGCGCCAGCGTGGCCGGCTGGCCATTGAGCAGCGCCTCGGGCGGTTGCGTGATCTGCAGCTCGCCGCGCAGGGCATTGGCGGGAAACTTGCGCTGCACCGCCTGGCCGAAGGCAGGCAGTGCCAGGGCCGCGGCCAGCAGGCCGACGGCAACACAGCGGGTCATGGTGTGGATCCAGGGGCTGTGCCGGCGGGCGGGATGCGCGCCGTGCGGGAAGCCGGGGATTATCGCAGGAGCGAACGTTCCGATGCGTCGGTCGCTGCCTGCTGGAAGCAGCCGCAGAAAGAAGAAAGCCCGCTGACCTTGCGGTAGCGGGCTTCCTGGGTTTGGTGGCGCTTCAGGGATTCGAACCCCGGACCTGCGGATTATGATTCCGTCGCTCTAACCGGCTGAGCTAAAGCGCCTTAGAGCCTCGCAGTATAGCGACAAATTTTGTGGCGTGTCCAGCGTCACGCGCGACAATCTGCGCATGTTCAGTTTTTTCAAGAAGAAGCCGCCCCCGCCACCGCCGGGGCCGCCCGCGGTCGACCTGCGCACGCTGCGGCCCGCGCCCCTGGCCACGCCCG
>CAKZXL010000657.1 GCA_937883885.1 uncultured Aquincola sp. | reverse complement strand
GCAGGCCGAGGCCTTCGTGCCGCGGCCGGTGCGCCTGTCGCGCGCGCTGCAGTGGGGCGTGGTGGCCGTGGCCGTGCTCAGCGTGCTGCAGATCGCGCTGGGCGGCTGGGTCAGCACCAATTACGCGGTGCTGGCCTGCCGCGACTTTCCCACCTGCCAGGGCAGCTGGTGGCCCACCATGGACTTCGGCCATGCCTTCACCTTCCGGCGCGAGCTGGGTGAAACCGCCAGCGGCGGCTACCTGCCGTTCGCGGCGCTCACCGCCATCCACATGACCCACCGGCTGATGGCCGGGGTGGTGCTGGTGGCGCTGGGCCTGCTGGCCTGGCGCCTGGCGGCCACCGGCGAGGCCGGCGCCCGCCGTTTTGCCGGCGGCCTGCTGGGCGTGGCCGCCTGGCAGCTGGCCAGCGGCCTGTCCAACGTGGTGCTGGGCTGGCCCATCCTGGCCGCGGTGGCACACACCGCGGGCGCCGCGTTCCTGGTGCTGCTGCTCAGCCGCCTCGTCGCCCGCAGCCTGCTGCAGCGGCCTTCGGCCGCGCCCGCGGCCACCGTCCATGGCACCGTTGCGGCGATGGCTTGAAGCGGCTTCCTACAATCCGGTCTTCCATGTCTGCCTCGTCGCCCACCGCCCCGGCCGTTGCGCCGCCCGCCCGGCCCGCCTCGCGCGTTCGCCAGTTCTACGCCCTCACCAAGCCGCGGGTGGTGCAGCTCATCGTGTTCTGCGCGGTGATCGGCATGCTGCTGGCCGTGCCGGGCCTGCCCGACCTGCGCGTGGTGCTGGCGGCCACCGCCGGCATCTGGCTTGTGGCCGGTGCCGCCGCCGCCTTCAACTGCGTGGTCGAGCAACGCATCGACGCCAAGATGGCACGCACCGCCTGGCGGCCGACGGCCAAGGGCGAGCTGACCAACACCCAGACGCTGCTGTTTTCGGCCGTGCTGTGCGGCCTGGGTGCCTTGCTGCTGTACGTGCTGGTCAACCCGCTGACGATGTGGCTGACGCTGGCCACCTTCGTGGGCTATGCGGTCATCTACACCGTGGTGCTCAAGCCGCTGACGCCGCAGAACATCGTCATCGGCGGCGCCTCGGGCGCCATGCCGCCGCTGCTGGGCTGGGCCGCCGTGCGCGGCGAGGCGGGGGCCGAAGCCTGGATGCTGGTGCTCATCATCTTCCTGTGGACGCCGCCGCACTTCTGGGCGCTGGCGCTGTACCGGGTGGAAGACTACGCCCGCGCCGGCCTGCCGATGCTGCCCGTCACCCACGGCGCCGAGTTCACCCGGCTGCAGGTGCTGCTGTACACGCTGGTGCTGTTTCCGGCCACGCTGCTGCCTTACCTGTACGGCATGAGCGGGCTGATCTACCTGCTCTCGGCCACGGTGCTGGGGCTGATGTTCATCGGCTACGGCTTTCGCCTGTGGCGCCAGTACAGCGATGCGCTGGCTCGCCGCACCTTCCGTTTTTCCATCCTGCACCTGTCGCTGCTGTTCGCCGCGCTGCTGCTGGACCACTACCTGGGCCCATGGCTGTCGATCTGATGCTCACCCGCCGTTCCTGCCTGGCCGCTGCCGCGGCCGCCGTCCTCGTGCTGGCCGGCTGCGACAAGACACCTTCGCAGCCCAAGGTGGCCTTCAATGGCGTGGACATCACCGGCGCCGACTACGCGCAGAAGCTGGGCGGCGTGAAGGACCCCGACGGCAAGGTGCGCTCGATCGACGAGTTCAAGGGCAAGGTGGTGGTGGTGTTCTTCGGCTTCACCCAGTGCCCCGACGTGTGCCCCACGACCATGGCCGAGCTGGCCGAGGTCAAGCGCTCGCTGGGGGCCGATGGCGACAAGGTGCAGGGCATCTTCGTCAGCGTCGACCCGGAGCGCGACACGCCGGAGCTCCTGAAGGCCTACGTGACCAACTTCGACCCCACCTTTGTGGCGCTGCGCGGCACGCCGGAAGAAACCAAGGCCACGGCGCGCGAGTTCAAGGTGTTCTACAACAAGGTGCCGGGCAAGACCGAAGGCGCCTACTCGGTGGACCACACCGCCGGCTCTTACCTGTTCGATCCGCAGGGCAAGGTGCGGCTGTTCACGCGCTATGGCACGGGCGCGCAGGCGCTGGCTTCGGATATCAAGGCTTTGCTGGCAGGGGCATAAGGTCTGCCCCCAAGCTCGCTGCGCTCGCGCCCCCCCGAGGGGGAGCACCCGTCCTTGGGGCGGCCCGGCGGACGGGTGAGCCTGCCCCCAAGCTCGCTGCGTTTGCGGCCCTCATGAAAAACGGCCCCCGCGAGGGCCGTCGTCACGTCTGGAGCAGGGCTGTCAGCCCGCCACCGGCTCCAGCGCCTTGCGCATCTTCTTCATCGCCGCCACCTC
>CAKZXL010000656.1 GCA_937883885.1 uncultured Aquincola sp. | reverse complement strand
CGTCGACCTGGGCAGCGGCCTGGCCGTGGGCGCCGAAGCCCTGGTGCGCTGGCGCCACCCGGAACGCGGCATCGTGCCGCCGATCGAGTTCATCGAGATCGCGGAGGAAACCGGCCTCATCGGCCGGCTGGGCGAATACGTGCTGACCGAAGCCTGCCGCCAGTTCGTGCAGTGGGGCGGCGAGCTGGGCGCACAGGCGCCGCAGCTGCTGTCGGTCAACCTCTCACGCGCGCAGCTGTTCGAAGGCGACATCGCCGCGCAGGTGGCGGCCGCGCTGCACCGCAGCGGCCTGCCGCCGCAGCAGCTGCAGCTGGAAGTGACCGAAAGCCTGGCCGCGCAGGACGACCGCATCCAGGCCCGGCTGCATGAGCTGAAGGCACTGGGCCTGAGCCTGGCGCTGGACGACTTCGGCACCGGCTATTCGTCGCTGGCCAGCCTGCACCAGCTGCCGGTGGACGTGGTCAAGATCGACCGCAGCTTCGTCAGCCAGTCCGAGTCGAGTGCGCACCACCGCGTGCTGATCGAGGCCACCCTCAAGGTGGCCCGCAGCCTGGGCATGCGCACCGTGGCCGAGGGCATCGAGACGCCGGGCCAGTCGGCCATCCTGCAGGCCCTGCACTGCGACAAGGGCCAGGGCTACTACTACGCCCGGCCGATGCCGGCCGAGGACGCGGCGCGCTGGTTCCTGGCGCATGTGCCGGCGCCGTTGCAGGAAGCCGAAGACGCCGCCTGCCCGGCGTGGTCGATATGAGGGGCGCGTGAGCCCTCTTCAGGCACCGCCGGTGCCTTCGCGCGCGGGGCAGCGCCTCCGCTGGCCGTTGGCGCTCAGCTCGCTCAAGCTGCGCCTGTCGATCACGGGCGTGCTGCTGATCGCGCTCAGCGTGGCCGTCACGGTGGGCCTGGTGCTCAACCAGGTGGCTTCGCGGGCTGAGCAGGTGGCGCTGGACCTGTCGCTGGCGCAGACGCGCAAGCTCGCCCGCATCGTGGGCGCGCGGGTGGTGAGCCTGCAGGTCACCTTGCGCGCGGCGGCCGACATGCTGCCCGCGGACCAGCTCGACGACGCCGCGGCGATGCGCCGCTGGGTCGAAGGCCAGAAGGTGCTGGGCAGCGCGCTGGATGCGCTGATGGTCATCGACCGCCATGGCCGGCTGATGGCCCTTCGCGACCAGACGGGCAGCAGCTCGCCGCCCATCCGCGTGAACGACCGCGCCTACTTCCAGCACACGATGCAGCTGGGCCGGCCGGCCATCTCCGACCCGCTGCTCAACCGGCTGACCGACCGGCCCATCGTGGTGCTGACCATGCCGGTGCACGGCGCCGACGGCCGGGTGGTGGGCATGGTGGCCGGCACCTTGCGGCTGCAGTCCAACCTGCTGATGTCGGAGGTCACGGCTTCCGGCAGCGCCGACGAGGGGCTGGTGGCCATCGCCGACGGCCAGGGCCGGCTGCTGGCCCACGACGACAGCCGCTGGCTGATGCGCGATGCCGGCGCCGACCCCTTGCTGGCCGACGCCATCGCCCACTGGCAGTCGATGGGGCGGCCGATGGAGCCCGAGGGCTTCAGCCTGCTGGGGCGGGGCCGCATGCTCTCGATGGCGGCCGTGCCGGGCGCCGACTGGCTGGTGGTGCGCAGCGCGCCGGTTGAAAGCGTGCTGTCGGCCCTGCACGAGGGCGCCCGCTGGGCGCTGGTGGCCGGCATCCTGGTGGCGCTGGGCGGCGGCCTGGTGCTGCTGCTGGTCACCCACGCCATGCTGCGGCCGCTGCGCCAGCTGGAGCAACGCGCCCACCGCATGCGCGACGGCACCACGCCCGACGACGAAGGCTGGCCGCAAGCGCAGGGCGAGATCGGCCAGCTGGCCAAGGCGCTGCACGACACGTTGCGCGAGCGCTCGGCCGCATCGGCCGCCAACCGCGAACTGCTGGGCAAGCTCAGCGCGCTGATGGACCATGCACCGCTGGGCATCGCCTTCTCAAACGACCAGCGGCTGGACCTGGTCAACGGCGCCCTGGAACGCATGCTGGGCTACGGCCCCCGGACCTTGCAGGGCCAGTCCACCTCGGTGCTGCTGCCTTCGGTGGCGGAGGCCGCCTCCCTGGTGCAGCGCATCGGCGCCTGCTTCCACGCCGGCCGGGCCTTCGACGAAGAAGTGCGCATGGTGCGCCGCGACGGCAGCCAGTTCTGGGGCCGCCTTTTCGGCGCGCCGGTGGACTGGCAGGACGTGGGCGCCGGCAGCGTGTGGACGGTGGAAGACGTGAGCCAGGCCCGCAGCCAGCGCGAGGCGCTGTCCTGGGTGTCCACGCACGACGCGCTGACCGAGCTGGTGAACCGGCGCGAGTTCGAGCGCCGCCTCAATGAACGCCTGGCAGCGGCCGACGGCCTGCCCTGCTGCGCCCTCTTCATCGACCTGGACCACTTCAAGGCGGTGAACGACACCGCCGGCCATGCCACCGGCGATCGCATGCTGGTGGAGGTGGCCCGCCGGCTGCAGGCCCAGGTGCGCAGCACCGACACCGTGGCCCGGCTGGGCGGCGACGAGTTCGCGGTGCTGCTGACGGCCTGCAGCCGCACCGATGCGCTGCAGGTGGCCGAAAGCATGCGCGAGGCCATCGAAAGCTGCCGCCTGCCCTGGCAGGACCGCTGGCTGCAGGTGTACGCCAGCATCGGCATCGTCAAGCTCAGCAGCGGCCTGGCCGACCTGCGCGCGGTGATGGCCGCCGCCGATGCGGCCTGCTACGACGCCAAGCGCGGCGGCCGCAACCAGGTGCGGCTGCACGGCGATGCGCTGGATGCGCTCACCTGCCCCGTACCGCTGGACGTGCTGCCGTGACCCGGCCGTCCCGTCTTCAGCCGCGTCGCCGCAGCGCGTGCGACAGCATCACCACCGGCACCAGCCCCACCAGCACGATGGCCAGCGAGGGCAGCGCGGCCTCGGCCAGCCGTTCGTCGCGTGCGAAGTTGTAGGCCACCACGGCCAGCGTGTCGCTGTTGAAGGGGCGCAGCACCAGCGTGGCCGGCAGCTCCTTCATCACGTCCACGAACACCAGCAGCGCCGCCGCCAGCGCCGAGCGCTGCAGCAGCGGCAGGTGCAGCTCGGCGAACAGCCGGCCGCGGCCGGCGCCCAGCATGCGCGCGCTGTCGTCGATGCTGGCCGGCAGCCGGGCATACCCCGCTTCCACCGACTGCAGCGCCACGGCCGAAAAGCGCACCAGGTAGGCGTAGATCAGGCCCATGATCGTGCCGGTGAAAAGGGCCCCGACGCCCGTCTGCGGCCACTGCGCCTGCGCCCAGCCCACCGGCAGCAGGATGCCCACCGCCACCACCGCGCCCGGCATCGCATAACCCAGCGACACCACGCGCGCGCCGAGTGCCAGGCCGTCGCGCCGGCCGCGGGCCGAGCGCGCCGCATGCAGCCGCAGCACGAAGCCCAGCGCCAGCGCCAGCGCGGCGGCGCACAGCGCGGCGATGGCCGCCAGCTTGAAGCTGGTCAGGCTCCATTGCGCAAAACGCGCCAGCGGCAGGCCGAATTCGGAGGTGGTGGCCTCGATCCACAACAGCCGCAGCAGCACCGCCACCGGCACCACAAAGCCCAGCAGCACCGGCGTGGCACACACCGCCATGGCCAGCGCGGCACGCCGGCCGTGCAGCTGCACCGGCCGTGCATCGGCACCATGGGTGGCCCCGCTGCGCGAGGCGGCAAAGCGCAGCTTGCGCTGCGCGCGCCGCTCGAACCACAGCAGCAGGCCCACCAGCAGCAGCAGCACCGAAGCCAGCTGCGCAGCGGCAATGCGGTCGAACATCACCAGCCAGGCCTTGTAGATGCCGGTGGACAAGGTGGTGAGCCCGAAGTACGAACCCACGCCGAAGTCGGCCAGCACCTCCATCACCGCCAGCGCCACACCCGCCGCGATGGCCGGGCGCGCCAGCGGAATGGCCACTTCCACCACCCGGCGCCGCAGGCCGGCGCCCAGCAGGCGGGCGGCTTCCATCATGTGCACGCCGCGCTCGCCCAGCGCGGTGCGCACCAGCAGGTACACATAGGGGTACAGGCACAGCACGAACAGGATCACCGCGCCCCACAGGCTGCGCACGTCGGGCCACAGCGCGCCTTCGGCGCCGGTGGCGGCGCGCAGCGCCACCTGCACCGGGCCGCTGTACTGCAAGAAGTCGGTGTAGGCATAAGCCAGCACGTAAGCCGGCATGGCCAGCGGCAGCAGCAGCGCCCATTCAAAAAAGCGCCGGCCCGGAAACTCGAACAAGCAGATGGCCGCCGCGGTGGCCGCACCCACCACCGCCACGCCCACGCCCACGCTGACGGCCAGCACCAGCGACTGGCCGGCATAACCCGGCAGCACCGTCTGCGCCTGGTGGCGCAGGATCTCCAGCGCGCCCGCGTCGAACGCCAGCCACGAGCCCAGCACGCCCAGCACCGGCAGTGCCAGCAAGGCGCACAGCAGCGCAAGCCCACGACGCATCACGAATCCATCCTCTTCCAACCCGCGCCATGGCTCACGCCATTGCGAACGCTTGTCATTCTCATGAAGCCGATATCATAGGTGCATGTTCCTGCAACTCGACCAGATCAGCGTGCGCTACCCCGGCAGCGCCGCCCAGCGCCCCGCGGTGGACCAGGTGTCGATGGGCCTGCGGCCCGGGCAGATCGGCGTGCTGATCGGGCCTTCGGGCTGCGGCAAGACCTCGGCGCTGCGCGCCGTGGCCGGGCTGGAGCCGCTGGCCGGCGGCCGCATCGTGATGGACGGCGAGCTGCTCTCGGGCGACGGCCGCCACCTGGCGCCCGAACACCGGCGCATCGGCATGGTGTTCCAGGACTACGCGCTGTTTCCGCACCTGACGATCGCGAAGAACGTGGCCTTCGGCATCCGCCACCTGCCGCGCGCCGAGCGCGAGGCGCGGGTGGCCGACATGCTGGAATTGGTGGGCCTGTCGCACGTGGCCGAACGGGCGCCGCACCAGCTGTCGGGCGGGCAGCAGCAGCGCATCGCGCTGGCCCGGGCGCTGGCGCCGCATCCACGGCTGCTGCTGCTGGACGAGCCGTTTTCCAGCCTCGACGTCGACCTGCGCGGCCGGCTGGCGCAGGACGTGCGCGCCATCCTGCAGCGCACGCGCACCACGGCGCTGTTCGTCACCCACGACCAGATGGAGGCGTTTGCGCTGGGCGACGTGATCGGCGTGATGCAGGGCGGCAAGCTCGAGCAATGGGACGACGCCTACACCCTGTACCACCGGCCGGCCACCCGATTCGTGGCCGACTTCATCGGGCATGGCGTGTTCGTGCCCGGCCGCATCGAAGCCGCGCCGCGCGGGCCGTTCGTGCGCACGCCGCTGGGCGAGCTGCGCGACAGCGCCGGCTGCCTGCTGCCCGACGCCTACCCGGGCGGCGAATGCGACGTGCTGCTGCGGGCCGACGACATCGTGCACGACGACGACGCGCCCACCCGCGCCTGCATCGAACGCAAGGCCTTCCGCGGCTCCGAATTTCTGTACACGCTGCGCCTGCCCACCGGCGAGCAGGTGCTGGCCCATGTGCCCAGCCACCACGACCATGCGGTGGGTGAATGGATCGGCATCCGCGCGGAGGTGGATCACATCGTCACATTCGAACGCATTCCCTCACCGAACTCCGCGCCCGCCGCGCAGTCCAAAGCCCTGAGTGAGAAGGCAACTTTGCCCTAGTTCACTCAATCCCCCGAAGGGGCCAGCCGTATACTGGTTTCGGGTATTTTTTGCTTGCTGCGGGGTGCCGTTCATGGGGTCCAAACTCAAAGTTGCCGGTCTGGTGGCCATCGGTGCCGTCGCCGGTGCATTGACCACGATGCAATTGCAGGCGTTCGCCCGCAACACACCGCTACCGCTCGAAGAACTGCAGCAGCTGGCGGCTGTCTTCGGCATGGTCAAGAGCGATTACGTCGAGCCGGTGGATGAGAAAAAGCTCATCGGCAACGCCATTTCCGGCATGGTGTCGGGGCTCGATCCGCACAGCCAGTATTTCGACAAGAAAACCTTCAAGGAATTCCGCGAAGGCACCAGCGGCCGTTTCGTCGGCGTCGGTATCGAAATCGGCATGGAAGACGGTCTGGTCAAGGTGGTCTCGCCGATTGAAGGCTCGCCCGCCTTCCGCGCGGGTCTGAAGGCCGGCGACCTGGTCACCAAGATCGACGACACGGCCGTCAAGGGCCTGACGATGGACCAGGCCGTCAAGAAGATGCGCGGCGAACCCAGCACCAAGGTGGTGTTGACGGTGTTCCGCAAGTCCGAGGGCCGCACCTTCCCGGTCAGCATCACCCGCGAAGAAATCCGCGTGCAAAGCGTGCGCGCCAAGGTGGTGGAGCCCGGCTACGCCTGGCTGCGCGTGAGCCAGTTCCAGGACCGCACGGTCGAGGACTTCGCCAGGAAGCTGGAAGAGCTGTACAAGCAGGACCCCAACCTCAAGGGCCTGGTGCTCGACCTGCGCAACGACCCGGGCGGCCTGCTGGAAGGCGCCATCGCGGTGTCGGCGGCCTTCCTGCCGAACGACGCAGTGGTGGTGAGCACCAACGGCCAGCTGCCCGAATCGAAGGCCACCTTCAAGGCCTCGCCCGACTTCTACATGCGCCGTGGCGGCACCGACCCGCTGCGCCGCGTGCCCGATGCCGTCAAGAAGGTGCCGCTGGTGGTGCTGGTGAACGAAGGCTCGGCCTCGGCCAGCGAGATCGTGGCCGGCGCGCTGCAGGACCACAAGCGCGCCACGGTGATGGGCGCGCAGACCTTCGGCAAGGGCTCGGTGCAGACCGTGCGCCCGCTGACCGCCGACACCGCCCTCAAGATCACCACCGCCCGCTACTACACGCCCAGCGGCAAGTCCATCCAGGCGCGTGGCATCGTGCCCGACGTGTGGCTGGACGAAACCGCCGAAGGCAACGTGTTCGCCGCGCTACGCATGCGCGAGGCCGACCTGGACAAGCACCTGACCGGCACCGACGAGAAGAAGGACGAAGCCCGCGAAAAGGCCCGCGAGGAAGCCCGCAAGAAGCTGGAAGAACAGCTGGCCAAGAGCAAGGACGGCCCCAAGCCGCTGCCCGAGTTCGGCTCGCCGGAAGACTTCCCGCTGGAGCAGGCGCTGAACCAGCTCAAGGGCAAGTCGGTGGTCGTCAGCAAGAGCGTGGTCGAGCGCAAGGCCGAAGCGGCCGAGACGACCAACAACTGATCCGCGCCACATCCGCCAGAAGCCCGCCACCCGGCGGGCTTTTTCTTGTCCGCCGCTATGCTGACCGCATGAACGACGACCAGCTGCTGCGCTACTCGCGGCACATCCTGTTGGACGACATCGGCATCGAAGG
Source organism: uncultured Aquincola sp. (assembly GCA_937883885.1). The sequence goes on along the minus strand of CAKZXL010000656.1, from coordinate 1,872 downwards.
CCAGCAGCGGCTGCTGCAGGCGCATGCGCTGGTGGTGGGTGCGGGCGGGCTGGGCTCGCCGCTGCTGCTGTACCTGGCCACCGCGGGCGTGGGCCGCATCACGGTGGTGGACGACGACACCGTGGACCTGACCAACCTGCAGCGGCAGATCGTGCACGACATGGCCCGCGTGGGCATGCCCAAGGCGGCCTCCGCGGCCGAGGCGATGGGCCGCATCAACCCCGAGGTGCAGGTGCGCCCCGTGCTGCAGCGCGCCGGGCCGGCGCAGCTGTCGGCCCTGGTGGCCGAGGCCGACGTGGTGCTGGACTGCAGCGACAACTTCGCCACCCGGCAGGCGGTGAATGCGGCCTGCGTGGCCCACCGCAAGCCGCTGGTGGCCGGCGCGGCCATCGGCTTCGACGGGCAGCTGACGGTGGTGGACCCGCGCCGCCCCGAGGCGCCCTGCTACGCCTGCGTGTTTCCGCCCGAATCACCGCCCGAGGAAGTGCGCTGCGCCACCATGGGCGTGTTCGCGCCGCTGGTGGGCATCATCGGCAGCCTGCAGGCGGCCGAGGCGCTCAAGCTGCTGGTCGGCATCGGCACCTCGCTGGCCGGCCGGCTGCAGATGCTGGACGCGCGGCGCATGGAGTGGAGCGAGATCCGCGTTGGCCGGCAGGCTGGCTGCAGTGTGTGCGGCCAGGGCCGCGAATCGGGGCAGGCTGTCTAGACAAGCTCACCCCGCAGCACCGCCACCAACCCGTCCGGCACCTCGATGCCGTGCTGCTCGGCGGCGCGGCGCAGGGCTTCTCGGCGGGCGCCGGGCAGGCGCACGCCGTCGTCGCGCAGCATCTCGGCCACCAGCACTTCCACCCGCTCCAGGTAGCTGCCGCTGCCGGCCAGCGCGCCGGGGTCGATGACGATGAAGGCCTGGCCGATGCGCGGCTTGTTGCCCTCGTCGACGAAGAAGGTGTCGGCCTCGAAGCTGAAGTGCGCGCCGATGACGGCGCTGCTGAGCAGCTCGATCATCAGCGCCAGCATCGCGCCCTTGGGGCTGCTGGCCGCGCCCAGCGGCAGCATGGAGCCTTCCATGCCGCGGGCCGGGTCGGTGGTGGGCTGGCCGTCCACGTCCAGCGCCCAGCCCAGCGGGATGCTGCGGCCTTCCTTGGCGGCCATCATCAGCTTGCCGCGGGCCACCTCGCTCAGGCTGAGGTCGATCATCAGCGGATCGCCCGCGCCCGGCCGGCGCGGGAAGATGGCGGCGATCGGGTTGGTGCCGAACACCGGGTGGCGGCCACCGGCCGCCGGCATGGCCGCCGGCGCATTGGCGAAGGCCAGGCCCACCATGCCGGCCGCGGCCACCGCGCGCAGGTGGTCGACCATCACGCCGCCATGGTGGCTGTTGACCACGCCGGCGCAGGCCACGCCGTGGCTGGCGGCCCGCGCGATGGCTTCCTGCACGGCCAGCGTGCAGGCCTCGAAGGCCAGGCCGTCATGCGCGTTCACCACCACCGCGGCGCCGCGCAGCGCATGCACCGTGGGGCGGGCCGCACCTTCCACGCGGCCGACGCGCAGGTGGCCGGCGTATTGGGGCACCCGCGACAGGCCGTGCGAAGCCAGCCCTTGCGCATCGGCCAGCACCAGGGCCTCGGCCGTGGCGCGCGCCATGTCGGCACTGGCGCCTGCGCGCCCAGGTGCACCGCCTGCGCCATCGTCATCCTGGCCATCTGAAACCCGCTCCTACTGCCTCGACAAGAAGGGGCGCAGCATAAGCCGGGCGGCTGTCTTGCTTGCGGCGTTAAGCTCCCGCATCGACTTTCAACGACCACGCATGGACACCAAGCGCCAGGACCTGACGGCCCGCAATTTCCCCAGCGCCGAAGAAGACGCGCAGAT
>CAKZXL010000655.1 GCA_937883885.1 uncultured Aquincola sp. | reverse complement strand
TCGGCGTGGCCAAGGATGGTCCGTACCGCTTCCGGGTCTGGGTGCGGCTGCCGCAGCGCACCGACGAGATCGAGTTTGCGGCCCAGGCGTGGTCACCGCACCGCAACGAGCGCTGAGGGACGGGCCATGAGCACCCCGAGAAAACAAACCGACACCGAATCAGGCCGCGCCTGGCCGATGTGGATCTTCTGGGTCTTCGCCGGTGTCGCGCTGTTGCTGCTGGTGCTGGAGCACCGGGCCCATGTGCTCGGTTGGGGGCTGCACGCTCTGCTCGGTCTGTGCGTCGTGCTGCTGTACGTCGTGATCCGCGCCGACAGCGGCGGCGACAGGGACGGCCGCCCGCGCTGACCGCCCGCGGGCCATTGCATCGACCGAACAAGGAGGACTTCATGGAAGTGATCGATCTGGCGGGCCGCAGAGGCCTCGTGGTCGGCGTGGCGAACGCCGACAGCCTGGCCTGGTCCGCGGCGCGGCACTTCCGCAACGCTGGCGCCGAGCTGGCCATGACCTACTACAACGAGAAGGCCAGGCCCTTCGTCGCGCCGCTCGCGGAGGAGGTGCAGGCGCAGCTGCTGCCGTGCAACGTGCTGCAGGAGGGGCAGCTGGAAGCGGTGTTCGAGTCGTTGCGCGAACGCTGGGGGAAGCTCGACTTCGTCTTCCACTCGATCGCATCGGCACGCAAGGAGGACTTGCAGGGGCGTCTCACCGACTGCTCGGGTCCCGGATTCGCCGAGGCGATGCTCGTGTCCTGCCACTCGTTGATCCGCATGGCGAAGCTGGCCGAACCGCTCATGCGTGATGGCGGCAGCCTCACCACGGTGAGCTACTACGGCGCCGAGAAGGTGGTCGAACACTACAACGTGATGGGACCCGTGAAGGCCGCGTTGGAGGCCTCGGTGCGCTATCTCGCGCACGAGCTCGGGCCAGCCGGCATCCGAGTCAACGCGATCTCCGCGGGGCCGGTCCGCACCCGGGCCGCCTCGGGCATCACGCACTTCGACGAGCTGCTCGACGAGGCCGCGCGCCGGTCGCCGCAGCGGCGCACCGTGGACGGCTGCGAAGTCGGCCGCGTCGCGCTGCTGCTGGCGAGTCCCTACGCCTCGGCGATCACCGGCGAGGTGGTGCACGTCGACGCCGGCTTCCACGTCGAAGGCATGGTGTTTCATTGACAGACCAGGCCCAAGCCATGCGGATCCTCTCGTTCAACGCCGGCAGCGCGACGCTCAAGTTCGGCGTCTTCGACCCGGCATCGGCCACGCCGCTGATGGAGTCGGCGATCGACCACCCCGCGGTCGATGCAGCGGCGTTCGACGAGATCGAGCGACGGTTGCGCGATGCGGGCATTGCGGTGATCGATGCCATCGGCCATCGTGTCGCACACGGCGGGCCCCGCTTGAGCGAGGCCACGCGCATCGAAGCGGACGTCGAACGCGAGATCGAACACGCCGCCGCGCTGGCGCCACAGCACAACCCGGTGGCGCTGGCCGGCATACGCCTTGCGCGCGAGCGCTGGCCGGGCGTGCCGCAGGTGGCGGTGTTCGACACCGCGTTCCATGCCGGCATGCCCGAGCAGGCGACGGCTTATGCCGTGCCGCAGGCCTGGCGCGACGCCGGGGTGCGCCGCTACGGATTCCACGGCCTGTCGCACCAGCACGTGCTCGAAGCGGTGAGCGGCGCCCTGGAGCGGGCTCCCGACAAGCTGCGCATCGTCAGCTGCCACCTCGGAAACGGCGCCAGCATCTGCGCGATCGATCGCGGCCGTTCCATCGACACGTCGATGGGGATGACGGCCCTGGAGGGGCTGGTGATGGGCACTCGCAGCGGCGACCTGGACCCTGGCATCCCCGGCTTCGTCGCGCGCACGCTCGGCATCGATCCGGCGCAGGTCGAGGCGGCGCTGTACCACGACAGCGGACTCAAGGCGCTGTCCGGCATCGGTTCGGATCTGCGTGAGATCGAGGCGCAGGCCCACCAGGGGCACACCGGCGCCCGGACGGCGCTACAGGTCCACGCGTACCGCGTGCGCAAGTACATCGGAGCCTACGCCGCGGCGATGGGTGGCTGCGATGCCGTGGCTTTCACTGGAGGAGCGGGCGAGAACTCGCCCGCACTGCGCCGACGCATCCTGGAGGGTCTGGAGTTTCTCGGTCTGCGTCTCGACGAGGACCAAAACGAATTCTTCAACGCGTCTGGTGCCGAGGTCGCCGAACTGCAGGCATCGAGGTCGCCGGTGGCCGTATTCGCGGTGAGGGCGCGTGAGCAGTGGGTCATCGCGCGCGAGACCGCGGCGGTGTTGCGACGAGCCGAGCGCGCGGTGCCGCGGCAGGACCTCCCGATCCCGGTGGCAATCTCGGCTCACCACGTGCACCTGACCCAGGCCGCCGTCGAGGCGCTGTTCGGTGCCGGACACTCACTGCGCATGCTGCAGCCGCTGAGCCAGCCCGGCTTCTTTGCCGCCGAGGAGACCGTTTCCGTGATCGGCGAGCGCGGGCGGCTTGAGCGCGTGCGCGTCGTCGGGCCCTGCCGTACGGCGAACCAGATCGAGGTCAGCCGCACCGAGGCCATCCAGCTGGGCATCGACGCGCCTCTGCGCCTGTCCGGGGATCTCGCGGCCACGCCCGAAGTCACGCTGTCGGGCCCGGCCGGGACGCTGCGCACAGCCGGACTGATCGTCGCACGGCGACACCTGCACCTGACAACCGCCGACGCCCGGCGGCTCGGGGTTGCCACCGGCGGCGAGATCGAGATCGCGCTGGAAACACCGCGTGGCACGGTGTTGCGGCATGTCGCGCTGCGCATTGACGACGGGGCGGTGCTCGAACTGCACCTCGACACCGACGAGGCCAATGCCGCCGGGCTGCGCGGCGCGGGCGAGGGCGTGCTGCAGCGATGCGATTGCATGGCCCGCATCCGGGTCGGGACGGATCTCGAGAGCCACGCGTCCTGCAAGGCGCATTGATCGAGAGGAACGAAACATGGCCATCGACCAAGTCGTCCGTTGCGGTGCCAACGCGCGAAGGCCCCCGATCGGAGCGACCGGTGAGTTCCTGACCACCCGGCTGTCGCATGCGATGCCACGCGACAGCCTGCGCCGCGGCAGCATGACGCTGTGCATTGGCGGCGGGCAGGGCGTCGCTGTAGCGCTCGAGCGGATCCGACCGATGCGCGCCGGACCGATCACGCAGGGGCTTGACCCATGTGCAGCACCTGGGTCGAGACTCACAGCCCAGGGCTCGGCGCGACGTCGCGTCGACGGAGAACCTCGATGAGATTGATCGACTGTGCGCGCCGGGCCGGTGTCACCACCGACACGCTGCGCCACTACCTGCGGGTCGGCCTCGTCGAGGCCGACGGTCGAGCCGGGAATGGTTATCGCACGTTCTCGGAACTCAGCGTTGCGCGCGTACGCTTCATCCGCAGCGCGCTGGCGCTGGGCCTCACGCTCAAGGACGCTGCCGAGCTCGTCGAGATGGGGCAACGCGGCGACCTCCCGTGCCCTCGGGCGCGCGCATTGATCGACCAGCGGCTCGCGGATCAGGGCCGACGGCTGGACGAAGCCCTCCAGCTGCATCGGCGCATGCAGCGGGCGGTGGCCGACTGGAAGAAACGCCCCGATGGCGTGCCGGATGGCCACTCGGTTTGCGGCCTCATCGAAGGCTTTGCGGCAGCCTCGACATCGTCCGCGCGACGCGCCAGCGCGTCCTCCGACCAGCGTGGGGGTGCGCGATGAACCACGTCGCCGGCCCGGCCTACGGGCTCTGGACCCTCGTGATCGTCAACTCGCTGGTGTTCATCGTGTTCGCGTTCAGCTTCGCGCGGCCGCGCTCGGCACCTCTTCATCGGCGGTGGGTTCTGGCTGCTCGCGGCCGCATGGCGGGTGCTGTACCACAACCAGCGCCGGCACACCCTGGCCGTTACCGGCCCCTATGCGCGGCTGCGCCACCCGCAGTACGTCGGCTTCGTCGCGATCCTGTTCGGCTTCCTCCTTCAGTGGCCGACGATCCTGACCCTGGCGATGTTCCCGGTGCTCGTGTGGATGTATGTGCGCCTGGCGATCGCCGAGGAGCGCGAGGCCGAGCGGCAGTTCGGCGATGAGTGGGCGCGTTATGCCACCCGCACCCCGCGCTTCCTTCCCCGTTCGCGGATCGGCGGCAGCGGCCGCCTGGGAGGGTCGTGACGCCATGTGCACGAGCGACGAACATCGCGCGGACGTCCCCGTGGAGGGGATGGATCCACACGGGGACCCGGCGGTTCGGCAGGCCGTCGCACTGGTGCACGCCTGGACTGCCGAGGCAGCCCCGGTCCTCGTCTGGGACGCGACGTGCGCCGTCGACCGGCATGGCCTGGACCGGATCCCCGGACACCGCACGACGCCGATCGTCGCCGCGATCGTGGCCGCGGCGGGCGAGACCATGCCGCACTTCTCGGTGCCGGCCGGCACCGGGGCTTGGAGCACCGCCGACGCGATGGCAACGCTCACCGGGGTGGAACTCGATCGTGCGACCGCCGCAGGCATTGCCTCGCGCTTTGGGGCCTGCATCGCCCGCGCGGACCCCGCGGGGGTGGCAACGAACGTGCCGTGGAGCGTCGCTGCGGATGACGCACACCTGGTGGCGTCGGCAGTTTCGCGCCGCGTCGCCGCGGGCGTGAGGTACCTGCTCGTCAACGTGACCGTCGGACGGGGTGCCGACATACAAGACGACGCACGCTTCCATCGCCTGAAGGCACTGTTCACCGCGGTCGGCGCGGCGGTCGGCGTGCAGGTCCGCGTCGCCCGTTCGGCCGGGTCGCAGCCGGTGGGCCTGGGCATCGGCCCGGCGCCCGAGGCACTGGACGTATTGGCCGTGCTGCGCGGGGCCGCGGCGGCGCCGGTCGATCTGCGCATGCACGCGTTGGCCGAGGCCGGCCTGCTGCTCGAGCTGTGCGCCGCGAGCCGCCCCGGACATGGCGAGCTCGACGCCTGGCGACTGCTCGACAGCGGCGCTGCGTGGGCGCGGTTCCAGGCCCTCTGCGAGGCCCAGGGCGGGCTGCGCGAGCCGATCCTCGCGCCGTTTACCGAAACCATCGAGACCGACCGCGCGGGCCACGTGAGGTCGCTGGACGGCGCGCATGTGCAGCGCGTCGCGGTGCTGGCTGGTGCACCGCGCGGGACCGGCGCCGGCATCCTGCTGCACACACGGCTCGGCGAGCACGTCGACCAGGGCCAACCGCTGTTCACCCTCCACGCCGCCAGCCAGGAGTGCCTTGTGGCAGTCATGGGCGACCTGCGACGCGCGCCGCTGATCACCGTTGATGACGCCCCGACCGCGGCCGTCAGCGAACCACATGACGTGCGCTCGGAGAGCTGAAGGGAGAAACCGATGGATCACTCGACAACGCTCGTCCGGCCCGCGCCCGCGGACCTCCATGCTCCGGCACTGCGCATCCTG
>CAKZXL010000654.1 GCA_937883885.1 uncultured Aquincola sp. | reverse complement strand
GCACTGTTCGAGGACAGCAACCAGTCGCTGCTGAGCCGCCAGCTCAATGCGCTGGAGCGCGAGTGCGGCACGCGCCTGTTCACCCGCACCGGCCGCGGCGTGGAGCTCTCAGAAGTGGGCCGGCGCATCTTTCCGCAGGTCAAGGCGCTGCTGGCCGACGCGCAGCAGCTGGAACGCGAGATCCGCGGCGAGGCGCATGAACTCAGCGGCCGCGTGACGGTGGGCCTGCTGCCGTCGATCGGCTCGCCGCTGGTGGGGCGACTGTTCAAGGACATGCGGGCGCAACACCCCAAGCTGGGCCTGAAGATCCTGGAAGGCTCCAGCGGCCAGGTGGAAGAGTGGCTGGCCGATGCCCGCATCGAAATCGCCATCCTCTACCGCTATGGCGCCAGCCTGCCCGAGCATGAAGAGGCCCTGGCCACGGTGGACAGCTACCTGATCGGCCCGCGCGGCGACCGCCTGACGGCCGCGGCCGAGCTGCCCTTGACCGCGCTGCACGAGCTGCCCTTCATCCTGCCCAGCGCGCCCAACGGCCTGCGCACCGCGCTGGATGCGATGGCGCGGCAGGCCCACATCACGCTGGTGCCCGCGATCGAGGCCGACAGCCTGCCGCTGCAAAAGCTGCTGGTGGCGCAGGAGCGGCTGTACACCGTGCTGCCGCTGCATGCGGTGTGGCAAGAGCTGCAGGAAGGCCGGCTGCAGGCCGCGCGCCTGGTCAACCCGCCGCTGCAGCGCAGCGTGAGCATGGCACTGGCGCGGCAGAAAGGCCCGGCCAAGGCCGTGAGCGCAGTGGCGGCGCAGATCGTGCGCATCGTCGGCGACATGGCGCGCAGCGGCATGTGGCGCTCCAGCCAGCCGGGCTTGCCGCCGGCGGCATAGCAGCCTTGCGGGGCAGCCGCTCTCGCCGGGGCGCGGCGCCGATTAAGCTCGGCGCTGCCGGCCGCCGCCGGCCCGCAGTTGTCTAGACAGGAACACGCCCCGCCCATGCCCCGCATCAGCCTGCCCCACCCCGACACGATGACGCCCGAGCAGCGGCGGGTGCACGACAGCATCGTCAACGGCCCGCGCGGCCGCATCCAGGGCCCACTGCGCGCGGCGCTGCACAACCCTGAGCTGGCCGAGCGCTGGTCGGCACTGGGTGCGCTGCTGCGCTACGGCACCGGTCTCAGCCGCCGGCAGGCGGAGCTGGCCATCCTGGTGACCGGCCGCGCCAGCCAGTCGCCCTTCGAGTGGTACGCACACGAGATCGAGGCCGAGAAGGCCGGCATCGAACGCGTGGTGATCGACGCGCTGCTGCAGCAACGCCTGCCCGAAGGCCTGGACGAGACCGACACCGTGATCGTGCAGGTGGCGATGGAACTCAAGCGCCTGCACTCCATCACCGACGACACCTATGCCCGCGCGCTGGCCCTGCTGGGCGAGCGCACGCTGGTGGAGCTGACCGCGCTGGTGGGCTACTACACCATGGTGGCGATGACACTGAACGCGCACGAGATTCCGCTGCCCGAAGGCGTGGCGCCCGCCTTTGCGCTGCCGCAGCACCAGGCGCGCGCATGACCGCGGCCGACACCCTGCTGACCGGCTGGGACTGCCACGCCCACCTGTTCGGCCCCTACGACCGCTACCCGCTGGCGGCCGACCGCAGCTACACGCCACCCGAGGCGCCGCAGGCCGACTATGCGGCGCTGCTGCAGCGCCTGGGCCTGGGCCATGGCGTGCTGGTGCACCCCAGCGCTTACGGCACCGACCTTTCACTGCTGCTGGACACCTTGGCCGAACGGCCGGCCTGGCGCGGCGTGATCGTCACCCGGCCCGGCGACCTGCCCACGCTGCAAGGCCTGCACGCACGCGGCGTGCGCGCGGCGCGCTTCAGCCACCGCAGCGGCGCGGGCGGCAACTTTGCCGGCAGTGCCAGCCTGGCCGACCTGCAGGCTCTGGCGCCCGCGCTGGCCGATGCCAGCCTGCATGCCGAGCTGTGGACCGACACCGCCGCCCTGCCCGCCATCGCCGACACCCTCCGCGCGCTGCCGGTGCCGGTGGTCATCGACCACATGGGCGGCTTCGACCTGCAGGCCGGCCCGCAGGCGCCGGGCTTTCAGGTGCTGCGCCAGCTGCTGGCCGAAGGCCGGGTGCATGTGAAGCTGTGCGTCTACCGCAACCTGCCCGGCCAGGCCCTGACGCCCGAGAGCGGCCAGGCCGCCCTGCCCTTCCTGCAGGCCCTGCTGCAGGCCAATCCGCAGCAGCTGCTGTGGGGCAGCGACTGGCCGCACCTGCGCGTGCAGCCGGTGCCCGATGCGAATGCGCTGCTGCAGTGGTTGAAGGACGGTGTGGCTGACGACGCCGTGCTGCAGCACATCCTTCACCACAACCCGCAGCGGCTGTACGGCTGAGAGCCGCCGGCAACGGCTGAACGGCCAGACGACAAAAAGCCGGCGCAAGCGCCGGCTCTTCATGCCTGGGTCAGGCGAAGTCGATTACTTCGTGCCACCGGTGGTCGGCTGGGTGCCGTTGTTTTCCATCGTGCCGGTGCCACGGGGGTTGGTGTTGCTGTTGTTGGTGGTGCTGCCCATGGCCGGGGTGCTGCCCTTGGTGGACGACATGCCCGACGAAGAGCCCGAGGTGCTGTTCGTCTGGTAGGTGCCGTTGTTTTCCTTGGTGCCCGTGCCCATCGGGTTGGTGTTGCTGTTCATCGTGGTGGGCTTGCCGGCCTTCTCGCGCATGGCCTTGCCGTGCTTCTTGTCCATCTTGCCGTCGGCGGCGGTCATGCCGTTGGCGGTGTCGGCGTGGGCGCCGCTGCTCAGCTGGTTGTTGGTGGTGCCGGGCACCGCGGTGGCCGAGCCCTGAGCGTGGGCGATGCCGAAGGTGCCGGCGAGGGCGGCGGCGGCGATGAGGCTGGTGATGCGCTTGTTCATGTGTCTTGCTCCGTCAGTGGTTGTGGGGTACCGACCGATGTCGATCGGCCTGAGTGCACTCTAGGAGCCGGGGCTCGCCCCACGCGTCGGGCACCCCCGCCGCCGCCTGTAGGACAGGGGCGCCGCCGTGCGTGGGGCGCCCTGCCCTTCACTGCCAGCCGAAGCGCCGGCTGTAGAAGGCCTTCATCGCCTGCGTGAGCCCCATGTAGCCCAGCAGGATGGCCGCCAGGATGGGGAAGTAGGTCCACGGCAGCGCCTGCAGCTTGAAGTAGTGCGCCAGCGGACCCATCGGCAGGAAGATGCCGATGGCCATGATCAGCAGCGTCATCGCCATCAAGGCGCCACCCGGCCGGCTTTGCAGGAACGGGATGCGGCGGGTGCGGATCATGTGCACCACCAGCGTCTGCGTCATCAGCCCTTCGACGAACCAGCCCGACTGGAACAGCGTCTGGTGCTCGGGCGTGTTGGCTTTGAACACCCAGGCCATCACCATGAAGGTGATGATGTCGAACACCGAACTCACCGGCCCGAAGAACAGCATGAAGCGGCCGATGTCCGCCGGGTTCCACTGCTGCGGCTGGGCCACCAGCTCGGGGTCGACGTTGTCGAACGGGATGGCCACCTGCGAGAAGTCGTACAGCAGGTTCTGCACCAGCAGGTGCATCGGCAGCATCGGCAGGAACGGGATGAAGGCGCTGGCCACCAGCACCGAGAACACGTTGCCGAAGTTGGAGCTGGCCGTCATCTTGATGTACTTGAGCATGTTGGCGAAGGTCTTGCGCCCTTCCACCACGCCCTCCTCCAGCACCATCAGGCTCTTTTCCAGCAGGATGATGTCGGCCGCCTCCTTGGCGATGTCCACCGCCGAATCCACCGAGATGCCGATGTCCGCCGCCCGCAGGGCCGGCGCGTCGTTGATGCCGTCACCCATGAAGCCCACCACATGGCCGTTGGCCTTGAGCGCCCGCACGATGCGCTCCTTGTGGGCCGGCGTGAGCTTGGCGAAGATGGCATGCGACTCGACCGACAGCGCCAGCTCCGCGTCGCTCATGCGCTCCACGTCCGAGCCCAGCACCGTGGCCTCGTCCTTCAGGCCCACCTCGCGGCAGATCTTGGCCGTGACGCGTTCGTTGTCGCCGGTGAGCACCTTCACCTTCACGCCATGCTCGGCCAGGGCCTGCAGCGCCGGCCGGGTGGAAGACTTCGGCGGATCGAGGAAGGCCACGTAGCCGATCAGCGTCAGCCCCGCTTCGTCGGCCACGCCATAGGTCTGCTGCGTGGGCGGCAGGTCCTTGGCGGCCACGGCCACCACGCGCAGGCCGTCGTCGTTCAGGGCAGCGGTCACACGGCGCACGCGGGCGAGCAGCTCAACGGTCAAGGGCTCGTCCACGCTGCCATGGCGGGCCTGGCTGCACACGGCCAGGATCTCCTCTACCGCGCCCTTGCAGATCAGGCGGTGGTGGTCGTCACGCTCGGCCACCACCACCGACATGCGGCGGCGCTGGAAGTCGAACGGGATCTCGTCCACCTTGCGGAAGTTGGCGGCCGGCGCCAGCGCGCGGTCCACCTCGGTGTGCTCGAGCACGGCCACGTCCAGCAGGTTCTTCAGGCCCGTCTGGTAGTGGCTGTTGAGGTAGGCGGCTTCCAGCACTTCGTCAGAAGGCTCGCCCCAGATGTCGGTGTGGCGCGACAGGAAGATGCGGTCCTGCGTCAGCGTGCCGGTCTTGTCGGTGCACAGCACGTCCATCGCGCCGAAGTTCTGGATGGCGTCCAGCCGCTTGACGATGACCTTGCGCCGCGACAGCAGCACCGCGCCCTTGGCCAGCGTGGAGGTGACGATCATCGGCAGCATCTCGGGCGTCAGGCCGACGGCGATGGACATGGCGAACAGGAACGCCTCGGTCCAGTCGCCCTTGGTGAAGCCGTTGATGAACAGCACCAGCGGCGCCATCACGAACATGAAGCGGATGAGCAGCCAGGCCACCTGGTTGACGCCGGCCTGGAACTGCGTGGGCGTGCGGTCGGTGGCGGTGGCGCGCTGGGCCAGCGCGCCGAAGTAGGTGGCGCCGCCGGTGCCCACCACCACCGCGGTGGCCGAGCCCGAGACCACGTTGGTGCCCATGAAGACGATGTTCTCCAGGTCCAGCGGGTTGGCGGTATCCAGCGCCTGGTGCACCGCGAACTTTTCCACCGGCAGCGATTCGCCGGTCATCGCAGCCTGGGCCACGAACAAGTCCTTGGCCGACAGCAGCCGGCAATCGGCCGGGATCATGTCGCCGGCCGACAGCAGCAGCACGTCGCCCGGCACCAGGTCGGCAATCGGCAGCTCCACCGTCTGCGCCGGCTGCGGATGCAGCCGCACCTCGAAGAACATGCGCGCTTCTTCGGCCGCGTCTTCGGCCAGGTCGCGGCGCAGCACCGTGGCGGTGTTGCTGACCATGGCCTTGAGCTGGTCGGCCGCCTTGTTGGACCGCCGCTCCTGCACGAAGCGGATGGCCACCGACAGCACCACCATCGAGCCGATGACGAGGGTGGCCTTCATGTCCTCGGTGACGTAGCTGACCACGGCCAGCAGCGTGAGCAGCAGGTCGAAGGGCGTGCGGTAGCAGTGCCACAGGTGCAGCCACCAGGGCGGCGCCTTGTCCTGCTCCACCAGGTTGTGGCCCACGCGTTGGCGGATGGCCTCGGCCTGCGAGGCGCTGAGGCCATCGGCATGCGAGCCCAGGCGCTGCAGCAGCGCGGCAGGCGCCTCGGTGGCGGCACGGGCCAACGTGGGGCCCAGGGCGGGCGGCAGCGCCTGGCCGGGGCTGGCCTCGCGCAGGCTTTCCAGCATCAACAGCCGGCGGAAGTGGCGGCCGATGCCGCGGCTGCGAACAAAGCTCGCGAAGAGCGCTTGAAGGGTGGCGATGGCCATGGTCTGCTCCCTCGGCCGCCGCCCGCTGTGGTTCACAGGCGCAGGCTCGGCCCTACACCGACCCTGCGAAGGGTCGAAGCAAGTACAAGCGGAGTGCGGGACCCGGCCCGCAGCCAATGCTGGGCCGGAAGTGCCGCCTTCCGCCGGATGAAGATCCGGCGAAGGCGGCGCAGCGCGTGAAGGCGCTAGGCCACCATGCCGGACGAGTGCCGCCTGGGCGGGCAACTGTCACTGTCCACGGGTGGTGTTCCGAAGTGGGGAAGCCGGCACTCTACTGCGCGCCATGCGGCACTGCAACATAGGTCAGCGGCTGAAGCGTGCTGCAGGCTGTCGGGTAGCTGTCGGTGATGCGCGGCCGCTGCGTGCAAGATCCCTTCAGCCGGCCTTTTGCACCTTCACGCCGCCGGCGCGCAAGGCCGTGAGCACCTTGGTGCTTGTGTGCGCAGGCACCACCAGCATCGACAGCTCACGCATCGGTGCGATGACGTAGGCCGAGGCGCTGAGCAGCTTCTCGGCGGAGGCCAGCACCACCGTTTCCGCGGCGCGTGCATGCAGCGCGCGCTTGACGTCGGCTTCTTCGGCATCGCCCGTGCTCAGCCCCGCTTCGGGGTGCACGCCAGTGACGCCCATGAAAAACAGATCGGCACGAAAGCGCGCGGCCGCCTCGATCACCGAGGCGCCCACGTTCACCATCGAGTGCCGGAACAGCCGGCCGCCCAGCATGAGGATGTCGATCCGCGGGTGCGCCGCCAGCGCCACGGCCACGTTGGGGCTGTGGGTGATGACCGTGGCGCGCAGGTCGGGCGGCAGGTGGCGCGCCAGCTGCAAGGCCGTGGTGCCGCCATCGAGGATGACCACCTGGCCGGGCTGGATCAAGCCGGCGCCGTAGCGCGCCAGCGCTTCTTTGTCGTCGGACGACACCTGCTGGCGCAGCTGCAGATCGCCGGTGGCGACCGAGGCCGGCAGCGCCCCGCCGTGCACCCGCTGCAGCTTGCCCAGCTGCGCCAGTTCGCGCAGGTCGCGGCGGATGGTGTCTTCCGAGATGCCCAGCTCAGCGGCCAGATCGGCGGCGACGACCTGGCCCTGCGTGGACAGGCGGCTGAGGATGAGCTGTTTGCGCTGGGCGGTGAGCATGGCGTCGATGGTCTCTTGCGCACATGAACGTG
>CAKZXL010000653.1 GCA_937883885.1 uncultured Aquincola sp. | reverse complement strand
TCAGGCGGGCTGTACCGCAGCCAGGCGGCGCAGCACCTGCTGCGCGATGTCGGCTTCCATCGCGCGGTACAGCTGCGACTCTTCCTGTTCCTTGGCCAGCGCGGCGGTTTCGTTGTAGCTCATGTCGCGGGTGAGCATCAGCTCCGAAGGCGGCAACAGCACCTTGCCGCCCTTGGCCTGCACCCGGAAACTGAAGCGCGAGCGCAGCTGCACCTCACGCACCTGGCCGGCGGCGGTGGTGGCCACCACGCTGCGCTCGCGCGCATCGGCCAGCGCCTGCAGCACCGCTTCGGCCTGCGCCGGGTTGTCGGTGAGTTGGGTGCTGCCCAGCCGGCTGCGCAGCTCGGCCAGCAGCGGCGAGCGCGGATTGAAGCCGGTCAAGGCGATGGTGCGAAAGGGCAGCTGCGGCGGGCGCTGCAGCTCGAAGCCGCAGCCCGCCAGCAGCGCGCCGGCGGCCAGCGCCGCGGAATGGCCAAGCAGTTGCCGACGCTGCATCACACCACCACGTTGACCAGCCGGCCCGGCACCACGATCACCTTCTTGGCCGGTTTGCCTTCGGCGAAGCGGATGTACTCGGGGTGGGCCAGGGCGGCGGCTTCGATGGCGGCCTTGTCGGCGCCCGCGGGCACGTTCACGGCGCCACGCAGCTTGCCGTTGACCTGCAGCACCAGCTCGATGCTGTCCTGCACCAGCGCGGCTTCGTCCACCTCGGGCCAGGGCGCGTCCAGCAGGTCGCCCAGGCGGTCGGCATAGCCCAGCTGCTGCCACAGCCCGTGGGTGATGTGCGGGCAGGCCGGGTACAGGCCGCGCAGCAGCACCGAGAAGCCTTCGCGCAGCGCCGGCTCGTCGCCGGGCGCGGGCTTGAAGTCTTCCAGCGCATTGAGCAGCTTCATCGCACCGGAGACCACGGTGTTGTACTGCATGCGCTCGTAGTCGTAGCTGATCTGCTTGAGCACCAGGTGCACCTCGCGGCGCAGCGCCTTGGCCGGGGGCGACAGCGTGCCGCCCACGTCGGCAGCAGCGCTGAGGGCGGCGGCGTTCTTGGCGCCGAAGGCCCACACGCGCTTCAAGAAGCGGTGCGCGCCTTCCACGCCGGCGTCGTTCCACTCCAGCGTCTGCTCGGGCGGGCTGGCGAACATGACGAACAGGCGCGCGGTGTCGGCGCCGTAGCGGTCGATCAGCTCCTGCGGGTCGACGCCGTTGTTCTTGGACTTGGACATGGTGCCCACGCCCTGGTAGTCCACCGCCGAGCCGTCGCTCTTGAGCTTGGCGCCGGTGATCTTGCCGGCCGCGTCGAACACGTTCTCCACCTCATGCGGCCAGAAGTACTCGACGCCGCCCTGCGCACCGCGCCGGCTGTAGATGTGGTTGAGCACCATGCCCTGGGTGAGCAGCCGCTTGAAGGGCTCGTCGATCTTCACCAGGCCCAGGTCGCGCATCACCTTGGTCCAGAAGCGCGCATACAGCAGGTGCAGGATCGCGTGCTCGATGCCGCCGATGTACTGGTCCATCGGCATCCAGTAGTCGGTGCCTTCGGCCACCATGCGCCGGGTGTTGGCCGGGTCGCAGTAGCGCATGAAGTACCAGGACGAGTCGACGAAGGTGTCCATCGTGTCCGTCTCGCGCTTGGCGGGCTTGCCGCAGCGCGGGCAGGCCACGTTCAGGAACGACTCGCACTTGTTCAGCGGGTTGCCGCTGCCGTCGGGGATCAGGTCCTCGGGCAGCACCACCGGCAGGTCGCTCTCGGGCACCGGCACCGGGCCGCAATCGGCGCAGTGGATGATGGGGATGGGCGTGCCCCAGTAGCGCTGGCGACTGATGCCCCAGTCGCGCAGGCGCCAGGTGGTCTTCTTCTCGCCCAGGCCCTTGGCGGCCAGGTCGCGCGCGATGGCATCCACCGCCTCCTGGTAGCGCAGGCCGCTGTAGTTGCCCGAGTTGATGACCACGCCGCGCTGCTTGTCGCCGTACCAGTCGGCCCAGGCGTCGTAGCTGTAGTGTTCGCCGTCCACCGCCACCACCTGGGTGATGGGCAGGGCGTACTTCTTGGCGAAAGCGAAGTCGCGCTCGTCGTGGGCGGGCACGCCCATCACCGCGCCGTCGCCGTAGCTCATCAGCACGTAGTTGCCGACCCACACCTCCACCGCGTCACCGGTCAGCGGGTGCTGCACGAAAAGGCCGGTGGGCAGGCCTTCCTTGTCCTTGGTGGCCAGCTCGGCCTCGGTGGTGCCGCCCTGCTGGCACTGCTCGATGAAGGCGGCCAGCGCCGGGTTGCTGCGCGCGGCATGCGCAGCCAGCGGATGCTCGGGCGCCACGGCGCAGAAGGTCACGCCCATGATGGTGTCGGCGCGCGTGGTGAACACGTACAGCCGGCCGTCCTGGATCAGCGCGCCGCTGTCGTCGCGGATGTCGTGCGGGAAGGCGAAGCGCACGCCTTCGCTCTTGCCG
>CAKZXL010000652.1 GCA_937883885.1 uncultured Aquincola sp. | reverse complement strand
TGGATGGCCGCCGCCATCGACCCCTGCCATGCCGAACTCGAAGCCCTGGTGCGCACCGGCGTGGCCCAGGGCCTGCTGCACGACGGCGTGCCCGCGCGTGCGCCCCGCCTGCTGCTGGCACCGTTGATGCACTTCCTGTTCGACCTGCTGATCCAGGGCGATGCGGTGCGCGACCAGGGCGCGCAGCGGCGCGCGTTGCATGGCGCGTGGGTGCGCGAGCAGATGGCGCCGCGCTGAAACCGCGTCAGCCGGGGCCTGCGCCGCCTTGCGCCCCCTGCCGCGCCGTGAAGGCCAGCCAGCTGATCGGCATGAAAGTGCTCAACCGCGACGGCCGGTCCATCGGCTACGACGAAGGCCGCATCAAGGACCTGAACGCCGACAACTGGGTGACTGAGGTGCGGCGCAACCTGGGCAGCCGGCCGGCTGCTGCGTCGGCCGCCGCCAACGCGCGCTGACGCAGCTCAAGCCCGGCGCACGGTCGCCGGTTGGGGCCGCGCCAGCACCGCCACCGCGCCCAGCAGCGGCAGCGCCAGCAGCGCAAAGGCCAGGCCCAGGCTGCCCAAGGCGCCGGCCAACAGGCCGAAGGCAGGCGGCCCCAGCACCACGCCCAGGTAGGTGAAGAAGAGGCACCCTGCGGTGGCCGCTGCGGCTTGCTGCGGCGGCACCTGCCGCGCCACGCTGGACAGGTACACCCCGTTCCAGCCGATGGCGCTGGCGCCGTACACGGCCAGCAGCGCCAGCACCAGCGCGGGCCGGGTGCCGCCATCGGGCAGCGCCATCGCCAGGCCGCAGGCCATCATCAGCAGCACCAGCCCCAGCAGCGTGCGGGCAGCGCCCGGGCCGCGGTCGGCCAGCCAGCCCCACCAGATGCGCCCGACGACACCACCGCCCTGCGCCAGCGAGGAAGCAGCGCCCGCGGCCACCAGCGTCCAGCCCAGGTCGGCGGTGAGCCAGCTCACCATGAACGAGGTCAGGCTCACCTGCACCACCGACAGCACCAGCGAGCAGGCCGCCATCTGCCGCAACCCCGCCTGGCCCCACACCAGCCGCACCGGGCCGGCCATGGCACGGAACGTCGGCCAGGCCGCGCGCGGGTCACGCCCGGCATCCAGCAGCGGGTGCAGCGGCTGCGCCAGCGCGGCGCCCAGCAGGCACCATGCGGCCATGGCCGCCATCGCTTGAAAGCCGCCGCCGGCCGCGCCTGTGCCCGGGCCGGTGGCCCACACCAGCAGGCCGGGCACCAGCATGCCGGCCAGCGCACCGCCCACCGGCACGCCGGTCTGCTTGATGGAGAACACCAGCGCATGGCGGTGCGGCGGCGTGGTGCGGGCCAGCATGTCGGAGCTGGCCGGCGTCACCGGGCCGTAGCCCAGGCCGATGAGCAAGGCGCCCGCCAACGCGGCCGCGATGTGGGGCAGGCCCACCAGCAGCAGCCCCGCGGCGCTGCAGGCCAGCGACACCTGGCTGCTGCGGATGGGGCCCCAGCGCCGCACCAGGGCCGCGCCCCATTGGCTGGACAGCATGGCCGCCAGGTACACCAGCGCGATGTAGAAGCCCACTGCCGCCGTGCCCAGTTGCAAGGCCGGCAGCAGGCGCGGCGCCGCCACGGCGGGCGCCAGCACCGCGGCCGAGGCCGCTGCCTGCACCAGCAGCGTGATGGGCAAGGTGCCGTGGCGCACGAAGGCGCCGGCGGGCAAAGGGGGCGACTCAGGGGCCGGCTGCATGACCAGCGTCGGGCCCCGCCGAAGCCACCGTGGCGGCCCGCGCGCCGGCCACCACGCCCAGCGCCTGCAAGCGTTCGATCTGCGCCGCATCGAAGCCGGCCTCGCGCAGCAGCGCCTCGGTGTGCTCGCCCATGCGCGGCGCGGCCTGCTGCGGCAGGGACACGCCTTGCACGCGAATCGGGTTGGCCACCATGCGCGCCTGCCGGCCATCGGGGTAGGCATAGTCCAGCACGCCCGCCCGTTCATGCACGAAGGGGTTCTCCAGCGCCTGCGCCACGTCGAACACCGGCGACACCGGCACCTTGCCGGCCAGCCGCTCGATCCACACCGCGGTGGGCTGGGCCATCAGCGCGTCGTCCAGCAGCCGGGTCACTTTGTCGCGGTGCTTCAGCCGCTGCGCGAAGTTGGCCAGCTCGAGGTCGTCGATCCATTCCGGGTGGCCCAGTTCGCGCGCCAGCAGCGGCCAGAACTTTTCCTTGTTGCACATGATGAAGAGCCAGCCGTCCTGCGTGCGGTACAGCTGGCTGGGCACCAGGCTGGGATGGCCGCTGCGTGCCGTGCGGCCGGTGACGGTGCCGGCATTGAGGTACCAGGTGCCGGGGTAGTTGAGGTTGTGCAGCGCCACGTCGAAGAGCGAGGTGTCCATGTCCAGCCCCACGCCGGTGGCGCGCGCCTGCGTCACGCCCGCCAGCAGCGCGAAGGCCGCGGCCAGCCCGGTCATCAGGTCGACGATGGACAGGCCGTAGCGCACCGGCGGACCTTCGGGCTCGCCGGTGAGCGTGAGGTGACCGGCCTCGGCCTGCATCAGGTAGTCGTAGCCGGGCCAGGCGCGGCGCGAGCCTTCGCGGCCATAGGCCGACAGATGGGTGCAGACGATGCGCGGGTTGATTTCCTTCAGCGATGCATGGTCCAGCCCCAGCCGCGCGGGCAGATCTCCGCGCAGGTTGTCGAGCACCGCATCGGCCGTGCGCACCAGGCGGTGGAACACGGCCTGGCCTTCCGGGTGCTTCAAGTCCAGCGTCAGGCTCTTCTTGTTGCGGTTGAAGGTCTGGAAGAAGTGGCTGTCGTCCTCGCCGAAGAAATGCGGCCCCACATGGCGGCCGACGTCGCCGCCGTCCTTGTGGTTCTCGATCTTGATCACCTCGGCGCCCAGGTCGGCCAGGTAGGAGGTGCCGAAGGGGCCGGCGCCGTACTGCTCGACGGCCAGCACGCGCAGGCCGGCCAGCGGCAGGGAAGGGGAAGAAGCTGCGGTCATCGGCGGCTTTCAGTGCAGGGAAGGGTCGCGCGCCAGCAGGGCTTCCAGCGCGGCGGCGTCGGCCGCGCGGTCCAGCGTCAGCACCGCATCGCACACCTGGGCCGCATGCGCGGCCGGAAAGCACAGCGTGGCATTGGCCAGGAACTTGTCGCGCACTTCGGCGTTCGACAGCGGGCGCTCGGCATGGCCGCGGTTGACGGGTTCGCGGTGGCTCAGCGTGCGGCCGTCGTCCAGCGTCACCCGCACTTCGCCGGTGTAGTGGCGCGGGAAGGTGCTGGCCTCGTCCACCACGTAGTGCACCCGCTGCATCAAGGCCAGCGCAGCGGGTTCGGTGAAGGCGGCCGGCTCCAGCTCCTGCAGGCCCAGGCGCCCGCGCAGCAGGCCGCTGGCCACGCCGTAAGGCAGGCTGAACTTGGCGTCGTAGTCGGTGCGCGGCTGGCGCTTGCCTTCCTGCGGCTCGCACACCGCGGGCACCACGCCCGCGGGCACGCGCACCTCCACCCGGGCGATGCGCGCGGGGTCGCCCACCGCCGCTCGCAATGCAATGGCCGCATCGGCACTGGCATGGATGAAGTGGCACACCGGAAACGGCTTGATGGCCACGTTCTCGGTCTCCCAGGTGCTGGCCTGCCCGTTGGCCGACAGGCCCGCGGTGCCCAGGGACAGGTCGATGCCGGCGTGCTGCGCCTCGCCCATGTACAGGCGGTAGAAGCCGTAGCGGCCTTCATAAGCTTCCGCCGGCGCGTCGATGCCGTGCGCCGCGAACATGGCGGCGGTGATGGCCGCCTGCGCCGCCCAGCCGGGGTGGAAGCGCTTGGTCCAGGCGCCGTCTTCGATGAACTGCAGGCTGCCGCCGGCCATCGACAGCGCGGCGCCCTGCGCGCGCACCAGGCCGTCTTCGTCCAGGCCCAGCAGGCGGCCGGCGGCCAGCGCGCTGGCCATCGCGCCCACCACGCCCGTGGGGTGAAAGCCGTGCGCATGCAGGCCACCGCGCGTGACGCTGGCGATGCGGGCGCCGCACTCCACGCCGGCGATGTAGGCGGTCAGCATCTCGGCGCCGCTGGCACCGCACTGCGCCCCCAGCGCCAGCACCGTGGGCAGCACGCTCACCGTGAGATGGATGATGCCGGCCATGTGGGTGTCGTCGTAGTCCAGGCCATGGGCCAGCACGCCGTTGAGCAGCGCCGCATCGCGCAGCGGCAGGCGGCGGTCGTGACCCATCACCGCACGGCCGGTGGCACCGCCTGCGGCACCCACGGCCGATGAGGCCAGGGCCTGCACCGCGCTGGTGAAGCGTTCGGCAAACGGCTGCCGCCGCGCGGCCAGCGCGCAGCCGATGGCGTCCAGCATCAGGTGGCGGGCACGCAGCGCCACCGGCTCGGGCACCTGCGCCAGCTGCAGCCGGTGGGTGAAGCCGGCCAGCGTGCGGGCGATGGTGTCGGCCTGCTGCAGGCGGCTGGGCGGCTGTCCGGCTACCACCGGCGTGGAAGGAGTTCGCTCGGTCATCGTCACTCCACCTTCGCGCCGGAGGCCTTGACTACCTGCGTCCACTTGGTGATCTCGGTCTTGATGAAGCCGCCCAGTTCCTCAGGCGACATCACCATCGGCTCGGCGCCCTGGGCCATGAAGTGCTCGCGCACCACCTTGCTGTTCAAGGCCTTATTGATCTCGGTGTTGAGCTTGGTGACCACCGCCGGCGGCGTGCCGGCCGGCGCCATGATGGCCACCCACGGCACGCCGCTGAAGCCGGGGTAGCCCAGTTCGGCCACGGTGGGCAGGTCGGGCGCCGCCGCGCTGCGCCTGGCGCTGCTCACGGCCAGTGCCTTGAGCTTGCCCTGCCTGACGAAGGGCATCGCAGCCACGGTGGTCTCGAACATCACGTTCACCTGGCCGCCCATCAGGTCGGTGAGGGCGGGCGGGCCGCCCTTGTAAGGCACGTGCATCAGGTCGATGCCGGCGGCCGAGCGGAACATTTCCATCACCAGATGGTTGGTGACGCCGTTGCCGCCCGAGGCGTAGTTGATGCTGCCCGGCCGCGCCTTGGCCTGCGCCACCAGGTCCTTGACGCTGGCGGCATTGAAGCCTGGGTTGGTGACCAGCACCAGCGGCACCAGGGCCAGGCCGGCCACCGGCACGAAGTCCTTCACCGGGTCGTAGGGCAGCTTGCTGTAGAGGCCCGGGTTCACGGCCAGCGGCCCGCTGGACGTCAGCAGCAGGGTGTAGCCGTCGGCGGGCGAATTCATCGCCTGTTGCGTGGCGATGATGCCGGCCGCGCCCGGCTTGTTGTCCACGTAGAACTGCTGGCCCAGCTGCTCGCTCAGGCGCACCGCGATCTCGCGGCCCAGCACGTCGGTGGCCTGGCCCGGCGGAAAGCCGGTGAGCACCTTGACCGGCTTGGCCGGGTAGTCCGGCGCGGCCGGCTGGGCCATGGCGGCTGCGCCGGTGAGCACGGCGGCCGCCAGCAGCAGGGGATGGAAGAACCTTCGGGCCATCGCTTGTCTCCTGAATTGTGCGGACAATATAGGTCGGCGCAAAACAGGCTGTCAACGGCCACGGCCAAGGCCGTGTCCGCGATGCAGGGGTGTCGAGGGTTTGTCCGGGGCCGCGCGGCTTACTTGCGCAGCTCCATCCGGTAGGTGAAGCGGTCGCTGGGGTGCACGTTCTCGGCCAGCTCCAGCAGCCGGCCGTCGTCGCCGTAGTAGCGGCGCACGATGCGCAGGGCCGGGGCGCCTGCCTCGGCGCCGAGGTTGGCGGCGTCGTCGGCGTCCAGCACCACGCCGGAGATCTGCTGCTCGATGCGTTCGATGGAGCGCTTGAACTCGCGCTCGATCAACGCATAGATGGCCACCTTGCTGTCGCGCAGGCGGGGCTGTATGCCGTCCAGCAGCGGGTTCAGGAACAGGCGCGTGACGCAGATGGGCCGGGCATCGGCATGCGCTGCGCGGCGAACGCCCACGGCGTAGATCCACTCGGTGCCGGGCGCATCGCCGAAGTCGCGCGCCTGCGCCTGCGACAGGCCGATGCGCCCCACGTACATCACGCGCAGCTCGGTGTCCTGCGCGTACTGGAAGAGGTCGCTGGCCGATGTGGCGTCGTGCGTGTAGCGCGCTTCGTCGGGCGTGGAAGTGACCACCGTGCCCACACGCTGCCGGCGCGTGACCAGGCCCGCCTGCGACAGCAGCCGCACCGCGCCGCGGGCGGTGAAGCGGCTGATGCCGAACTGCTCGCACAGCTCCAGCTCGGTGGGCAGCCGCGCGCCCACCGGGTACACGCCTTCGGCAATGGCGCGCTTGAGCTCACGCGCCACCTGCTGGTAGCGCGGCTGGCCGCCGGCATCCTCGGCCGCCGTTTCGGCCACCGCCGGCGTCTTGATGGCCTTGGCGGCCTTCGCAGCCGTGGCTGGCGGGTTCTGCTTGCGGGGTCGGACGGCGGCGTTCACGGCGGCGGATTTCAACACAGTGCCGGCCCTGCGCTTGACTTGGTCCGCATCGCCTGCCTAATATGTCCGGACATATGAACGCAGCCCAGCAACCCCGCGCCATGCTCTTCGTCTCGGGCGAAAAGCCCGATCGTTTCGACAAGGCCCTGGCGGCCGGCGCCGACCTGGTGTGCATCGACCTGGAAGACGCGGTGGCGCCGAGGGCCAAGGCGCAGGCCCGCGCCGCGGTGCTGCAGTGGCTGCAGGCCCGCCGGCCGGCCGGCATTGCCTTGCGCGTGAACGGCGTGCGCACGCTGGAAGGGCTGCGCGACCTGCTGGCCCTGGTGGAAGCGGACGTGCGGCTGGACTGGTTGCTGCTGCCCAAGGTGGAGTCGGCAGACGAGCTGCAGCTGGTGCAGGCCTGGACCGGCGAGCGCTGCCCGCGGCTGGCGGCGCTGCTGGAAACCCCGGTGGCCATCGAGCAGGCCGGCCGCATCGCCGCAGCCGGTGGCCGCCTGGGTGCCTTGATGCTGGGCGGCGCCGACCTGGCGGCCGAGCTGGGCGCGCAGTTCGGCTGGGACGGCCTGCTGCATGCCCGCGGCCGGCTGGTGAATGCCGCGCGCGCTGGCGGGCTGCAAGCCTGGGACGTGCCGTACATCGCGCTGGACGACGAAGCCGGCCTGGCCGAAGAAACCCGCCGCGTGGCGGCGCTGGGCTTCGACTGCAAGACCGCCATCCACCCTCGGCAATTGCCGGTGGTGCATGCCGCGCTGCAGCCCAGCGCGGCCGAGGCCGAATGGGCAGCGGCCCTGCTGGCCGACCTGCCCGAAGGCGCCACCCCGGGCGCCTACCTGTTCCGCGGCCGCATGGTGGATGCACCGGTGCTGGCCAAGGCCCGCCGCATTGCGGCCCGCATCCAAGCCTGAAGAACCGATCACCCAAGGAGACAAGCCCATGGTCCAGACCGCCAAGCGCATCGGCGAGAACCGCTACCGCGAGCAATTCGGCCGCAGCTACGAAGACTTCCGCATCGGCGACATCTACGAGCACCGGCCCGGCCGCACGATCAGCGAGACCGACAACACCTGGTTCACGCTGCTGACGATGAACACCCATCCGATGCACTTCGATGCCGAGTACGCCAAGGCCAGCGAGTTCGGTCGCTGCATCGTCTGCAGCCCCTTCACCGTGGCGCTGCTGGTGGGCATGAGCGTGACCGACGTGAGCCAGAAGGCGATCGCCAACCTGGGCTGGGGCGACATCAAGCTCACGCACCCGGTGTTTGCGGGCGACACGCTCTACGGCGCCTCCGAGGTGCTGGACAAGCGCGAGAGCCGATCGCGCCCCGGTGCCGGCCTGGTGAGGGTGCGCACCGTGGGCACCAACCAGGACGGGGTGGAGGTGTGCACCTTCACCCGCACGATGCTGATCGCCAAGCAGGGCCACAGCGTCGAAGACAAGGTGAACTACTGATGAGCATGCAGCCCCACACCGCCACCGACGACCAGCAGGCCTTCGTCGATGCCATCGAGACCTGGGTGGACAAGGAGCTTCGGCCCGCCGCCCGCCGATACGACCTCGCCGACGAATACCCGCACGACATCGTCGAGCAGATGAAGGAGCTGGGCCTCTTCGGCGCCACCATCGGTGAGGCCTACGGCGGCCTGGGCCTGTCGGCCTGGACCTATGCGCAGATCGTCATCAAGGTGGCGGGCGCGTGGATGGCGCCTTCGGGCATCTTCAACTCGCACCTGATCATGGCCTCGGCCATCGAGCGTTGCGGCACCGAAGAACAGAAGCAGCATTGGCTGCCGCGCATGGCCACGGGTGAGTACCGCGGCAGCATCGGCCTGACCGAGCCCAACGCCGGCTCCGACCTGCAGGCCATCCGCACCGTGGCGCGGCGCGAGGGCGACCACTACGTGGTCAACGGCAGCAAGACCTGGATCACCAACAGCCTGCATGGCCACGGCACGCTGCTGCTGGTCAAGACCGACCAGGCGGCCGAGCCGCGCCACCGCGGCATGAGCCTGCTGATCGCCGACAAGGGCCCGGGCTTCAACGTGGTGGGCAAGCTCAAGAAGATGGGCTACCGCGCCATCGACACCTGCGAGCTGACCTTCGAGGACTACCGCGTGCCGGCCAGCCACCTGCTGGGCGGCGTGGAAGGCAAGGGCTTTGCGCAGACCGCGGGCGGGCTGGAACTGGGCCGCATCAACGTGGCCGCGCGCGGCGCCGGCATCGCTGAAGGCGCGCTGCACCTGGCGCTGCGTTATGCGCAGGAGCGCAGCGCCTTCGGCAAGCCGATCAGCCAGCACCAGGCGGTGCAGCTGAAGCTGGCCGACATGGCCACCCAGGTGGAAGGCGCCAAGCGCCTGATCGAGCAGGCGGCCCGCAAGTTCGACCTCGGCGAGCGCTGCGACCTGGAAGCCGCGATGGCCAAGCTCGCCGGCTCCGAGGCCGGCGCCTTCTGTGCGCAGGAGGCGATGCGCATCTTCGGCGGCTACAGCTACTCGGTGGAATACGACATCGAGCGCTACTACCGCGACGCGATGCTGATGTGCATCGGCGAAGGCACCAACGAGATCCTGCGCACCGTCATCGCCAAGCAGTTGATCGAACGCCACCCGGCGTGACGGCAGCCCCAGCAGCGGTTTACGGCGCCGAGGTGGCGCAGCGGTAGCTGGCCATCAGGCTGGCATCGCCGCCCACGTACTGCGGGTAGCCCGGAAAGCGGCACATCGGGCGCGAGGCCAGCGTGGCGTAGGGCGCGGTGGCCGCATTGCGCACCTGGGCCAGGGCGTCGGCCGGGGCGGTGCCGGTGGTCGACCAGCGGTCCAGCTCGGCCAGCAGGTCGGTGGTGGTGGGCACCAGGGTGCCGGTGGTCAGGCTGGCCGCGGTGCCGCCATGGTTGGAGGCCGGCGACACGTACAGCCGCATGAAGCCATCCACCGCCGACTGGCCCATCCGGGCCACCACGCTGTGGTAGTACTGGATGCCCGCCAGCGGGCTTTGCGCCATGTCGCCGCTGTTCTCGCGCACGATTAGCTTGCCGCCGCGCCGCAAAAAGCCCGACAGGTCGGGGTCGGTGGCGTCCATGAGCGCCGACACCTCCTGGATGCGCGTGCGGAACGTGGCCGCGTCGAAGTTGCGCACGTCGAAGGCCGCATCGCGCGCGATCACGTAGCGCGCGTAGCTGCTGCCGTAGTTCACGCCGCGTGCATCGGTGGCCAGCGGCGTGGGCACCTGCGGCACCTGGCCATTGGTGATCCAGCGGCCCAGGCCTTCGCCGCCCGGCTGGATCTCGCCACCGAAGAGCCGGCCGGGGTAGGTGGTGAGCCCGTTGGCCAGCGCGAACGGCATCACCGTGGGGCCGTAGGTGGCCTGCAGCGTGGCCAGCTGCGCATCCGACAGGCAGCTGTCGCCCGCGTCGGCGCCACCGGCGCAGCGCAACGCTTGCAGGTTCACGCGGGCAGGGCACGCCAGGTAGTTGCTCACCACGCCGTCGGCGATGCCGTCCAGCCCGTCGCAGGCGGTGTTCACCGCATCGGCCACCAGCCGGATCTTGGCGGTGTTGAGCGCGCCGCCGTTGAACTGCGGCTTGCTGTAGTTGATGAAGCCGTTGAACAGCCCCGTCCAGTGGATCACCGGCACCACCGACACGATGCCGTCGAAGTCGGCCGGGTAGCGCTGCGCCATCACCAGCCCTTCACGCCCGCCCTCGGAGCCACCGAAGTAGTACTGGCGGCTGGGCGTGCGCAGGTAGTAGCCGGCCATCAGCGCATGGGCGCTGTCCTTCACCTTCTTGTACGACTCGTGCGCGAAGTTCACCAGCATCTCGTCGTTGAGCGCAAAGCGGCCCGGGTCGGTGGTGTTGTAGCTGGTGGCGTCGTGGCCGGAGTCGGTGCCGAAGGTGGCATAGCCCTGGGCCAGCGGCCGCGCCATGCCGGCGGGCGCGTCGCGCAGCGCGGCGGTGCCGTCGATCAGCACGCCGTTGAAGCCGCCGCCGCCGTACATCAGCGCCTTCTGGTTCCAGGTGGTGGGCAGGTTGAGCTGGAAGCGGATGGGGTCGGCGCCCGTGGTGCGCGCGGCGATGCTGCCTTGCAGCTGGCAGTACTCGGGCAGCTCGCCGGCCGCCGGCACCAGCACCGCGGCGGTCACCGTGGCCGCGCCGCTGGGCAGGCCGATGCGCGTCGGCGCCACGGTGGTGCCGGCCATGCGGGTGCAGGCCTGCTGCAACTCGGCCACGCCGGGCACCGGTGGCGGCGCGTCGCTGTCGCTGCCGCAGGCGCACAGGGTGAGCAGCAGGGCCGAGGCTGCGACAGCGCGGGGCAAGGCCGTGGGGATGAGGCTGGGGTACATCGGGGTCTCCGGTGGGACGGCACCAGCAACATGGTGCGCCTTTGTGATGTCAAGACATGCACAAAACTGCATGTTCGTGCAGTGTTAACGTTGCCATTAGCGGCTGCATTGGGACTTACCCGTCCACGACGGTTGCCTACACTGCCCTCCATGTCCCAGGCCCCCGACGATGAATTGCCCGCGCCGGCCGCCCGACCGGGCTCGGCCACGCTGCACCATGTGGCCGGGCTGGCCGGGGTGTCCATCATCACGGTCTCTCGTGCGCTGCGCGAGCCGGCCAAGCTGGCCCCCGAGACGCTGGCCCGTGTGCGACAGGCGATTGCCGACACCGGCTACGTGCCCAACAGCGCCGCCGGCACGCTGCGCATGGCGCGTTCGGGCTTCGTGGCGGCGCTGGTGCCCAACCTGCAGGCCAGCAACTTCGCCCAGTTGTCGGCCGGGCTGACCGAGGTGCTCAGCGCCCATGGCTACCAGCTGCTGATCGGCGAGATCGGCTACGGCGGCGGCCGCGAAGACGACCTGCTGCGCGCCGCCCTGGGCCGGCGGCCCGAGGGGCTGGTGATCACCGGGGTGCGGCATTCACCCGCGGGCCGCGTGCTGCTGCGGCAGGCCGGCATTCCCATCGTCGAAACCTGGGACCTGGCCGACGAGCCGATCGACATGCGGGTGGGCGCCTCGCACGAGCGCATCGGCGAAGCGGCCTGCGACCACCTGGTGCAGCGCGGCCGCCAGCGGCTGGCGCTGGTGTCGGCCGACGATGAACGCTCCTTGCGGCGGGCCGCCCGCTTCGTTCGGCGCGCCGCGGCGCTGGGCCTGCGGGCGCCGGTGGCATTGACCGTGGCAGCGCCCAGCACCCATGCCCAGGGCCGCGCGGCACTGGCCGACGTGCTGGCGCGTGCGCCCGACATCGACGCGGTGTGCTGCAGCTCCGACCTGCTGGCCATGGGCGTGCTGACCGAGGCCCGCGTGCGCGGCATCCAGGTGCCGCAGCAGCTGGCGGTGATGGGCGGGGGCGATGCCGAGTTCGCGGCCAGCTTGTCGCCCAGCCTCACCAGCATCCGCATCGACGGGCGTGAGACCGGCCGGCAGGCCGGCCAGATGCTGGTGGCCCGGCTGGAGCAGCGGCCACTGCCGCAACGGCACGTCGACGTGGGCTTCGAGCTGATGGCGCGAGAGAGCACCTGAGCCCTACAGCACCCCGCGCAGCAGCTGTGCCGCTTCCTGCAGCGGGGGCAGCAGTTTCAGCAGCGCATCGTCGCCCGGGTAGGCGCGGCTTTGAAAGGTGATGCTCATGGCCGCCACGCAGCGGCCGTGGCGGTCCAGCAGCGGCACGGCCAGGCCGCGCAGGCCGATGTCGGCGTACTGCTCGGCCAGCCAGTAGCCCAGCTGCCGCGCCTGCAGCACCATCGCCCGCAGCTGCTCGGGCGCCACCACCGTCTCGGCGGTGAAGCGGCCGAACTCGGCATCGGCGAACCAGGCGTCCAGCTGGGCATCCGTCAGGCTGGCCAGCACCACGAAACCGGCCGACACCAGGTGCGCCTGGATGCGCGCGCCCGGGTGAAAGCCGATGGAGATCACCCGCGGCGAATTGCTGCGGCTGAGGTAGACCACCTCATGCCCGTCCAGCACGCTGAGGTTGGCGGTCTCGCCCGTCTGCATCGACAGCCGCTGCAGGAAGGGCTGGGCCAGCCGCGGCAGCCGCGCCGCTTCCAGGTAGCTGCGGCCCAGCCGCAGGATGGCCGGCAGCAGCCAGTAGTGCTTGCCGTCGGTGTCGGCATAGCCGTAGTGCACCAGGCTCACCAAGTAACGCCGGGCCGCCGTGCGCGTCAGGCCGGCCAAGCGGCCGCATTCGGAGGCGGTGAGCCGCGGGTGCTGGTCGGAGAAGCACTCGATCACCCGCAGGCCCTTGCCCAGGCCCTCGATCAGCAGCGAACGGTCGATGTCGGTCACGGCGCCAGACTCCGGAGTAACCCTTGATGCGATCGATGATCGATCGCTAGCGCTTGATCATCGCACGTTCAGTGTGCGCAGCCAGCCCCTTTTGCCGCCCCGCTGGCTACAGTGAAAGCACCTCGAAGACAGGAGACAAGCCTTGGCAACTTCCCACGCAGGCGCCCACGGCGGCCGCCAGACCCGCAAGGCCACGGCCAGCGGCTGGATCGGATCGGCGCTGGAGTACTACGACTTCTTCATCTACGCGACCGCCGCGTCGCTGATCTTTCCGCAGATCTTCTTTCCCAAGGGCGACCCCACCATCGCCATCGTGGCCTCGCTGGCCACCTACGGCGTGGGCTATGTGGCGCGGCCCATCGGCGCCATCGTGCTGGGCCATTGGGGCGACACCCACGGCCGCAAGAATGTGCTCATCCTGTGCATGTTCCTGATGGGCTTTTCCACCGTGGCGGTGGGCCTGCTGCCCACCTACGACCAGGTCGGCATCCTGGCGCCGGTGCTGCTGGTCATCCTGCGGCTGATCCAGGGCTTTGCGGTGGCGGGCGAGATCTCGGGCGCCAGCTCGATGATCCTGGAGCATGCGCCATTCGGGCGCCGGGGCTTTTTCGCCAGCTTCACGCTGCAGGGCGTGCAGGCCGGCCAGATCATGGCGGCCGCGGTGTTCCTGCCGCTGGCGCACTACATGCCCACCGAGGCCTTCAACAGCTGGGGCTGGCGCATCCCGTTCCTGCTGAGCTTCGTCGTCATCGTGGCCGGCTACATCATCCGCCGCGAAGTGCATGAAACGCCGGCCTTTGCCGATGCTGGCGCCAAGAAGGCCGTGGTGCGTACCCCCGTGGTGCAGGCCGTGACCGAGAGCTGGGGCGACATGCTGCGCGTGGTGTGCATGGCGCTGATGAACGTGATCCCGGTGGTCACCTCCATCTTCGGCGCGGCCTATGCGGTGCAGGCCAGCTACGGCATCGGCTTCAGCAAGGACGTGTACCTGTGGATC
>CAKZXL010000651.1 GCA_937883885.1 uncultured Aquincola sp. | reverse complement strand
GGGCAAGGAAACAACGCCGCGCCTCAAGGGAGGCCGCATGCAAGGCATGGCTGCGATGCGCGAAGCGCGAGCCGCAACGCACAGCGCCAGCGGTGGCCCTTTGCGCAGGGCCGTGCGGGCGGGCCCGGGGGCGCATCTGGAGCGCCGAGCAGCGCAGGGCGGGTGGCCCGCGCGCGCAGCGCGCCTCGTGATCTGACTCGCAGGCGGGTGTCTGAGCGGAGGGGGCGCAGCACCCGCAGCGAGTTACGCGGCGGGGGCCACTCGACCGAGCAGCGCAGGGCAGTCCGCGCTTTGCGCGGACCGCGAAAGCTAAGCCCCCGGGCCCGCCCGCACGGCCCGGAGCAAACCAGCCAACCACCGCGCAGGGTGTTGAGGATCAGGACCTGCGCAAACCGCCAATCAATGCGAAAGGGTGTTTCCCACCCTTCCCAAGCTCACTCGCCGAGGTAGGCCGCCCGCACCTTCGGATCGTTCAGCAGCACCTTGGCGTCGCCGCTCATCGTCACTTCGCCGGAGTCCATCACGTAGCCGCGATTGGCCAGCGACAGGGCGCGGCTGGCGTTCTGCTCGACCAGCAGGATGGTGACGCCTTGCTTGTGGATGGTGTCCACCACCTCGAAGATCTTGTCGACCATGATGGGCGACAGGCCCATCGAGGGTTCATCGAGCAGCAGCACCTTGGGCTTGGCCATCAGCGCGCGGCCCATGGCCAGCATCTGCTGCTCGCCGCCCGACATGGTGCCGGCCAGCTGGTTGCGGCGTTCCTTCAGCCGCGGAAAGATGGCGAACACCTTGTCGATGTCGGCCTCGATCTCGCGGTCGTTGCGGATGAAGGCGCCCATCTGCAGGTTCTCGGTGATGGTCATGCGCGTGAACGTGCCACGGCCTTCGGGCACCATCACCAGGCCCTGCTTGACCAGGTCCCACGGGCCCTGGCCCTGGATCGACTTGCCCAGGTAGAGGATGTCGCCCGCGCCCACCGGCTGGATGCCGGTGACCGCCTTCAGCGTGGTGGTCTTGCCGGCGCCGTTGGCGCCGATCAGGCTCACCAGCTCGCCTTCGGCCACTTCAAAGTTCACACCCTTGACGGCCTGGATGCCGCCATAGGCCACCTTCAGCCCCTTGACCTGGAGCAGCGTTGTCTTCGTCATCGTGGGCTCCGTGTCAGTGGGCGGCATGTCCGGCGCCGAGGTAAGCCTCGATCACCTTCTCGTTCTTCTGCACCTCGGCCGGCGTGCCTTCGGCAATCTGCTTGCCGTAGTCGAGCACCGTCAGCCGGTCGCACAGGCCCATCACCAGCTTCACGTCGTGCTCGATCAGCAGGATGGTGCGGCCGTCTTCACGGATCTGGTTGATCAGCTCGCGCAGCGTGACCTTCTCGGTCGCGTTCATGCCGGCGGCCGGCTCGTCCAGTGCAATCAGCTTGGGATCGGTGGCCAGCGCGCGCGCGATCTCCAGACGGCGCTGGTCGCCATAGCTCAGCGTGCGGGCCTTGTAGTCGGCGTAGCGGCCCACGCCCACATAGTCCAGCAGCTCGCGCGCACGGTCGGTGATCTCGCGCTCTTCCTGCTTGAAGCTGCCGGTGCGGAAGATGGCGCCGCCCAGGCCGGACTTGGTGCGCACATGGCGGCCCACCATCACGTTCTCCAGCGCCGTCATCTCGGCGAAGAGGCGGATGTTCTGGAAGGTGCGTGCAATGCCGGCCTTGGCCACTTCATGCACGGCGGTGGGCTGGTAGGTGGCGCCGCCCAGCTTGAACGTGCCCGAGTCGGGCGTATACAGCCCGGTGAGCACGTTGAAGAAGGTGGTCTTGCCGGCGCCGTTGGGGCCGATCAGGCCATACACCTGGCCCGGCTGGATGGTGATGCCCACGTCCGACAGCGCCTGCAGGCCGCCGAAGCGCTTGGACACACCGCTGACTTCGAGTACGGGGTTGCTCATGGTGGTGTTGTCCTTGTCCTCAGGCCTTGACGGGGTTGGGGGCTGCCTTGCCGTGTTCCGGCGAGGGCCACAGGCCGCGGGGACGAACCAGCATGATGATGATCATGGCCGAGGCGATGAGCAGCTGGCGCAGGATGGCCGCGTCGAGCCGGCCCCCGGTCATCTGCTGCAGCGGACCGGCCACGTAGCGCAGCACTTCGGGCAGCGCGGCCAGCATCACCGCACCCAGGATCACGCCCGGCAGGTGGCCCAGGCCACCCAGCACGATCATGGCCACGATCATCACGCTTTCCATCAGGCTGAACGACTCGGGCGAGACGAAGCCCTGGAAGGCCGCGAACATCGAGCCCGAGACGCCGCCGAAGCTGGCGCCCATGGCAAAGGCCAGCAGCTTCATGTTGCGGGTGTTGATGCCCATGGCCTTGGCGGCGATCTCGTCTTCACGGATGGCCATCCAGGCGCGGCCGATGCGCGAGGTCTCGAGCCGGTGGCAGATGATGACGCTGAACACCACCAGCAGCAGGAACAGGTAGTAGTACAGCGTGACCGACGGGATGGTGAAGTCGCCGATCTGCAGCGACTTGCCGAAGTCGAAGCCGAAGATGCGCATCGAATCGATGCGGTCCAGGCCGCGCGGGCCGTTGGTGATGTTGACCGGGTGCTCCATGTTGTTCATGAAGACGCGGATGATTTCACCGAAGCCCAGCGTGACGATGGCCAGGTAGTCGCCGCGCAGCTTGAGCACCGGCGTGCCCAGCAAAATGCCTGCGATGGCCGCCAGCAGCGCCGCCAGGGGCACCACCAGCCAGATCGGCGTGTGCAGGCCATTGGGGAACATCGCCTGGAAACCCTCGAAGGTTTCGGACAGGTGAGGCGACGCCAGCAGCGCGAACATGTACGCGCCCACGGCATAGAAGGCGACGAAGCCCAGGTCGAGCAGGCCGGCATAGCCCACCACGATGTTCAGGCCCAGGGCCAGCAGCACGTACAGCAGGGCCGAAGCCATGATGCGCACCCAGCCGGCGCCGAACTGGCCCGCGAAGATCGGCAGCGCGATGAGCACCGCAGCGGCGATCAGGAAGAGGACGAACTTGTTCTTCATGTGTGTGTCCCCGCGTCAGGCACGGTCGGCCACGCGCTCGCCCAGCAGGCCCGAGGGGCGCAGCGTGAGCACGAGGATCAGGGCGATGAAGGCGAAGATGTCGGCGTAGTGGCTGCCCAGCACGCCGCCGGTCAGGTCGCCCAGGTAGCCGGCGCCGATGGCCTCGATCAGGCCCAGCAGAATGCCGCCCACCATGGCGCCCGTGAGGTTGCCGATGCCGCCCATGACGGCCGCGGTGAAGGCCTTGAGGCCGGGCAGAAAGCCCATCGAGTGCTGCACCGTGCCGTAGTTGAGCGCCCACATCAGGCCGGCGATGGCGGCCAGCGCCGCGCCGATGATGAAGGTGGCCGAGATCACCATGTCGGGCCGCACGCCCATCAGCGAGGCGACGCGCGGGTTCTCGGCGGTGGCGCGCATGGCGCGGCCGAGCTTGGTCTTGTTCACCAGCCACAGCAGGGCCAGCAGGATGATGCCGGTGGTGACCAGGATCAGGATCTGGGTGACGCTGATGACGGCGCCGCCGAGGTCGATCGGGTCGGTGGGCAGCAGCAGCGGGAAGGGCTTGGGGTTGGGCTTCCAGATGATCATGGCCAGGGTCTGCAGCAGCAGGCTCATACCCATGGCGGTGATCAGCGGGGCCAGGCGCGGCGCGTTGCGCAGTGGCCGGTAGGCGAGTTTTTCGATCGTGAAGTTGAGGGCGGCGCAGACCGCGATGGCGCAAGGCAGCGCGATCAGCAGCAGCACCCAGCCCGGCAGGCCGCTGTCGGCCAGGGCGGTGACCACCGTCCAGCTGGTGAGCGCACCCACCATCAATACTTCCCCGTGCGCGAAATTGATCAGGTTGATGATGCCGTAGACCATCGTGTAGCCCAGTGCCACCAGCGCGTACATGCTGCCGAGCACCAGACCATTGATGATCTGTTGAAAGAAGATATCCATTGGGAAAGTAGCCTCCGGTAGGTCCCGTGCCGCGCCTCCTCATGGGAAGGCGCTGCTCTTGTTCAGGCGTAGCAAGAATTCGGCCGTGTGTGCCGTACTACGCCTTGCACCACTCGTCTGTCACGCTGGCGGCGCGGATTGTAGGTGCGCGTTTTTGGGGCGCGGCGGGTAGTAACCCGTCTGCACAGCGCGTGGACAGCATGGCCTCATGCCGAGGAAGCACGCGGCCTTGCGCGACCTTCATTCATCAGGCTGGCTGGCTCGCGCTTCGTCGTTCAGCCGCCGCAGCTCGGCCAGGCGTTCGCCGATGCGCAGCTCCAGCCCGCGCGGCACCGGCTGGTAGAAGCCGGGGGGCGCCATGCCCTCGGGCAGGTAGCTCTCACCGGCCGCGAAGCCGCCGGCTTCGTTGTGGGCGTAGCGGTAGTCGCGGCCGTAATCCAGTTCCTTCATCAGCTGGGTGGGCGCGTTGCGCAGGTGCAGCGGCACCGGGCGCGTACCGTCGCGCTTGACGAAGGCGCGGGCGGCGTTCCAGGCGCTGTACACCGCGTTGGATTTGGGCGCCATCGCGAGGTAGACGATGCACTGCGCGATGGTCAGCTCGCCTTCGGGCGAGCCCAGCCGCTCATAGGTTTCGGCGGCGTCCAGCGCCAGCCGCAGCGCACGCGGATCGGCCAAGCCGATGTCCTCGCTGGCCATGCGCACCACCCGCCGGATGACGTAACGCGGATCCACGCCGCCATCGAGCATGCGGGCCAGCCAGTACAGCGCGGCATCGGGGTCGGAGCCGCGCACCGACTTGTGCAGCGCCGAGATGGTGTCGTAGAACTGCTCGCCGCCCTTGTCGTAGCGGCGCAGCTGCTCGCCCAGCGACTTTTCCAGCGCGGCTTCGTCCAGCTCGGCCACCGGGCCGGCCAGGCTCACCAGGTTGTCGTAGGCATTGAGCAGCCGGCGGGCATCGCCATCGGCATAGCCCACCAGGCGATCACGCGCAGCATCGCTCATCGGCGGCGCCTGCAGCTCGTGCCGCGCGCGCTCGATCAACGCGGCCATGTCCTCGGCGTCCAGCGCCTTGAGCACATGCACCGTGGCGCGCGACAGCAGCGCCGAGTTGACCTCGAAGCTTGGGTTCTCGGTCGTCGCGCCGATGAAGGTGAAAAGCCCCGCCTCCACATGCGGCAGGAAGGCGTCCTGCTGGCCCTTGTTGAAGCGGTGCACTTCATCGACGAACACCACGCTGGCGCGGCCCTGGCCACGGGCCACCTGGGCGCGGTCCACCGCTTCGCGGATGTCCTTGACGCCGCCCAGCACCGCAGACAGCACGATGAACTGGGCATCGAAGGCGCCGGCCATCAGGCGCGCCAGCGTGGTCTTGCCCACGCCCGGCGGACCCCACAGGATCATCGAATGCAGGCGCCCGGTCTCGAAGGCGGTGCGCAGCGGCTTGCCGGGGCCCAGCAGGTGGCGCTGGCCGATCACCTCGTCCAGCGTGCGCGGGCGCAGGCGCTCGGCCAGCGGCACGGGGCCGGCGGGTGCGGCGCCCTTGCGGGCCTTGGCCGGCGCGCCGGCGGGCGGTGGCGGCGCGGGCAGGTCGTCGAACAGCGACTCGGTCATTGCATGGATTGTGGCGGCCTTTCACCGCGCTATTCGGCCCTTCGCCCGCGGCGTGCAGGGCCACACTGGCTGCGTCATCGCCAGTGAGGTTGTCCATGAGCGTCACCACCCCCGACGAATCCCAAGCCGTTGCCGCGGTCGAGGCCGCAGGCGCTCCCCGCGAGGTGCTGTCCTTCAAGCTGGGCGCGGAGGAGTACGGCATCGACATCCTCAAGGTGCAGGAAATCCGCGGCTACGAGCCGCCGACCCGCATCGCGCATGCGCCGCACTTCTTCAAGGGCGTGGTCAACCTCCGCGGCGTGATCGTGCCCATCATCGATCTGCGCGCCCTCTTCGGACTGGAGAACGCCGAGATCAACGAATTCACCGTCGTCATCATCCTGAACATCGCCAACCGCACGGTGGGCATCGTGGTGGATG
>CAKZXL010000650.1 GCA_937883885.1 uncultured Aquincola sp. | reverse complement strand
GCGGCGCTGGCCGATGCGGTGTATGGCGCCATCGGCGCCTTCGGCGTGGTGGCCGTCACCCAGTGGCTGATCGGCGCGCGCGGCTGGCTGCACGGGCTGGGCGCGCTGTTCCTGGCCTTCATCGCCTGGCGCACCTGGCGGCAGCCGGTGGCCAGTGCGCGTGCGGTGGCGCCGGGCCGGGCGGCGCTGCTCAGGCAGCTGGCGGGCACCTTCGTGCTCACGCTGTCCAACCCCGGCACCATCGTCTCGTTCGTCGCGGTGTTCGGCATGCTGGCCGGACGCAGCGCGGCACCGGCTTCGCCCTGGGTGATGGTGGGCGGTGTGCTGGTGGGCTCGGCCTTGTGGTGGTTGCTGCTGGCCGCGGTGGTGGGCCGGCTGCGCAGCCGCTTCGATGCGCGCTGGCAGCGCCGGGTCAACCAGGCTTCGGCGCTGCTGCTGGGCGGCTTCGCGCTGTGGCAGCTGGCCAGCCTGCTGGGGCTGGCCGGTACTTGAGTCCGCTTACTTCTTGGCGGCGGCGGCCGCCACGCGGGCGGCGGTGTCGGCCTTGCGGTCGGCGTCCACGCGCTGCACCGAAGGGCGCTCGCCCATCAGCTTGACGTAGCTCTTCCAGTCCAGGCCGTGCTTTTGCAGCAGGTCTTCGCCGTACACCGCCTTGGTGGACATGGCCACCAGCGGCAGGTTGGTGTAGGCCGCGCAGTCGGCCATGGTGAACTGGCTGCCGGCCACGTAGGGCTTGAACGAGGTCAGCCGCATCAGCGCCGGGATGTGGCGGTCCAGCTTCTGCTTCACGCGGGCCTGCGTCTCGTCGCTCACGGTGCCGCCGAAGAAGGCCTGGCCGTACAGCTCGCGCGCCACCAGCTCCAGATGCAGGTCCAGGAAGGTGATCAGCTCATGCTGCTTGGCGCGGCCGAAGGCATCGGCCGGCAGCAGCGCGGGCGTGGGGTATTCGGCTTCCAGCCAGTCGACGATGACCTGGCTTTCGCACAGCGTGCCGCGCTCGGTGCGGATGAAGGGCACCTTGCCCAGCGGTGAGGCGGACAGCACGGCTTCTTCCTGGCAGCCGGTGTTGACGTACTCCTCGGTGAACGGAATGCCTTTTTCCAGCAGGGCCAGCTTGACCTTGTTGTAGTAGTTGGACACCGAAAAGCCGCACAGCGTGATCATGGTTCGTCTCCTGTCTTGTAAAGGGGCGCCTGCTATTTTCGGTTGACCAGCACCAGGCCCAGCACCACGGTGGCCAGGGCCAGCAGCAGGCGCGGGGTCAGCGGCTCGTTCAGCACCAGCGCGCCGGCCACCAAGCCCGAGATGGGCGTGAGCAGCGTGAACGACGCGATGCGCGTGGCCGCATAGTGGCGCACCAGCCAGAACCACACCAGGTAGCTGGCGAAGGTGACGATCACCGTCTGGAACAGCAGCGCACCCCACGATAGCGCCGCTACTTGCTGCGGCCACGTCTCGTGCGCGACAGGCGCGGCAATGCCCAGCAGCAGCGCCGACAGGCCCAGCTGATAGAGCAGGGTTTTTTCGGGCGCGGCGCTGGCCAGCCGCGTGCTGCGGATGGACAGCGTGGTGGCGCCCCACACCAGCGCCGCAGCCACGCCGCAGGCATCGCCCAGCCATTGCCGATCGCCGGCGGTGGGCTGGCCGAAGCCTTCGGCAAAAGCCGCGGCCACGCCGCCGAACGCGATGGCCAGACCCACGAACTGCAGCGGCTTGAGCTTCTCGGACCGCGCGACGAAGGGCATGCCCAGCGCCACCACGAAGGGTGCCAGGTAGATGAACACCACCATGCGCGAAGCGGTGGTGAATTGCAGCCCGAAGAAGATGAGCCCGAACTCCAGCGCGAACAAGGCCCCGGCCAGCAGCCCGCCGCGCAGGGTGCCGTCGCGCGTGAACAGCGCAATGCCACGCAGCCGCGCCCAGGTCAGCACCAGCAGCGCCGCTCCGGCCGAGCGCAGCGCCGCCTGGGTGAAGGGCGGAAAGTCGGCCAGCGCCACCTTGGTGGCCACCTGGTTCAGGCCCCACAGCACGCAGCAGCCCAGCAGCAGCGAGACGGCCAAGCCGTCCAGCGTGGTTCTTCGTTCGGTCGTCGGCATTTCTGCGGCAAAGGCGTCAGTGTGCCGGGTTGTCGTCGGCGGCCGCCAGTTCGGACCTCAGTGCGGGGCTGGCCACCTCGTCCAGCACGCGAAAAGCGCGCGCCAACTGGTCCATCAGGCGGCCTGGCGCGCCGTGTGCTTCGAAGCGCTCGCGCCACCCTGCCACCGTGGTCACCACCCGGGCCATCAGGGCAATGGCCTCGGGGCGCTGGAGGTCGAACTGTGCGTACTTCGACATCGCGTTGTCGAGCGTGGCCAGCTTCCCCTGCAGGCCCACTTCCAGGTGCAGGAAGCGCTCCTGCGCGATCGCCGGCCGTGGCACCACGTCATACAGCGGGCTCAGCCGCCAGCCACCGGCACGCGGGTCCCACACGAACCCGTGGTTGCGCAGATGGTCGTCGTCGTTGCTCGCCAGGATGTTGAACACCATGCGGGAAAACAGCTCCTTGTTGTTCTGCCGGATGAACGACGGATGTACCTGCCGGCGGATCGCATGGGCGATGTCGGCGTAGCCCTTGGTGCGAGACGCCATCTCGTCGCACGCCACCATCGTGAGGGCGCTGGCGAAAGGCAGCCGCCATTCATGTCGGGCCGTGTCCGTGGGCAGCGTGGCGTGCAAGGCCAGGTCAGCGGGCAGTTGCGCCGGGCCGCCGCGCAGCGCGTCGTCGTCGATCCAGTACCGGTCGAACCTGCGGATGAGCAGCGTGTGCTTGCCGCCCAGGTCCACCACCTTGCTGGCGGGCACCGTCATGCCGCAAGCCTCGGCCAGGCGCAGGGTGGCATGCTCGGCGGTTGCCACATCGAAGGTGTCGCCTCTGCTGGCAAATTTGGCCAGCCACAGCAGGCCATCGCTGTCGCGCACCGAAGCCTTGGGCCGTGCGCCGCCCGCGCCGGGGCTGGAGCCGAAGAGGTCGGTCAGCCTTGTAGGCACCGGCTCGCCCAGCTCGATGCGCTCTGCCGCTTCAAGCAGGTATTGCAGGGCCTTCACCTCGGACACGCCGGCGGACGCCCGGTCCGTCAGCTGGCGCCGCACGTCCAGGGCGCCCACACGCTCGCTCCCGGCCTCCAGCAGGTAGGTCGACTCCGGCAGGCTGTTCGCCGGCACCTTGAACTTCGCTTCGATGACGCGTCGACCCCAGGCATCAGGGGCGGCGTCGCGCAGCCCGCCAAACAGCGGCAGGCCGTTGACCGGCACCAGCGACTTCTCGCGCACCTGGGCCTTGTCGGCCAACGCGAGGCTGACCGGGTCGACCTCGATGGCCTGTGATCGCTGAAGATAGCGGGTGCCATAGGAAAAGCTGGACGCTTCGACCCCCAGGGGTGTTTCGGTCAAGGTGAGGATGCCTGCGGGCACGAACTCACCCAGGAGGTGGGCGAACACATAAAGCTCTGTGGCCATCACAGCGCGGGCAGGCACGGCGCTGAGGGGAGTGCCATGGCTCAGAAATCCAGCTTGCGGCGCTCTTCAGCGCTGAGTTCACGGACGCGTTGGCGCCTTTCCGAAGCCGTCAGCGCAAGAAGAGACGGGTCTTTGCCTTCGACAAGCCGCGCCAACGTCATGCCAGGCGCGATCGCGCCGAGGTAGCGAATCACCTGGCCCAAGGTGCGGCCGGGGTCGCCGCGCTCAATCTTGCTGGCGGTGGGGCGCGACAGCCCTGCGCGCAGTGCGGCGTCTTGCTGACGAATCCGTCGCGCCAGCCGCAGCCGAGAGATTGCCTCACCCAGCTGAACCGTCTGGGCGAGTTGCTCGGTGCTGAGCAGAATGCTTTCGTCTTTCTTCATGCAAACAATCGCTGTCGCTAAATCTATAAAGGCAAGGATTGTTTTCATGATCGCGGCAGCAGCGACGCCAGTCAAGCCAACAAACCTTGACTCAAAGCATGGATGGTCAACGTCTGTTGGCTTTACTCATCATCTCGTCCATGAGCGGTGTGGCTCCATGCTCGGGTCACCCACAACGCCATCCCGGCGCACAGCAGCGCCGCCGCCACCCCAGTGGCATGCGCGATCGGCGCGATCGGGATGTCCCAGCCGGCCACCGCCTGCACCGGTCCGCGCCAGGGGGCCTCGCGCCAGAGCTTGACGGCCACACCGGCCAGCACGCCCCAGCCGATCAGGCGCTCGTGGCCTTCACCCCGCAGCGCCACGTACAGCGCGGCCGCTGCGGCGCCGCCGTGCAGCACGCCTGACAAGCCCGCATAGTGCTGCAGCGCCGGCTGGAACCACAGCAGCACATGGCCCAGCGGCCAGGCCAGCAGCCAGGCCAGCGCGATCCACCACGGCACGCGGGCGATCAGCCCGAAGGCGGTGACCACCACGCAGCCCAGCAGGTTGGCCAGCAGATGGCGGGTGCTCAGGTGCACGAAGGCGGCGCTGAAGGCCCGCCAGGGCTCGGCGCTGGCCAGCGCGGGCTGCCAGTCGAGCAGCGTGCGCGGGTACTGCGTGCCCACCAGCGCGCCCCCGGCCAGCACCAGCCCCAGCAGCAGCCAGGCCACGCCGGGGCGTGTCAGTGCCACCTCAGTCCCGCCGGGCCGCCCCAAGGGACTGAGCTCCCCCTCGGGGGGACGCGAGCGCAGCGAGCTAGGGGGCACCACGTCACCCTTGCAGCACGTGC
>CAKZXL010000649.1 GCA_937883885.1 uncultured Aquincola sp. | reverse complement strand
GGTCCAGCAGCACGCCCAGGTGGGTGTGCCAGCCGCCCGAGACGCTGAGCATCGATGCGCTGGAAGCCAGCCGGCGGTGGGTGATGGTCAGCCGCACCTGCTGGCCGCCTGCCACCGGCGCCAGATCAAATTCCACCGTGGAAGGCGGCGCACCGCCGGGCTCGGGCCAGCTCAGCACCAGGCGCTGCGGCGGCTGCCAGGTGAGCACCTGGCCACCGTGTTCGCCGATGTCGCCGTCGCTGCACAGCAGGCTGGCATCGGGCGGCGGCTCGGCCACCGGCGACAGGTCTTGGTGCCGGAAGAGCAGCGTATAGCGGCCACCCTCGTGCGGCGCCATCGGCCCGCCGGCCAGCCACAGCGCGCGCTTGTCGGGGTCTGTCAGGTAGGTCCACAAGCGCTCGGGCGTGCCGGGCAGCAGCCGTTCGATGCGCACGGTGGCGGGCGCGATCACCGCGCCTAGCGGCTCGGCGTCGGTGGAGGAAAAGGGCGTATGGGCAGTCATCGCGAGGGTCCTCGGGCAGATGGGCGCGCCTTCTTGCGGTCAGGCGCTGGGGCAGGGGCGGAAGCCGCGGCCGCGCTGGCGTCTTCGGCCAGCAGGGCGGCTTCCAGGGCATCGAGCCGCTGCGACCAGAAGGCCTGCTGCTCGTGGATCCACGCGCCGGCTTCAGCCAGCGGGGCGGGGTTGAAGGACAGCAGGTGCTCGCGACCCACCACCCGGCGCTGCACCAGCTGCGCCCGCTCCAGGATGCGGATGTGCTTGGACACCGAGTTCAGCGAGATGGCGAACGGCGCCGCCAGCTCGGTCACGCGGGCTTCGCCGCGCGCCAGCCGCCGCAGGATGGCGCGGCGCGTGGCATCGGCCAGCGCGGTCATGGTGTGGTCCAGCAGGTCGGTCGTCGTCATTTCATTCACCGTTATGGGTGAATATAGAAGGCGGCCGGGGCCTGTCAAGGCCGCTAAGCTGCCGCCCATGAAACAAACCTTCCGCACATCCTTCCTGCGTCGCACCGCGCTGGCCCTGGGCCTGCTGGCGGCCGCCGCCGCCCAGGCCGAGCCCGTGGGCGAGGTGGACACCGTCTTCAAGCTCATCGGCCCCGACCACAAGATCGTGGTGGATGCGTACGACGACCCCGGCGTGCAGGGCGTCACCTGCTACGTGTCGCGCGCCAAGACCGGCGGCGTGAAGGGCGCGCTGGGCCTGGCCGAAGACAAGGCCGAAGCCAGCATCGCCTGCCGTCAGACCGGGCCCATCAGCTTCAAGAAGCCGCTGCCGGCGCAGGAAGAGATGTTCACCGAGCGCATCTCCCTCATCTTCAAGAAGCTGCGCGTGGTGCGCATGGTGGACAAGACCCGCAACACGCTGGTGTACCTGACCTACTCCGACCGGGTGATCGAAGGCTCGCCGCAGAACAGCGTGACCGCCGTGCCGGTGGACCGGGGCACCGTCATTCCGCTGAAGTAAGGCCATGGACGAGCTGGTGCTGA
The DNA here is from genome assembly GCA_937883885.1 of uncultured Aquincola sp. Next base: position 5,109 of record CAKZXL010000649.1, on the reverse strand, counting down.
GGCCGCTGGCCGACACGGATTCGCTGGAAGCCATCACCGCGCTGCTGCACCGCGCCTATGCGCCGCTGGCCGCCATGGGCCTGAACTACACCGCGGTGGACCAGAAGGTGGCCATGACCCGCGAGCGGGTGCTGGGCGGCCAGTGCTACGTGCTGGCCCGCGGGGCGCAGGTGGTGGGCACCATCACCGTCAACGGTCCGTTCGACCCGCAACGCCATGCCTGGGCGCGGGCCACGCCCTGGTACTTCCGCACCGACGTGGCCCACATCCACCAGTTCGCCATTGAGCCGGCGCTGCGCGGCCAGCGGCTGGGCGAACGGCTGTTTGCGGCGTGCGAAGCCTGGGCGCGCGAGCAAGGCCACCGCGCCATCGCGCTGGACACGGCGGTGCCCGCCCACCACCTGCGGGCGCTGTACGGCCGCTGGGGCTTTGCCGATGTGGACGAGGTGCAGTGGGACGGCAAGCACTACCGCAGCGTGGTGATGGTCAAGCCGCTGCAGCCGGGCATGCCGCCGGGGCTGGACGATGGGGAGCACCGCTGCGCCGTGGTGCGCACGCTGTGGACGCGGGTGCAGGCCCGCGACTGGCCCGGCATGCGCGCGCTGTACGCCGCCGATGCGGTGACGCACTGGCCTTGCAGCGGTGAATGGTTCCTCGATGGTGATGCCATCGTGCGCGCCAATGCCGCCTACCCCGAGGGCTGGACCATCACGCTGCAGGCGGTGGACGCGCTGGCCGATGGCCGTGTGCATGCGGTGGTGCGGGTCGACCACCCGCCCGGCGTGTTCTTCTGCAACGCCCGCTACCGGCTGAGCAGTGGCCCTTCAGGCCCGGTGATTGCCGAGGCGGTGGAACACTGGGCCACCGCCGAAACGCCGCCGGACTGGCGCAGCGCCGAGACCGTGGGCGCCTACCGGCGCGACCCTGTTTGAGCGGTTGTTACTCGATGCACCTCGACACCACCCAACTCATGGCCCTGGCCGCCGCGCTCGGCTGGGCCAGCGGCCTGCGCCTGTATGCGGTGGTGTTTCTCACCGGGCTGGCCGGCTGGCTGGGCTGGGTGCAGCTGCCGGCCGGTCTTCATGTCCTGCAAAGTCCGGTGCTGCTGGCCGTCAGCGGTGCGCTGGTGCTGGTGGAGTTTCTGGCCGACAAGATCCCCTGGGTGGATTCGGCCTGGGATACGGTGCACACCGCCATCCGCATACCGGCCGGGGCCGCGCTGGCTTATGGCGTGTTCGGCGGCGACGAGGCCACCAGGGGCGCCGTGGCCGCGCTGCTGGGCGGCAGCCTGGCGGCCACCGCGCATGCGGCCAAGGCGGCCACGCGGGCGGCGGCCAACACCTCGCCCGAGCCCTTCAGCAACATCGGCCTGTCGTTGCTGGGCGATGCCTTCGTGCCGTCGATGTTGTGGCTGTCGGTGAACCAGCCGCTGTGGTTCTTCGCGCTGCTGGCCGTGGGCCTGGTGGTGATGGTGGCGGCCATCGTGCTGCTGTCGCGATTTTTGCGCGGGCTGGCCGGTCGGGTACGGCGGGCTGCGGCCGGCGATGGTGGCGCCGTCGCGCGATGACAATGGCGCCATGAGCACTGCCGACACCCCCACCCCGTCTGCCGAGGCCGCCACGGGCGGTTCTGAAGGTTTTCAGCGCGTCACCGCGCTGCTGGCCGAGCTGGGCCATCCGCATGCGCCGCGCTGGCTGGGCGTGCCGGCCCGCACCTCGCAAGAGGCGGCCGATGCGCTGGGCATCCTGGTGGGGCAGGTGGCCAAGAGCGTGATCTTCAAGCGCAAGGCTGACGAAGCCGCGGTGCTGGTGGTGGCCTCGGGCGACCGCCGGGTGGACGAGAAGAAGGTGGCTGCGCTGGTGGGGCCGGTGGGCCGCGCCGATGCGGCTTTCGTCAAGGCCCGCACCGGCTTTTCCATCGGCGGCGTGTCGCCCTTGGGCCATGCCGAAAAGCTGGTGACGCTGATCGACGACCAGCTGTTCCGCTTTCACGAGGTGTGGGCCGCCGCCGGCCACCCGAACGGCGTGTTCATGCTCACGCCGCAGCAGCTGGCCAGCCTCACCGGCGCGCCGGTGGTGGACGTGGTGCAGGCATGAGCGCTTTGCCTGTACCTTCCCCCTGCAACAGCGTCTGCCGCATTGACCCGGCCAGCGGCTGGTGCATGGGCTGCGCCCGTTCGCTGGACGAGATCGCCGCGTGGAGCCGTATGGGCGACGAGGGCAAGCGTGTGGTGTGGGCGCAGCTGCCCGCGCGGCGCGAGGCCTTGCGCCAGCGCGGGCTGCTGGTGCTCACGGGCAAGGTGCGCGCATGAAGTCGCTGCGCTTCTGGTTCGACGTGATCTCGCCCTACGCCTGGCTGGCCTTCGACCGGCTGCCGCAGGCGCTGGAAGGGCAGTCATACCTGGTGGAGTACCGGCCGCTGCTGCTGGGCGCGGTGCTGCAGCACTGGGGCCAGCGCGGCCCGGCTGAGGTGGCGCCCAAGCGCGACTGGACCTACCGCCAGGTGCTGTGGCTGGCGCGCCAGCAGGGCACGCCGCTGCAGCTGCCGGCGCAGCACCCGTTCAACCCGCTGGCGCTGCAGCGGCTGGCGCTGGCCTGCAGCCCGCCGGGCGGTGCGCCCAACCGGCGCGTGGTGGAGGCCTTGTTCCGCCACGTGTGGTGCGAAGGCGGTGACGCCAACGACCCGCAGCGCCTGGCCGCGCTGACGGCGCGGCTGCAGCCGCAGCGCGACCCGGCCTCGGCCGAGGTGAAGGAAGAGCTGAAGTTGTCGACACAAGCCGCCATCGAGCACGGCGTGTTCGGCGTGCCGGCCATCGAGCTGGACGGCCGGCTGTTCTGGGGCCTGGACGCGCTGCCCATGGTGGCCGCTGCGCTGGCCGGCGATCCGTTCTTTGACCAGCCATGGGCGGACGCGGCAGCGCCGCGGCCCGCCGTCACGCGCTCCTAAAGCCCGGGCGGTGTTCCGAGAAGAAGCTCGCGCAGCTCATCCGCCCCGATCGCCTTGCCCTCGTCCTGCCCTTCCAGCAGCCCATCGGCCAGGCCGCGCTTGTCGCGGTGCAGGTCGACGATGCGCTCTTCGATCGAGCCGGCCGTGACCAGGCGGTACACCGTCACCGGCCGCTGCTGGCCGATGCGGTGGGCGCGGCCCATGGCCTGGTCTTCGGCGGCCGGGTTCCACCAGGGGTCGACGATCAGCACATAGTCGGCCATCGTCAGGTTGAGGCCGAAGCCACCCGCCTTCAGGCTGATGAGAAACAGCTCGCCTTCACCCCGCTGAAAAGCGGCCACGCGGCGCGCCCGCTCCGGCCCCGGCGTGCTGCCGTCCAGGTACTGGTAGCCGATGCCGGCGTCGTCCAGCCGCCGGCCCAGCAGCTTCAAGAAGTCGGTGAACTGGCTGAACACCAGCGCCTTGTGCTGGCCGTCCACCAGCTCGCGCACCAGGGTCTCGAACTCCTGCGCCTTGCTGCCGACGATGCCCAGCTCGGGCGACACCAGCCGCGGGTCGCAGGCAGCGCGGCGCAGCCGGGTGAGTTCGGCCAGCACATGGAAGGCGGTGTCGGGGCCGCCCTTCTCACCCATCTCCTGGATGCGTTCCACCGCATTGCGGCGCAGCGCTTCCAGGAAGTTGCGCTCGGCCTCGCTGGGCTGCACCTGGTGGACGATCTCGGTGCGCGGCGGCAAATCGGTCAGCACCTGGGCCTTGGTGCGCCGAAGCAGGAAGGGCGAGACCAGCCGGCGCAGCCGCGCACGGGCCGCGGCGTCCTGCTGTTTTTCGATCGGGCTGCCGAAGCGTTCGTTGAACTGCGTGGCCGTGCCCAGCAGGCCGGGGTTCAGCATGTTCATGATGGACCACAGGTCGGCCAGCCGGTTTTCCACCGGCGTGCCGGTGAGCGCCAGGCGGAAGTCGGCCTTCAGCTCGGCCACCGACTTGGCGCGCTTGGTGGCGGCGTTTTTCACCGCCTGGGCTTCGTCCATCACCAGCGTGGACCAGGTGCGCCGGGCAAAGCGCTCGGCGTCCAGCTGCACCAGCGCGTACGAGACGATGAGCAGGTCGCCCGGCCCGGCTTCGTCGATGCTGGCGTCGCGGTTGCGCTCGTTGCCCGCATCGCCATAGATGGCGGCGCGCAGGCCGGGCGCGAAGGTCTGCGCCTCGGCCAGCCAGTTGCCGGCCACCGAGGTGGGCGCCACCACCAGCGCCGGCCCCCGCTCGGCACGGGCCAGCAGCATCGCCAGCGTCTGCACCGTCTTGCCCAGGCCCATGTCGTCGGCCAGGCAGGCGCCCAGGCCGGCATGGGCCAGGCGCGACATCCAGGCATAACCTTCGGCCTGGTAGCTGCGCAGCTCGGCGCGCAAGCCCTTGGGCAGTTCGGGCTGCAGCTGGGCGGCCGCTTGCAGCGCGGCCAGCCGCTGGCGCCACGGGTTGTCGCCGTCCACCTGCATGCCGTCGAGCGTGGCTTCCAGCCAGGCGGCGCCGGCGGCCGGCAGCGCAAACACGCCGTCAGGCCGCTGCGCGCCCAGGGCCGACAAGTCGGCCAGCTGCTGGCGCAGGCGCTCGGTCAGCGCCAGGTATTCACCTTCGCCCAGCGCGACGAAGCGGCCGGTCTTGGCCTGCTGCGCCATCTGCAGCAACTGCTGCAGGCCCACCACGCGGTGGTCGTCCACCTTCAGCTCGCCTTCCAGCGCAAACCATTGCCGCTCGCTGCTCACCCGCACGGCCAGCGCATGCGGCGCCACGGTGGTCAGGCGCACCGGCTTGCCGCGCGGCCAGTCCAGCGCGGCGATGGCGGGCAATGTGGGCAGGGCTTCCACCGTTTGCAGCGCCAGCTCGGGCGTGTCCAGCAGCCAGCCGGCTTCACCGGCTTCGCTGCCTTCCAGCCAGGGCAGGGCATCGAGCACGCCGTGCAGGTGGGCTGCTTCCTGCGCCAGGTCGCGGCGGGTGGCCAGGCTCAGGCCTTCATGCACCGTCATCAGCCGCTCGCGGCCCACGGCGGGCGGCACCGCCGGGCCGAAGGCGCCGAAGGGCATCACCACCAGGCGCAGCTGCAGCGCATCGCCCACCGGCACCAGCTGGGCGCGCAGGCGGCTCTCGCCCGGCACTTCGGTGCCGGCG
>CAKZXL010000648.1 GCA_937883885.1 uncultured Aquincola sp. | reverse complement strand
CCGCGGATCACGGGCAGGCCCACACCGGGGCCGAAGCTGGCGTTGCCCATGCCCAGCTCCTGCTCCAGCGTGGCGCCCAGCGTGGCTGCCATGCGGCTGCGCAGCGCAGCGCCCGACAGCGTAGTCTGCGGCGCGGTGGTGGCCGGGGCCTCAGGCTGTCGCTGCCCGGTCACGGTGATGCGGCTGGTCGGCGGCTCGGGTTGCAGCGGTTGCGACAGCACGGGCGGCGTGCCGGCTGCCAGCGCCGCGAGCAGACAGGCCGGCCAGGCCGAAATCGGGCTTGCGGCGGAGGGCAAGAAGCGCACGGGTCGCAGTGCAGGTTGCGGTGGTGAGGTTGTTGCGACTATAAATGCAACCCGGTTGCGAATTCTTGTAAAGTGCAACCTTATTGCATAAACAACCAGGAGTGAAGAATGATCCATCGCATCGCATTGACCGGCCTGCTGGCCGGCGCCTGCCTCATCCCCGCCGCGGCATGGGCTGCAGATCCGCACGACCATGCCGGCGACATCGCGGTGTCGGTGGTCGGCGGTCAGCTGACGCTTGGTGGCGGCTACCACCTCACGCTGGACGGCAGCAAGCTGTACGAGGCCACCTTCGGCGACCAGTTCGTCTACTACCAGACCAGCAACCCCGGCTTTCAGACGCAGGACGGTGCCACGCTGCAGCCCGGCAGCTTCCTGACCTTCGCCGGCACCGGCACGCTGCAGTACTGGAACGGTGCTGCCTGGACCGCCGCTGCCGCAGGCGACTACGTGAGCGTGCGTGATGCCGCCAGCCAGGAAACCCGCTGGACGGGCAGCGGCGTGCAGGCCGGCAGCAGCAGCTTCGTGGCCAAGGTGGACGCCAGCGGCAACGTGCACAGCCATCTGACCTTCAGCACCAATCCCGTGGGCACCGAAGGCGCTTACCTGCTGACGATGCAGCTGGGCTCCACCGCGCATGCGGCATCAACGCCCTTCCTGGTGGCGTTCAACTACGGCCTGAGCGAAGAAAACTTCGAGATGGCCGTTGATTCGCTGGTCACGGCGGTGCCCGAGCCGGGCACCTACGCGCTGATGCTGGCGGGCCTGGCCGCCATCGGTGCCATGGCACGCCGCCGCCGGTCGCACTGAGTCCCGTGCACCGTCCTTCGGCCGCCCGCTCACCGGTGTGGCGGCTCAGCCTCGTGGCCTGCGCGGCGGCCGGCAGCCTGGGGCTGGCACTGCCGGCGCATGCGGTGCATTTCGACATCGAATTGCGCACCAGCAGCGGGCCGGTGGCGGGCAGTCGCATCAGCACCGAGTTCTTCGGCGACCTCACCGGTCTCGACCGGCTGCCCGTTGACCACGAAACCGGCTGGCGCATCTTCCCCGGCTACTTCAGCGACTTCGAGGGCGGCACCTGTGCCACCGACGATCCGGGGTTCCAGGCCTTTGCCGGCCATTTTCTGCAGGCCGAGGAACTGCACTTCCGGGCGCTGGGCTCGCTGCTGTACTGGAACCCGGCCACCGGGCAATGGGGTCCGGCGCCGGCCGGCGTCAGCATTGCCCTGTTCGGCGCCGTGCCACCCGAGCTGCTGCGCAACTACATCCGCGACCCCGCGACCTGGGCCACCGAATACGGCTGGTGGCAGCGCGGCACACGGTTCTCGTCAACGGGCGTGGCTGGTCCACGAACCGCCGCCATCGCCCGCACCGGCGCCGGCGGGACCGTGCATGCTCACCTGGACTGGATGATCAGCGGCGTGGCCGACAGCACCGCGGCCACCCCCTGCAGCGCCGTCGGCAGCATGCCTGCCGGTGCCTATCGGGTGACGCTGGAAGTGTGGTCCACCGCCCAGTCGGGCGGCAAGGAGAAGTACGTCGCGTCGCCGCCGGTCCACATCGTCTTCGAGTATGGCCTGAGCGAAGCGCAGTTGCAGACCGCCATCGTGTCGCGGGTGCAGCCGCCGCTGCCTCCACCTCCGCCTCCTCCGCCATCGCCACCTCCGCCTCCGCCTCCGCCTCCGCCTCCTCCACCACCGCCGCCTCCGCCTCCTCCTCCTCCTCCTCCGCCACCGCCGCCACCTCCGCCACCTCCGCCACCTCCGTCGCCAGCACCAGCACCAGCACCAGCACCTGCACCTGCGCCTGCGCCTGCTCCGGCACCTGCACCCGCACCCGCACCTGCGCCGGCGCCTGTGCCCAGCTTGCCGCCGTCGGTGTCCCCCTGGGGGCCGCCCACCTTGTTGCCCTGGGCGAAAACCCGTTGAAGCGCTGGCGACGTCAGGGCTGCCTCGCCCCGGGCCAGCAACCGGCCCAGCCACTCACGGCTGCTTGATCGCTGCGGGGGATGTTTCAGTGCCGGTGCGCCTCAGGCTGGCCGCGCGGTGTCTGCACCCACGCGGTCACCTCGCGCTCGCCGGCCTTCTCGAAGCGCAGGGTGATCGTGAAGCGGTCGCCGTCCTTCAGCGGCCGCTTCAGGTCGATCAGCATCAGGTGGTACTCACCCCCGTGGCGCACCTGCACCTCGGACTTGGGCGGCAGGTCGATGCCATCGACGGCCCGCATGCGCATCACGTTGTCGGCATCGAGCACGCTGCGGTGGATCTCCACCCGCGCGGCTGCCGGCGTGCTGGCCCCCACCAGGCGGTCGGCCTGACCACCGGTGTTGCGGATGCCGCGCAGATAGGCCGCACCGTTGGCGACGCCGGCCGGCGTCGGCGTGGCATACGGATGGTCGATGCGCAGCGCACCGAGCTTGAAGTCATGCGCGGTGGCCGGCTGCATGCACGGCACCAGCAGCACCGATGCCACCGCGGCGAGGGTTCGACGTCGCCCCAGGCGATCAGCAGTCATGGTCAGTCCTTCTTGATGTGCGCCATCAGCGCGTTTCCCGAGGCGCCGGCCCGGATCGGTGCCGTCGTCGCCACCTCGACCCCTCTGACGACTCGACCGTGAACACGACCCGCGCGCACCACGGCGCATGCCGGTCGGCAGCCCTGAACGTTTGACACCTCAAAGATCGCCGATCAAGGCGCCAGGTAGGTGTGGAACGGCTGCAAGGGCGTGGTGCGACCGGCGGCGCCCACCGCGGGCAGCAGCAGCATGCGGTCCTGGGCCAATGTGGGCCCCAGCGTGCTGGAAGGTTGCAAGCGCGTGGCATCGCCCAGGTGGCCGTGCGGCACCGCCAGTGACGGATGGTCGAAGGGCGCGCGCTCGTAGCGCACCCGCTCGTCGGTCAGCGACACCAGGAAAGACTTGAGGTCGGCCCGGGCCTGCGCATCGAGCTGCAGCCCAGGCTGCCCGAACACGGTGCCGAACTGCTTGCTGCGGCCGTTGAAGTTGCCACCGCGCGCATAAAACTCGATGACCTGATCCAGCGTGGCCATGCTGCCGTTGTGCATGTAGGGGCCGGTCAGCTCCACATTGCGCAACGTCGGAATCTTGAAGGCGCCGTCGGTGAGCAGTTGCAGGCGCTGGTTGCCGGCGCCCAGCGCCAGCTCCGCCTGCGCGGCCGCGGGCGTGGGCACGTAGGCATAGCCCGGCGTCAGGCAGCCGGTGGTGGCCTGCTGCTGCGGCTGCACGCCTTCACGCTGGGTGAACACGCTGGCATGCGGCTGGGCGCGGTTCAAGGCCACCGGGTTGGGCAGGTCGCAGGCGCGCACCTCGGCCACGCGCGCATCCACCACCTGGTCGGGGCGGCCGGCCAGCAGCTGCAGGAATTGCGCGGCCAGCGCCAGGTCGCGGCCGAATTCGTCCTGGCCGGCCAGGCCGCGGTCCCAGGCATCGTCGCCCACGCCGGTGGCGGCAAAGCCGGTGTCCACCAGGCCGAAGCCCTTGGTCCCGGCGAGCCGGGTGACCACGTTGCGCGAGGTGGTGTTGCGGAACACCCGGTCTCCGAAGGCCAGCGGCTGGCTGGCCACCAGCGCAGCATTGGTGTCCACCGCGGCCGAGGTGAAGGCCGGCCCGATGTGGCACAGCGCGCAGTGCGCGGTGCGGAACAGCTGCAGGCCGCGCAGTTGCGCCGGCATCAGCTCCACCGGCAGGCCGGCGGCATCACGCGCACTGCGGTCGAAGGGCGCATCGTCGGACACCAGCGTGCTCTGATAGGCCTGCAGCGCCAGCCCGAAGAACAGGCTGAAGTTGGCTTCCACCTGGCTGTAGGCCTGCGACATCACGCCGCGGGCGCCGGTGTTGGGCTTGCCGTAGGGGCCGCGCTGAATGGACGACCAGTACCGCGGATG
>CAKZXL010000647.1 GCA_937883885.1 uncultured Aquincola sp. | reverse complement strand
TGACAGAAGCGCCTTCAGGGCCCGCGCGCTTGCGCCGCTTCAGGCGCAGGCGTAGCGTGCCGGGGTCTGCCTGCAGGAGGCCCGGCCATGAAGTCAGCGGCACAGCCAGGTGGCCCCCACGGGCCGCCGCACGGAATCAACGCCAGGGCCTTGCCACCGGCCCCCACCTGCGGCCCCCGCGGCACCCACCCGTGGCCCGCGCTGCTGGCGGCGCTGGGCCTGCTGGCGATGCTCAGCGCCTGCAGCACGGCCACGGTCGCACCGCCGGCCACCGCGCCCGAGCTGCCTCCCCCCGACCCGCGCTTTGCGGCAGCCGCGCCACCCCCCACCGCGGCCGAGGTGTTCGCGCTCAGCTCCGAGATGCAGCACTACTTGGCCACCGCGCTGCCCGGCACCGCGCAAGAGCGGCGAAGGCCGGCCGCGCTGGTGCGTGCGCTCAACACCCTGGGCGACCTGAAGCTGGCCTACGACGCCAGCACCACGCGCACGGCCGCCCAGGCCTTCGAGGCGCGGGCCGGCAACTGCCTGTCGCTGGTGATCATGACGGCCGCGCTGGCCAAGGCGCAGGGCATCAGCGTCACCTACAACCTGGTGCCCGGCGAAGTGAGCTACCGCCGGGAAGCCGGCCTGCTGCTGACCAGCGGCCATGTGAACCTGACGCTGGGCCGGCCGCTGCGCGACCGCGGCAGCAGCGGCTTCGATGCCTCGGCCTGGATGACGGTGGACTTCCTGCCCGGCGAAGACTTGACCGGCCAGCGCCGCCAGCCCATCGACGAAGCCACCGTGCTGGCCATGTTCATGAACAACCGCGCCGCCGAGGCGGTGGCCCAGGGCCGGCTGGCCGACGCCCACGCGCTGGCCCGCGAGGCGCTGCGCCATGCACCGGGATTCGCCCCCGCGCGCAACACGCTGGCCGTGGTGTACCTGCGCGCCGGCCTGCCGGTGGACGCCGAGCGGCTGCTGCGCCAGGTGCTGGCCAGCGCCCCCACCAACACCGATGCACTGGCCAACCTGGCCAGTGCGCTGCAGGCCCAGGGCCGCCACACCGAGGCGCGTGCACTGGTGGCACAGCTCGCTGCGCTGGAGCCCGACCCGCCGCTGCGCGCCCTGTATGCCGCCAAGCTCGAACGGCTGGGCAGGCGTGCAGATACACCTGCTAACCTCCCGCTTTCACGTTGACGATGTGTGTCTGACCGGGAGTGCTCGTGATGAAGTCCAACGCCCGCCTGGCCCTGCTGCTGCCCACCGTTCTCTGCGGCCTGGCCGGCCCCGCGCTCGCGGCCACCAACCTCGTGCGCAATGGCAGCTTCGAGGCCGACCCTGCCCCCAACGCCTACTGGTCCATCACCGAGACGCTGACCGGCTGGCAGGGCGACCCGGCCACCATCGACGGCCGCTTCGGCGGCATCGAGCTGCAGAACCAGGGCTTCGAGAACCTGGTTGCGCAGGACGGCGCCAACTGGGTGGAGCTGGACACCTACCGCAACAGCTGGATGACCCAGACCGTGCAGGCCACGGGCTGGGTGGAGCTGAGCTTCTGGTACGCCGCGCGCCCCGGCTGGGCGGCCGGCACGCAGGACCTGGGCTTCAGCCTGGGCTCGCTCAAGGGCACGGTGCTGCAAGGCGTGGCCGGCGGCTCGACGCTGCAATGGCAGCACTACGTGGGCCGCGTTGACCTGGGCAGCAGCGGCAGCGCCGTGCTGCGCTTCGAGGCGCAAGGCCTGTCCGACATGGCCGGCGGCCTGCTGGACAACGTGTCCGTCACCGCCGTGCCCGAGCCCGCCACCACGGCCTTGTGGTTGACTGGGCTGGGGCTGGTGGCGGTCGCGCGCAGCCGGTCGGGCGCGCGTCGCATCAGCGCCCGCTGAACCGGGGCGGCCGCCTGGCCGCCATCGCGGCGCGGCCTTCGGCGAAGTCGGCGCTGGCCATGCTCATGGCCTCGCGTTCGCGCAGCAGCACCTCGTCGAAGCGGCCGGCCGCGATCTCGTTGAGCGACTGCTTGGTGGCCTGGGCCGCCAGCGGCGCCATGTGGGCCAGATGGCGGGCGGTGTGCAGCACCGCCTCTTCGAACTGGGCCGCGGGCAGCACCTGCTCGAACAGCGCGGCCTGGGCCGCCAGCTCTTCCACCGCCAGCGGCCGGCCGGTGAGGAAGGCCCGCTTGGCCAGGTTCAGCCCCAGCCGGTTGACGTAGCGCCGCAGGCCGGTGGGGTAGTAGTGCAGGCCCAGGCTGCAGGCCGGCATGCGCAGCTCGCTGCCGGCCAGCGCCAGGCGCAGGTCGCAGGCCAGCACCAGGTCGGTGGCGCCGCCGTACACGCTGCCGTTGAGGGCACACAGCGTCAGCGGCCGGGCGCGTTCCAGCGCATCGGGCACCCGCTCGAACAGTTGCGGGCCATGGTCGCCACGGTCGAAACCGCCCACGTGGTAGCCCGCGCTGAACACCGGCCGCGGCTGGCCGGCGGTGTCGGCCCGCAGCACCAGCACCCGCAGCGCCGCATCGGCATTGACCTGCGCGATGCAGTCCAGCAGATGGTGCAGGTCGTCGTCGGTCAGGCTGTTGCGCTGGCCGGGGCGGCGCAGCGTCAGGGTGGCGATGCCGCTGGCCGTATCGGTCTGCAGCAGCGGCGGGCCTTCTTCCAGCGGTGCGGGGGTGTTGATCATGGCCCGATTCTGTCGCCACCGGCGGCAGCGGCCAGGCAGGCGCGCACCTCGGCCACCAGCAGCTCGGGTGCGATCGGCCGCATCAGGTAGCGCGCCGCGCCCATGGCCAGCGCACGCTGCTGCATCGCCAGGTCGTGGTGGGTGGAGGTGATGAAGATGAAGGGCACGTCGCGCAGCCCCGGCACCTGCTTGACCTGTTCCATGAACTCGAAGCCATCACCATCGGCCATGCCCACGTCGGAGAGGATGAGGTCGGGCCGGTTGATGCGGGCCATGGCCAGCGCTTCATCGGCCCGCGTGGCGGTGAGCACCCGAAAGCCCATGGGCATCAGGCAGCTGCGCTTGAGCAGCAGGTTGGTGGGCACGTCGTCCACCACCAGCAGCAGCGGCTGCTCGGCCTGCGGCGCGGGCGGCTTCAGGAAGCCCTCGATCCAGCCGGTGAAGGTACGCGGGTCGATGGGCTTGCTGGCATAGCCGTCGAAGCCCAGCGCCAGCAGCCGCTCGCGGTCGCCACGCATGGCGCTGGCCGTCACCGCCAGCAGCGGGATGTGGGCGGTGCGCTCGTCCGCGCGCAGCGCGCCGGCCACGTCGATGCCGCTCATGCCGGGCAGCTCGATGTCCAGCAGCACCAGGTCGGGCAGCTGCTCGCGCGCAATCGCCAGGCCCTGCTCGCCGTCGCTGGCGGTGAGCACCGCATGCCCGAAGGCCTTGAGCAAATAGCTCATCAGCGACAGGTTGATGGCGTGGTCCTCGACCACCAGGATGACGGCCATGATCAGGCACCCTCCATCATCAGGGTGAAGCAGCTGCCCGCGCCCGGCTCGCTGCGCACCGCGATGCGCCCGCCCATCAGCGTGGCCAGCGTGGCGCACACATGCAGGCCCATGCCGGTGCCATCGGGCCGGCGGCGCGGGTCGCCCACCTGGGTGAAGGCCGAGAACAGCCGTGCCTGGTCTTCGGCCGAAATGCCGATGCCGTCGTCGCACACCTCCACCCACCACTGGCCGTCGGCATGGTCCACGGTCAGGCGCACGCTGCCGCGGTCGGTGAACTTGATGGCGTTGTTGGCGAAGTTGATGACGATCTGCCGCAGCGCGCGGCGGTCGGCCTGGCGCAGCAGCGGCTCGGCCGGTTGCTGCAGGCGCAGCGCCAGCTGCTTGGCGCGGGCCAGCGGCTGCAGCTGGGCCTGCACCTCGGCCACCAGCGCGCCCACGTCCACCAGTTCGGGCGACAGGCGGTACATGCCGGCCTGGATCTTGGCCAGGTCCAGCAGGTCGTTGATCAGCAGCAGCAGGTGCTCGGCACTGCTCTTGACGATGTTGAGCTGGCCTTCCTGCTCGGCATTGATCTCGCCGGGCAGGCGCATCAGCAGGATGCCGGTGAAGCCGAGGATGGCATTGAGCGGCGTGCGCAGCTCATGGCTCATGGTGGCCAGGAAGCGGTCCTTGGCCTGGTTGGCCACACGCAGCTCGGCATTCATCTTCTGCAGCGCCATCTCGGCCTGCTTGCGGTCGGTGATGTCGCGGATGGCGCTCATCACCAGGCCGCCGTCTTCGCTGTCCAGCGGGCTCAGGCTGATCTCGACCGGAAACTCCTGCCCGTCGCGCCGCAGGCCGTACAGCTCCAGGCCGGCGCCCATGCTGCGCACCTGCGGCGCGCGGTGAAAGCGCACGCGGTGCCCGTGGTGCGCGCTGCGGTAGCGCGCGGGCATCAGCATCTCCATCGGGGCGCCCACCATCTCCTGCCGGCTCCAGCCGAAGATGCGCTCGGCCTGGCCATTGGCCAGCACCACGCGCCCACCCTGGTTGACGATGATGATGGCGTCGGGCACCGACTCCAGCAGGTCGCGGTAGCGCTGCTCCACCTGCGTGGCGTCGCGCGCCACCTTGAAGGCGGTGACGTCGCGGCAGCTCATCACCAGGCCGCTGGGCTGCCCGGCCTCGTGCACCGCGCGCAGGTTGAGGTCGACGTACAGCAGCCGGCCATCACGGTGGCAACGCAGGGCGGCGCGCAGCAGCACGTCGGCCTCCATCGCCGAGCGGCGGGCGGCCAGTTCTTCTTCGATGCGGTCGGCCGGCACGATCAGGTCCAGCAAGGACTGGCCGCGGGCTTCGTTCGCGGCGTAACCGAAGGTGGCTTCGGCCATGCGGTTCCACAGCAGCACCTCGCCCGTGGGTGACAACACGATCAGGGCATCGGGCGCTTCCTCCAGCCAGAGCCGTTCATAGCTCTGGCCGACGGGCAAAGGACGCTGCATGAAACCTCCCGGGCAGCGCAGGGCGCAAGGCAACAACGGCCCAAGCCTACCAGCCCAGGCGCACCTGCGCGGGGCCGCTCAGTTGCGGAAGTTCTGGGTCACCATCAGCCCATGCCGGCCGCCATCGAGGATGCCGATGCCCACGCGGCCGAAGGCCGGCCGCAGGATGTTGGCGCGGTGGCCGGGCGACTCCATCAGGCCGCGGTGCGCCATGGCCAGCGTGCGGGCCAGGGCCAGGTTCTCGCCGGCGGCCAGGTAGCGCAGGTGCCCGGCCCGCATGCGGTCGAAGGGGTCCAGCCCGTCGGGCGTGATGTGCGAGAAATAGCTGCGCTCGAACATGTCGCGCGAGTGTTCACGCGCCACCTCCGCCGCAGCGGGGTCGGCCACCAGCGGCTTCAGGCCCTGGCGGCCGCGCTCTTCGTTCACCAGCACCAGCATCTGCGCCTCCAGGTCGGGGCGTGGCCGCGGCTGGCTCACGGCAAAGGGCAGCTTCACCGTCTCGCGCGAGCCGGGGCGCACCGTCAGCTTGTGCAGCGTCTGCTGCACCGCCGGATCGAAGATGGGGCCCAGCTGCGCCTCCACCCATTCGGCAGGCGCCGCCAGCCGCTCGGCCAGCCGGCTGTCGCGCATCGCGGTGCTCACCCGGTCGGAAAAAGGCATCACCAGCAGCAGCATGGCCACGATGGTGGCGTTGATCAGCCCGTTGGCCGCACCGGGCAGCACGCCCAGCGCCCGGTTGATGCCGTGCCCGTGCGCCCGCTCGGGCAGACGGCGCAGCCCCGCGCGGGCCACCGCCCCCATCAGGATGCGGCCCAGCACGTACACGCCCAGGAAGCTCAAGGGCGCCGCCCACACGCCCAGCTCGGCCTGCCAGCGCACCAGCTCATCGGCCACCGTCGGGTACGCCACGAAGGCCAGCAGCACGGCCGCCACCAGGCACACCAGTTCGACCGTGGCCAGCAGGAAGCCCCGCTGCCAGCCCGCGAACAGGCTGAACAGCACCACGATCACCAATACAGCATCAGCCAAAGTCATGGGGCCTGTGACGGCAACTGCAGTACCCGCGTTCCATCAGGCTGCGCAAAAACAAAAACCCCAAGCGCCGGAAGCACTTGGGGTTGATCTTGGCGGAGAAGGAGGGATTCGAACCCTCGATACGGTGAAACCGTATACCGGATTTCGAGTCCGGCGCATTCGACCACTCTGCCACCTCTCCGGGGTATCTTGTGTGTGGTCTCGCTGTGGTGAGCGAAGCCCCGCAGTATAGCCTAGCTCGTCAGGGGCGCAACACCGCAGTGCCGTTCATGTACGGGCGCAACACTTCGGGCACCTCCACCGAGCCGTCTTCCTGCTGGTAGTTCTCGAGCACGGCCACCAGCGCGCGGCCCACCGCCAGGCCCGAGCCGTTGAGCGTGTGCACCAGCTCCGGCTTGCCCTGCGCATTGCGAAAGCGCGCCTGCATGCGGCGCGCCTGGAAGGCTTCGCAGTTGGAGCAGGAGCTGATCTCGCGGTAGGTGCCCTGGGCCGGCACCCACACTTCCAGGTCGTAGGTCTTGGCGGCGCTGAAGCCCATGTCGCCGGTGCACAGCGACAGCACGCGGTACGGCAGGCCCAGCTTCTGCAGCACGGCCTCGGCATGGGTCACCATCTGCTCCAGCGCGGCGTAGCTCTGGTCGGGCGTGGTGATCTGCACCATCTCCACCTTGTCGAACTGGTGCTGGCGGATCATGCCGCGGGTGTCGCGGCCGGCGCTGCCGGCTTCGCTGCGGAAGCAGGGGCTGTGCGCGGTGAGCTTGATGGGCAGCTGCGCCGCGTCCAGGATCTGGCCGCGCACGGTGTTGGTCAGCGAGATTTCCGAGGTGCTGATCAGGTACTGCTCGGCCTGCTCTTCGTCGCCGCCGCGCAGCACCCAGAACATGTCTTCCTTGAACTTGGGCAGCTGGCCGGTGCCTTCCAGGATCTCGCGGTTGACGATGTAGGGCGTGTAGCACTCGGTGTAGCCATGCTCGCCGGTCTGCAGGTCGAGCATGAACTGCGCGAGTGCGCGGTGCAGCCGGGCCATCGGGCCGCGCAGGAAGCTGAAACGCGAGCCCGACAGGCTGCTGCCGGTCTCGAAGTCCAGGCCCAGCGGCGCGCCCAGGTCCACGTGGTCCTTCACCGCGAAGCCAAATTCGCGCGGCGTGCCCCAGCGGCGCACTTCCACGTTGCCGGTTTCGTCGGCGCCCACCGGCACGCTCTCGTGCGGCAGGTTGGGCACGCTCATCAGCAGCGCCTGCAGCTCGGTCTGGATCACGTCCAGCCGGTCGGCCGAGGCCTTGAGTTCGTCGGCGATGGCAGCCACCTCGGCCATCAGCGGCGCGGTGTCTTCGCCGCGGCCCTTGGCCTGGCCGATCTGCTTGCTGAAGCTGTTGCGCTTGGCCTGCAGCTCTTCGGTGCGGGTCTGCAGGCGCTTGCGCTCGCCTTCCAGCGACGAGAAACGTTCCACGTCGAGGAAGGGCTGCGGGTTCTTGCGGGCTTCGAGCCGCGCGGTCACGGCGTCGAGGTCGCGGCGAAGCTGGGTGATGTCGAGCATGGCAAATCCTTGGACTGAACGGTTCAGGGGCCGCGGCGGGCGGCCCAGGCCGCAGCGTCGGCGCTGCGGCGGCAGGTGTCGGGCGGGGCCGGCGTGGCGCGGCCCGCAACGCTCAAGATCGGGAGGCGGACACCTCGGCCATCGACTTGTCGCCCAGGCCCATGGGCAGCGGGAAGCGGATGGTTTCCTGCACGCCGTCCATCTTGCGCACTGAAACCGCGCCCATCTCGCGCAGGCGGGCGATCACCTGCTGCACCAGGATGTCGGGCGCGGAGGCACCAGCCGTCAGGCCCACGCGCGAGCGGCCTTCGAACCATTCCGGCTGCAAATCGCTGGCGGCATCGACCATGTGCGCCGGGGTGCCCAGGCGCTCGGCCAGCTCGCGCAGGCGGTTGCTGTTGCTGCTGGTGGGGCTGCCCACCACGATGACCACGTCCACCTGCGGCGCCAGCACCTTGACGGCGTCCTGGCGGTTCTGGGTGGCGTAGCAGATGTCCTGCTGCTTGGGCTCGCGCACCAGCGGAAAGCGGCGCTTGACGGCGGCCAGGATCTCGGCCGCGTCGTCCACGCTCAGCGTGGTCTGCGTGACCACAGCCAGCTTGTCGGGGCGGGTGACGGGGGCGCGGTCCACGTCTTGCACGTCCTCGACCAGGAAGATGCCTTCGCTGAGCTGGCCCATCGTGCCTTCCACCTCGGGGTGCCCCTTGTGGCCGATCATGATGAACTCGAAGCCCTCCTTGTGCAGCTTGGCCACTTCCACGTGCACCTTGGTGACCAGCGGGCAGGTGGCGTCGAAGATGCTGAAGCCGCGTGCCTGCGCCTCCTGGCGCACCGCCTGCGACACGCCGTGGGCGCTGAACACCAGCGTGGCGCCGGGGGGCACCTCGGCCAGGTCCTCGATGAAGATCGCGCCCTTGGCCTTGAGGTCGTTGACCACGTAGGTGTTGTGCACGATCTCGTGGCGCACGTAGATGGGCGCGCCGAACTTGACCAGCGCACGCTCGACGATCTCGATGGCACGGTCGACGCCGGCGCAGAAGCCGCGCGGCTCGGCCAGCAGCACGTCGTGGCTCTGGGGTTCGAAATCGGCCATCACAGCACTCCGATCACCGACACCTCGAAGGTGACGGGCAGCCCGGCCAGCGGGTGGTTGAAGTCGAACAGCAGCCACTCCGCGGCTTCTTCGCGGATGACGCCGGCGTAGGCGCCCTGCCCATCGGGCGTCGGAAACTGCACCACGTCGCCCAGGCGATAGACCGCATCGGGGTCGCCCAGCTCGCGCAGCAGCGAGCGCTTGACCCGCTGCAGCATGTCGGGGTTGCGCTCGCCGAAGGCTTCGCCGGCGGCCAGCTCGAAGGTGGCGCGGGTGCCCTCTTCCAGGCCGATCAGGCGCGCCTCCATGGCGGGGGACAGCTCGCCGGTGCCCAGCGACAGCGTGGCGGGCTTGTCGTTGAAGGTATTGACGATGTCCGCGCCGTCAGGGCCGGCGAGGCGGTAGTGCAAGGTCAGGAACGACCCTTCTGCGATGGCGGTCACGGCGGCTCACGGGCGATAGACTGGACCGCGATTTTACGGGCCGCGCCCTCTTGCCCATGCCACTCCAGGACTTGCCCGCCGAACTGCGCCCGCGCGAGAAGCTGCTGGCCCGGGGCCCGGCCGCCCTGGCGGACGCCGAATTGCTGGCGCTGCTGCTGCGCACCGGCACCGCCGGCCAGGGCGTGCTGGAGATGGCGCAGGCCTTGCTGGCCCGCTTCGGCGGGCTGGCCGGGCTGATGCAGGTCAGCCTGGCCGACCTGAAGACGGTCAAGGGCCTGGGCGGCACGGCCAAGCGGGCCGAACTGGCCGCGGTGCTGGAGATCGCACGCCGGTCGATGGCGCAGCAGCTGGCCGAGCGCCCGGTGATCGATTCGCCCGCGGCCGTGAAGGAGTACGTCAGGCTGCGGCTGGGTGGCCTGACGCATGAAGTGTTTGCAGTGATGTTCCTCGACGTGCGCCACCACCTGCTTTGCATGGAAGAGATGTTCCGCGGCAGCCTTTCGCAGGCCACGGTGTACCCACGCGAAGTGGTCAAGCGCGCGCTGGCGCTGCATGCCGCCGCGGTGGTGCTGGTGCACAACCACCCGTCGGGCGACGCCGAGCCCTCTCGCGCCGACCAAACGCTGACGCAGAACCTGGCCGCCGCGCTGAAGCTGGTGGACGTGAGGGTGCTGGACCACCTGGTGGTGGGCCATGGCGGGGTGGTGTCCTTCGCCGAGCGGGGGCTGCTGTGAAGCTCACCGACCTCAAGGCCCTGGGCCCGCTGAAGGCCGCGCTGCAGCAGGCCGAACGCGAGGCCGCCGAACGCCGCGCCGAAGAAGCCCGGCTGGCGCGTGAGCGCAACCTGTTCCAGCGCAGCGTGGCCGGCGTGACGCCGCTGCGCGAAAGCGGCCGCATCAGCCTGCTGCCGCCGCGGCCGCAGCCCCACCCGCGCCAGCGCGAGCTGGACGAAGCCGCCGCGCTGCGTGAGGCGCTGTCGGACGAGTTCGACGTCGAATCGCTGCTGGAAACCGACGAAGGCCTGAGTTACCGCCGCCACCATGTGGGCGCCGACGTGCCGCGCCGCTTGCGGCGGGGCCAATGGGCGATCCAGGCGCAGGTCGACCTGCACGGGCTGCGGCGCGACGAGGCACGGGAGCAACTGGGCGAGTTCCTGCACCAGGCCCAGGCCGCCGGCCTGCGCTGCGTGCGGGTGGTGCACGGCAAGGGCCTGGGCAGCCCCGGCCGCACGCCGGTGCTCAAGACCAAGGTGCGCGGCTGGCTGGTGCAGAACCAGCTGGTGCAGGCCTTCGTGTCGGCCCGCGCCAGCGAAGGTGGGCATGGGGCGCTGGTGGTGTTGCTGGCGCCGAAGCTGGTCTAGTCAGCCGCCCTTGTTGCGCATCCAGTCGGCGGTGCCAGACAAGGCTTTTCCCAAGCGCTCCGCCATCCCCGGCTCGATGTCCAGCTCCACCATCGCCTGCCGCATGCAGGCCATCCACTGGTCGCGCTCGCTGATGCCGATGGCAAACGGCAGGTGGCGGGCGCGAAGCATCGGGTGGCCGAAGCGCTCCACAAAGTGGTTGGGGCCGCCCAGCCAGCCGCACAAAAACCAGAACAGCTTGTCGCGCGAGCCATCGGTGGTGGTGGGGTGAAGCGCCCGCAAGCCCGCGTAGGCCGGCTCCAGGTCCATCAGGTCGTAGAAGCGGTCGACCAGGGCGCGCACGCCGGGCTCGCCGCCCAGCAGGGTGAAAGCGGTGGGCGCTTCGGGTTCTTCGATGTCCATCAGGCCATTTTCGCCGCCAGCGCGACGACGGCCTGGGCAGCGGCAGAGCCCGGATACGCATCCATCAGCAGCTCGCGGCGCAGCACCGCGTCACGCACGCTGGGGTCACTGGGCAGCTCGCCGACGAATTCCAGCTGCAGCGGGCTGTCCAGCCCTGGCGTCACGTAGCGGTCGACCACCGCCTGCAGCTGCTTGCAGATGCCGCGGCCTTCACCCGGCCGGCCGGCCTGGTTGCACACCATGCGGATGTGCCGCCGCCCCTGCGTGTTGGCCAGCACCTTGATGGTGGCGTAGGCATCGGTCAGCGAGGTGGGCTCGGGCGTGGCCACCACCAGCACCTCGTCGGCCAGCGACACGGTGTACAGCACCACGTCGGAGATGCCGGCGCCGGTGTCCAGCAGCACGCGGTCGTACAGCGGCTTGACGGTCTCGATCACCTCGATGAGCTTGTCGCGCACCTCAGGCGTGAGGCGCGAGTACTCGACCATGCCCGAGCCGGCCAGCAGCACCGAGAAGCCCCCGGGCGCCGGCAGCGTGGCCTCGGCCAGCGTGTGCTGCCCGGTGAACACATGGTGCAGCGTGATCTTGGGCACCAGGTTGAGCACCACGTCGAGGTTGGCCAGGCCCAGGTCGGCATCGAGCACCAGCACCTTTTCGCCGCGCTGGGCGAAAGCGGCGGCCAGGTTGGCCGAAACGAAGGTCTTGCCGACGCCGCCTTTGCCGCTGGTGATCGCGGTGATGCGCGCCTGCTTGGCGTTGGATGGGCTGGTCATGCGCGCTTCACAGGTCCTGGAACTGGGAGCCGCTGAACAGCATCCCTTTTTCTTCAGCGCTGACCAACGACACCGCCACCGGCTCCAGGCAGAAGCGGTTGCGGCCCTCGGCCTTGGCCCGGTAGAGCTGCACGTCGGCCCGCTCCATCCACAGCAGCGCGGTGGACCGCACCCACTGCGGCGCATAGGCGCCACCGATGCTGACGGTGACGGGCAGGCGGTGCACCGTGCCGGCCTCGGCGCGGATGGGCACCGGGTCGCGCTCGATGCGCCGGCGCACGCGCTCGGCCACGGTGGGCCCGAAGGCGGGCGGGCAGTTGGGCAGGATGATGGCGAACTCTTCGCCGCCCACCCGGGCGACGGTGTCCATCGGCCGCACGCATTCGCCCAGCACCCCGGCCACCCACTTGAGCACCAGGTCGCCGGCCGCATGGCCGAAGGTGTCGTTCACCTGCTTGAAATGGTCGATGTCCAGCACCAGCAGCAGCGCCGGCTCGCCGGAGCGGGCCACGCGGTCGACCTCGCGGCCCAGCGCCATCTCGAAGTGGCGGCGGTTGGCCAGGCCGGTGAGCGCATCGCGCACCGAGAGGTCGCACAGCGCGTCGATCACCGACTGCAGCCATTGCGCGCTGCCGGGCTCGCCGGGCAGGTCGTCACGCCCGGCCTGCCGCAACAGCGACAAGGCGGCCTCGAGCTGCAGTCCGGCGCTGAGCATGGACGGCTGGCTCTGGGGCGGGCGCGGGTTCAAGGCGGTGACGGTCATCTTCGGGTCGCAAGTCTAGTGCTCACTTTGCCGAAAACCTGCCGATAAGCCATACAAACCCGTCCTTGTTTCGGCCGCCGTGGGTTTCTGGCCGACACGAGACTGGCGCGCACAGCCTTCCATGGACGTGCGCGCTGTCGCCGCGAGCACCACCGCATGAACACCGTCGCATCTCCTCTACGTGCCAACGAAGCTTTCGCCACCGGTCGGGCGGACCAGGAGTTTCCGTTCGAGAAGGCCGATTTCGAGCGCGTGCGCACGCTGATCTACCAGCGCGCGGGCATCAGCCTGCACGAAGGCAAGCAGGCCATGGTGTACAGCCGGCTGTGTCGCCGCCTGCGCGAAACCGGCCACACCTCGTTCAGCAGCTACCTGCAGTGGCTGGAGCAGCACAGCGGCGCGGCCGGCGAGGCGGAATGGCAGGAATTCATCAACTGCCTGACCACCAACCTCACCTCCTTCTTCCGGGAGGCGCATCACTTCGAGGCGCTGGCCACCGACCTGCGCGAGCGCGCCGGCCGGCCGCTGCGCATCTGGTGCAACGCCACCTCCACCGGCGAAGAGCCCTACACCATCGCGATGACGGTGGCCGAGACGCTGGGCAACGGCGCCAACGTCAAGATCGTGGCCACCGACATCGACACCAAGGTGCTGGACACCGCCCGCCGCGGCGTCTACGACGCCAACGCCCGCGGCCTGTCGCCCGAGCGGCTCAAACGCCACTTCATGCGCGGCACCGGGCAAAACGCCGGGCTGATGCGGGTCAAGCCCGAGCTGGCGCGGCTGATCGAGTTCAAGACTTTCAATCTGATGTCGATCACATGGCAGTTCGGCGAGCCCTTCGACCTCGTCTTCTGCCGCAACGTGATGATCTATTTCGACGCCCCCACCCAACGCCGCGTGCTCGAGCGCACCCATGCCGTGATGCGCCCTGGCAGCCTGCTGTACGTGGGCCATTCGGAAAACTTCTCCGAGTCGCGCGACCTGTTCCGGCTGCGCGGCAAGACCATCTACGAACGGCTGTGAAGGTTCGCACGACATGACCTTGCCCTCTTCCATGGCGTCGCGCACCGCAGCGGGTTCGGCCGCTGCGCGGCCTTACGCGGCCGGCGTGCCCGGCATCACGCCCAACGCCGGACTGGCGCCGGGCGCCAGCACGCCCGCCGGCGCGCAGCTGGCCAAGCTCAAGGCGCAGTCGCGCAAGCCGGGCGAAGCCTCTTTCTTCTTCTACGAATCGCACTTCAAGAACGTGGCGGTGAAGGTGCTGCCGGGCGAGTACTTCGTGTATGACGAGGACATCCTCATCATGACCACGCTGGGCTCTTGCATCGCCGCCTGCCTGTGGGACCGTGAGCGGCGCATCGGCGGCATGAACCACTTCATGCTGCCCGATGGGGGCGGCGCCAACGACAGCGGGCGCTACGGCTCGTTCGCGATGGAACTGCTGATCAACGAGATGATGAAGCGCGGCGCCAGCAAGGTGACGATGGAAGCCAAGGTCTTCGGCGGCGGCGCGGTGGTCAGCGGCATCAACAGCATCAACGTGGGCCAGCGCAACACCGAGTTCGTGCTGGACTACCTCAAGACCGAGCGCATTCCTGTCGTCAGCAAGGATGTGCTGGACGTCTTTCCGCGCAAGGTGGTGCTGCTGCCGGCCAGCGGCAAGGCGATGGTCAAGCGCATGGCGCTGACCAACCCGGACGCGCTGATCGCCCAGGACCGCGCAGCCGCCCAGAAGCCCGTCAGCAGCGGTGGGGGCTCGGTCGACCTGTTCTGACCAGCACCGCACGCCAACAAGAAAGCAGTGGACCCTATGGCCAAGACCCGAGTGGTGGTGGTGGACGATTCAGCGCTGGTGCGCAGTCTGCTCTCCGAGATCATCAACCGTCAGCCCGACATGCAGTGCGTGGGTGTGGCCGCCGACCCGTTCGTGGCGCGCGAGACCATCCGCAACCTGAACCCGGACGTGATCACGCTGGACGTGGAAATGCCGCGCATGGACGGCCTGGACTTCCTGTCCAAGCTGATGCGTCTGCGGCCGATGCCGGTGGTGATGGTGTCCACGCTGACCGAGCGCGGTGCCGAGGTGACGCTGCGTGCGCTGGAGCTGGGCGCGGTGGACTTCGTGGCCAAACCCAAGATCGGCCTGGCCGACGGCATCAAGCACCTGGCCGAAGAAATCACCGACAAGATCCGCATGGCCTCCAAGGCCCGCATCCGCCGCAATCTGGTGCCGGCCACGGCCGCCGCCACGGCCGCTGCCAGCGGCCAGGCGGCTGCCGCGACGCCCAAGGCCCCGGCGCCCAATGTCTCGCCGCTGGGCCGGCTGAGCACCGAGAAGATCCTGTTCATCGGCGCTTCCACCGGCGGCACCGAAGCCACCAAGGACGTGCTGGTGAACCTGCCGCCGGACTTTCCGGCGGTGATGATCACCCAGCACATGCCGCCGGGCTTCACCACCAGCTATGCCAAGCGGCTGGACGGCCTGTCGCGCATCCGCGTCAAGGAAGCGACGGACGGCGAACGGGTGCTGCCCGGCCATGCCTACCTGGCGCCGGGCGGGTTGCACCTGTCGGTCGAGCGGTCGGGCGCCAACTACATCGCCCGTGTGCGCGACGGCGAGCCGGTCAACCGCCACAAGCCTTCGGTGGAAGTGCTGTTCGATTCGGCGGCCCGCGTGGTGGGCGCCAATGCGATGGGCCTGATGCTCACCGGCATGGGCGGCGACGGCGCCAAGGCCATGAAGACGATGCGCGACGCCGGTGCCTACAACGTGTGCCAGGACGAAGCCAGCTGCGTGGTGTTCGGCATGCCGCGAGAGGCCATCGCCCAGGGCGCGGCGCACGAGGTGCTGCCGCTCAACCGCATCGCGGCGCACCTGGTGGAACGCCTGCGCAGCACGGCGGGCATGTCGACGAACCGGGTGTGATCC
>CAKZXL010000646.1 GCA_937883885.1 uncultured Aquincola sp. | reverse complement strand
GTTGGCGTTCTGCCATTCGTCGATGCAGGCGGTGTTGAAGCCCAGCTGCGCCGCGCGGATGGCCGCGATGTAGCCGCCAGGGCCGCCGCCGATCACGACGACGTCGAAAGTCTTGTTTGCCATGGTCGGGTCAGATCTCGAACAGCAGGCGCGCGGGATCTTCCAGCGCTTCCTTCATGGTCACCAGGCCCAGCACGGCTTCGCGGCCGTCGATGATGCGGTGGTCGTAGCTCATCGCCAGGTAGTTCATCGGGCGCACCACGATCTGGCCGTTTTCCACCACGGCACGGTCCTTGGTGGCGTGCACGCCCAGGATCGCGCTTTGCGGCGGGTTGATGATGGGCGTGGACAGCATGGAGCCGAAGGTGCCGCCGTTGCTGATCGAGAAGGTGCCGCCGGTCAGATCGTCGAGCGACAGCTTGCCGTCACGCGCCTTCTGGCCGAACTCGGCGATCTTCTTTTCGATGTCGGCAAAGCTCATCTGGTCGGCATTGCGCAGGATGGGCACCACCAGCCCACGCGGCGAGCCCACCGCGATGCCGATGTCGAAGTAGCCGTGGTAGACGATGTCGGTGCCGTCGACCGAAGCGTTGATCACCGGGTACTTCTTGAGCGCCGCGACCGCCGCCTTCACGAAGAAGCTCATGAAGCCCAGCTTGACGCCGTGCTCCTTCTCGAACTTCTCCTGGAACTTCTTGCGCATCTCCATCACCGGGGCCATGTTGACCTCGTTGAAGGTGGTCAGGATGGCGTTGGTGGCCTGCGATTGCAGCAGGCGCTCGGCCACGCGGGCGCGCAGGCGGCTCATCGGCACGCGCTGCTCCGGGCGGTCGCCCAGGTTCTGCACGACGGCCGGTGCGGGCACCGGCGGCAGCGGCTTGGCGGCCGGGGCCGCGGCAGGTGCGGGGGCGGCCTTGGCGGCCGGCGCGGCAGCGCCAGCGGCCACGGCACCCAGCACGTCGCCCTTGGTCACGCGGCCGTCCTTGCCGGTGCCGGCCACGCTGCCCACCGACAGGTTGTTGTCGGCCAGCAGCTTGGCGGCGGCGGGCATGGCCACGTCGCTCTTGCTGCCACCGGCCGCGGGTGCGGCGGCGGCTGCCGGAGCGGGTGCGGCGGCCGGGGCGGCAGCCGGTGCCGGGGCGGCGGCGGGCGCCGCAGCGCCGGCCACGCCTTCGGTGTCGATCTTGGCGATGACTTCGTCGCTGGCGACGGTGGCACCGTCGGTCTTGATGAACTCGGCCAGCACGCCGGCGGCGGGCGCCGGCACTTCCAGCACGACCTTGTCGGTCTCGATCTCGATCAGGATCTCGTCTTCAGCAACGGCTTCGCCGGGCTTCTTCTTCCAGGTCAGCAGGGTGGCTTCCGCGACCGACTCGCTCAGTTGCGGAACCTTGACTTCAATGATGGCCATGATGTGTTTGTTGTCGGATCAGTCGGGGGTCACTTGCTCAGCACGAAGCCCTTGAGCTTGCCAAAAGCCTGGTCGAGCAGCGCCTTCTGCTGCTCCTGGTGCAGGTGGGCATAGCCCACGGCAGGCGAAGCGGAAGCCGGGCGGCCGGCGTAACCCAGCTTCTGGCCTTCCACCATGTTTTCGTGGATGTAGTGCTGCACGAAGAACCAGGCGCCCTGGTTCTGCGGCTCGTCCTGGCACCACACCACTTCGGTGGCGTTGGGGTACTTCTTCAGCTCGGCCGCGAAGGCCTTGTGCGGGAAGGGATAGAGCTGCTCGACGCGCACGACGACGGTGTTGCTGGCCTTGGTCTCTTCGCGGCGCTTGATCAGCTCGTAGGCCACCTTGCCGGAGCAGGCGATCACGCGCTTGACCTTGCTGGCTTCTACGTCGGCGACGTCCATGCCGATGACGGTGCGGAACTCGCCCTTGGTGAAGTCGGACAGCGGCGAGGTGGCGTCCTTGTTCCGCAGCAGCGACTTCGGGGTCATGATGACCAGCGGCTTGCGGAACATGCGCACCATCTGCCGGCGCAGCAGGTGGAAGATCTGGCTGGCCGAGGTCGGCTGGCAGACTTGCATGTTGTTGTCTGCGGCCAGCTGCATGAAGCGCTCCAGGCGGGCCGAGCTGTGCTCGGGGCCCTGGCCTTCATAGCCGTGCGGCAGCATCATCACCAGGCCGTTGACGCGGCCCCACTTCACTTCGCCCGAGGCGATGAACTGGTCGATGACCACCTGCGCGCCGTTGACGAAGTCGCCGAACTGCGCTTCCCAGATCACCAAGGTGTTGGGCTCGGCGCTGGCGTAGCCGTACTCGAAGCCCAGCACCGCCTCTTCCGACAGGATGGAGTCGATGACGGTGTACGGGGCTTGGTTCTCGGCCACGTGCTGCAGCGGGATGTAGGTGCCCTCGTCGAACTTCTCGCGGTTCTGGTCGTGCAGCACCGCGTGTCGGTGCACGAAGGTGCCGCGGCCGCAGTCTTCACCCGACAGCCGCACCGGGTAGCCCGAAGCCACAAGCGACGCATAGGCCAGCGTCTCGCCCATGCCCCAGTCGACGTTGATCTCGCCACGGCCCATGGCGGCGCGGTCGGCGATGACCTTTTCCACCAGCGGGTGCAGCTTGAACTTCTCGGGGATGGTGGTCACGCGCTCGGCCAGCCGCTTGATCTCGGCCAGCGGCAGCGCGGTGTCGGCGGCGTCGGTCCACTTGCGGTTGAGGAACGGCGCCCAGTCGACGGCGTACTTGCTCTTGAAGTTGGTCAGCACCGGATCGACCGTGTGCTTGCCGGCGTCCATCGCGGCGCGGTAGGCCTTGACCATCGCGTCGGGGCCGTCGGCGGGCAGCACGTTCTGCGCCACCAGCTTGTCCGCGTACAGCTTGCGGGTGCCCGGGTGCTTGCCGATCTTCTTGTACATCAGCGGCTGCGTCAGGCTGGGCGTGTCCTGCTCGTTGTGGCCCAGCTTGCGGAAGCAGACGATGTCGACCACCACGTCCTTGTTGAACTCCTGGCGGTAGTCCAGCGCCAGCTGGGTGGCCCACACCACGGCTTCGGGGTCGTCGCCGTTCACGTGCAGCACCGGCGCCTCGATCATCTTGACCACGTCGGTGCAGTACAGCGTCGAGCGGGTGTCGCGCGGGTCGCTGGTGGTGAAGCCGATCTGGTTGTTGATGACGATGTGCAGCGTGCCACCGGTGTAGTAGCCGCGGGTCTGCGCCAGCGCCAGCGTTTCCATCACCACGCCCTGACCGGCGAAGGCGGCGTCGCCGTGCACCAGCACCGGCAGCACCTGGTCGCCTTCCTTGTCGCCACGGCGGTCCAGGCGGGCCTTGACCGAGCCTTCGACCACCGGGTTGACGATTTCCAGGTGCGAGGGGTTGAACGACAGCGACAGGTGCACCGGGCCACCGGCCGTCGACACGTCGCTCGAGAAGCCCTGGTGGTACTTGACGTCACCGGCGGGCAGGTTCTCGGGGGCGGTGTGCTCGAACTCGGCGAACAGGTCCTTGGGCATCTTGCCCAGGGTGTTGACCAGCACGTTCAGGCGGCCGCGGTGGGCCATGCCGATGACGATTTCCTGCACGCCCTTCTGGCCGCCACGCTGGACGATCTCGTCCATCGAGGCGATGAAACTCTCGCCGCCTTCCAGCGAGAAGCGCTTCTGGCCGACGAACTTGGTGTGCAGGTAGCGCTCCAGGCCTTCGGCCGCGGTCAGGCGGTCGAGGATGTGCTGCTTCTGCTCAGCGCTGAACGTGGGCTTGCTGCGGGCGCTTTCGAGCTTTTCCTGCCACCAGCGCTTTTCAGCCGGCTCGGTGCAGTGCATGTACTCGGCGCCGATGGAGCCGCAGTAGGTGTCGCGCAGGGCCTGCACGATCTGCCGCAGCGTCATCTGCTCGGCAGAGGTGAAGTAGGTGTTCGTGGCGCTGAACACGATGTCCATGTCGGACTCGGTCAGGTCGTAGAACGCCGGCTCCAGTTCGGGGATCTTGGGGCGCTCGGTGCGCTTGAGGGGGTCGAGGTCGGCCCAGCGCGAACCGAGGAAGCGGTAGGCCGCGATCAGCGACTGCACGTGCACCTGCTTGCGGGCGACGGCGAGGTCGGTGCTGCTGGCCTTGACGGCGAAGGCGCCGGACTTGGCGCGCTGCGCGAAGGATTCGATCACCGGGGCATGGGCGACGTCGCGGCTCTCGGAGCCATCGACCGCGGGCACATGCTGCAGCGCGTCGAAGTACGCACGCCAGTTTTCGGGCACGGAGCCCGGGTTGTCGAGGTAGGCCTCGTAAAGCTCTTCGACATACGGCGCGTTGCCGCCGAACAGGTACGAATTCGACCTGTACTGTTCCATCATCTCGCTCACCTCTGCGCCCTTCTTGGGCACCGTTGGCTGGTTGGAAAACCTTCCGCGACACGGCTTGACCGGTTGGCGGATTGCGACCCGCCTTGGCTGTAGGCCAGCAAAGGGGACGGGAAGGACCTGAAAAACAAGAGCGCGACTGTAGCACTCCCCCTCCGAACCCGGGGTGGGCACACGGTCGCATTCCACGCCCGGCGTGGTGCGAACCATGAAACCGGGGATTGCGCAGGGGGCGTCGGCCTACTCGGCGCCCAGCACCTGCAGGCCGTCGATCACGCCGGCCAGCAAGGCCGAGGTGTGCTGCAGCGCGGCTTCCAGGCCGTCGGCATCGGCCTCGCCGGCGCAGATGGCTTCGAGCCGACGGGCGGCGTCGTGCAGCGGCATGGCGCCCAGGGTGCCCGAGACGCTGGCCAGGTCGTGCGCCAGGCGGCGCGCCAGCGCC
>CAKZXL010000645.1 GCA_937883885.1 uncultured Aquincola sp. | reverse complement strand
GCTGGGCGCCTCGCGCGCCGCGGTGGATGCGGGCTACGCGCCCAACGACTGGCAGGTCGGCCAGACCGGCAAGATCGTGGCGCCGCAGCTGTACGTGGCCGCCGGCATCTCCGGTGCCATCCAGCACCTGGCTGGCATGAAGGACTCCAAGGTCATCGTGGCCATCAACAAGGACCCCGAGGCGCCGATCTTCAGCGTGGCCGACTACGGCCTGGAAGCGGACCTGTTCAATGCGGTGCCGGAGTTGGTGAAGGCGCTGTGACCTGAAGCGCCGGGCGGGCTCGCTCATTGGCGAGCCCGCGCGTCCATTGCGAGGAGACAACCATGACCTATCGTGCCCCCGTGCGGGACATGCTGTTCTGCATGCAGGAGCTGGCCAACCTGGAAGCCGTGTCGCAGCTGCCGGGTTTTGAAGAAGCCGGCCCCGACACCGCCCAGGCCGTGCTTGAAGAGTGCGCCAAGTTCAATGAGAACGTGGTCGCGCCGCTCAACTGGGACGGCGACCAGAAACCGTCGTTCTGGAAGGACGGCGCCGTCACCACCACGCCCGGCTTCAAGCAGGCTTTCCGCCAGTTCGCCGAGGGCGGCTGGCAGGGCCTGCAGCACCCGGCCGACTTCGGCGGCCAGGGCCTGCCCAAGACCATCGGTGCGGCCTGCATCGAGATGATCAACAGCGCCAACCTCAGCTTCGCGTTGTGCCCGCTGCTGACCGATGGCGCGATCGAGGCGCTGCTGACCGCCGGCACCGACGAGCAGAAGGCGCTGTACCTGCCGAAGATGATCGACGGCAGCTGGACGGGCACGATGAACCTCACGGAGCCGCAGGCCGGCTCCGACCTGGCTGCGGTGCGCACCCGCGCCGAGCCGCAGGCCGATGGCAGCTACAAGATCTTCGGCACCAAGATCTACATCACCTACGGTGAGCACGACATGGCGGACAACATCGTCCACCTGGTGCTGGCCCGTGTGACCGGCGCCCCTGAAGGCGTCAAGGGCATTTCGCTCTTCATCGTGCCCAAGTTCATGGTCAACGCGGATGGTTCGCTGGGTAACCGCAACGACGTGCACTGCGTGAGCATCGAACACAAGCTGGGCATCAAGGCCAGCCCGACGGCGGTGCTGCAGTACGGCGACCATGGCGGCGCCATCGGTTACCTGGTGGGTCAGGAAAATCGCGGCCTCGAGTACATGTTCATCATGATGAACGCCGCCCGCTTCGCGGTGGGCACGCAGGGCATCGCGCTGGCCGAGCGCGCCTACCAGAAGGCCGTGGCCTATGCGCGTGAACGGGTGCAGTCGCGGCCGGTGGACGGCTCGCTGCCGACCGCCGCGCCCATCATCCACCACCCCGACGTCAAGCGCATGCTGATGACGATGCGCGCCTACACCGAAGGCTGCCGCGCGATGTCGCTGGTGGCCGCCGCGGCGTATGACGCCGCTCACGCGCACCCGGATGCCGACGTGCGCAAGCAGAACCAAGCCTTTTATGAATTCATGGTGCCGCTGGTCAAGGGCTACAGCACCGAGATGAGCATCGACGTGGCCAGCCTGGGTGTGCAGGTGCACGGCGGCATGGGCTTCATCGAAGAAACCGGCGCTGCCCAGTACTACCGCGACGCCAAGATCCTGACCATCTACGAAGGCACGACGGCCATCCAGGCCAACGACTTGGTCGGCCGCAAGACCGCGCGCGACGGTGGCGCCACCGCCCGAGCTATCGCGGCGCAGATCGAGCAGACCGAAGCGGCCCTTGCGCGCAGCGCCAGCGCGCATGCCCTGGTCGTGCGCCAGCACCTGCAGGCCGGCCGCCAGGCCTTTGCCGAAGTGGTGGACTTCATGGTGCAGCGTGCCAAGGCCGATCCCAACGCCGCCTTCGCCGGCTCGGTGCCTTACCTGATGCTGGCCGGCAACCTGATGGCCGGCTGGCAGCTGGCGCGCGCGCTGCTGGTGGCCGAGCAGCGCCTGGCCGAAGACACCGACACCGCCTTCATGGCCGCCAAGATCACCACGGCCCGCTTCTATGCGGACCACATCCTGTCCAAGGTGCCGGGCGTGCGCGACAGCATCGTCCAAGGCAGCGCGGGCGTCACCGACATGGCCCTGGAGGCTTTCTGATGGCACTGCCGCCCGTCCTTTCGAACCTGCCGCTGCCGATCATCGGCTCGCCGCTGTTCATCATCAGCAACCCCAAGCTCGTCATCGAGCAGTGCAAAGCCGGTGTCGTCGGTTCCATGCCGGCGCTCAATGCACGGCCCGCCTCGCAGCTGGAAGACTGGCTGGCCGAGATCACCGAGACGCTGGCCGCGCACGATCGCGCCCACCCCGAGGCCAAGGCTGCGCCCTTTGCCATCAACCAGATCGTGCACAAGAGCAACGACCGGCTCGAGCATGACATGGCGGTGTGCGCCAAGTACAAGGTGCCCATCGTGATCACCTCGCTCGGTGCCCGCACCGATGTGAACGAGGCGGTGCATGCCTGGGGCGGCGTGGTGCTGCACGACATCATCAACAACACCTTCGCGCGCAAAGCCATCGAGAAGGGCGCCGACGGCCTGATCGCCGTGGCGGCGGGCGCGGGCGGCCATGCGGGTGTCAAGAGCCCGTTCGCGCTGATCCAGGAAATCCGCGAGTGGTTCGACGGCCCTGTCGCGCTGTCGGGTGCCATCGCCAACGGCGGTGCCGTGCTGGCCGCGCAGGCCATGGGTGCCGACTTCGCCTACATCGGCAGCGCCTTCATCGCCACCGAAGAGGCGCGCGCCACGCCGGAGTACAAGCAGGCCATCGTGGAGGGTGGATCGGACGACATCGTCTACTCCAACCTGTTCACCGGCGTGCATGGCAACTACCTGCGCCGCTCGATCGTCAATGCCGGCCTCGACCCCGACAACCTGCCGGTGAGCGACCCCAGCAAGATGAGCTTCGGCGACGGCGCCAAGAAAGCCTGGAAGGACATCTGGGGTTCGGGCCAGGGCATTGGCGCGGTGCGTGAGGTACTGCCCGCGCGTGAACTGGTCGCGCGCCTGAAGCGCGAGTACGAGGCCGCACGGGCCCGCCTCGCGCTGCGCTAAGCCGGCCGATCGTTCCGGCGGCCGGAGGCGAGATACACCGTTCCGGCCCACAGCGGCTCTACCTGCAGCTCGTCCAGGTAGGGCCGCAACAAATCCCAGGGTGCTGATAGCCCGTCCAGGCAGGTCGTCGAATAAAGCGCCGCCGACCAGACGAACAGGTTGGCCAGCGGCAACCATGGCGACGCCCACTGCAGGCCTGCCGCCACCACCCGGCCCCCCGGCCGCACCTGCTTCATCAGCGCCTGCACCGACAGCGGGTCTTGCATCACGTCGTGGGTGAAGTGAAGCAGCATCGCATCGGCGATGGGCAGGTCGTGATCCTGGGTCGTCTGGGCCCGCGCCTCCACCAGCCGCAGGCGGGTGCCCGGCGGCATCGGCCGGCCTGCGGCGTGCGACAGCATCTCCGCACAGGGCTCGAGTCCGATCACGGTGCCTGAAGGGCCCACAGCATTCGCCAGCAAGGGCAGGCTCAACCCGGTGCCGCACCCGACGTCGATCACGGTGTCGGCCGCAGCCAGCGCCAGCCGCTCAATCGCTTTCAGGCGGATGGGCTCGAACGCCATCAGCTCCAGGTCGTACCAAGCAGCCCGATGGCGGTACTGCGTGAGGGCGGCCTGTGGGTCAGGTCCCTTGCCGTCGCGGGCAGGTGGCGAGGCAGGGTGTGGGTCTGTGGCCATCACCAACCATTCTGGGCTTCACTGCCGGAGGACGGCACCCGTCAAAACTTTTTTCGCCGTCCTGCTTGCCTTGTAGGAAAACCCCGTGCTACAGTGCAAGGCTTCGCTGATCACTGAAGCGTTTGCCGGAAGCGGCGGGTGCGGAAGGAAGTTAGCGAGGGGGT
>CAKZXL010000644.1 GCA_937883885.1 uncultured Aquincola sp. | reverse complement strand
GCGGCAGGCGGAACTCGGCACCGCCCAGGCCGATGAGCCCGCCCAGCGAGCCCACGGCGCAGCCAGCCACAAGGGCGCGGATCAGTGAGGAACTGCCAGTTGCTCCGGTCGTGCTGGTCATGGTCAGGCTTCCAAAGCTCGATATCTAACTGAGTTTAGATCGGGCGCCATGGCCTACGGCGACCGTTGGACAATGGCGTTCGATGAAGCCCACGCTGCGCACCCAGGTGCATGACCAGAAGACGGGGTTCCGAGTGGAGCTGAAGCACGGCGTGGCCATCGGCCCCGGCAAGGCCGACATCCTGGAAGGCATCAAGGAGACGGGCTCGCTGGCGGAGACGGCCAGGCGTCTGGGCATGAGCTACCAGCGCGTGTGGACGCTGGTCAATGCGATGAACAAGGACTTCATCCAGCCGCTGGTGGAGACCCAGCGCGGTGGCGCCTCACGAGGTGGTGCGTACCTCACGGAGACGGGGCACCGGGTGCTGGACGTCTACCGCGATACCGAGCAGACGGCGCTCAAGGCCGTCAACAAGAAGTTGCCTGCGCTGCTAGCGCTTCTGAAGAACCCAGACTGAACCTGCACGCGCTGCGGAGCTTTTCGCGTCCCAGACGCGCGGAGCCGGGCCGGTAGCAGCGCACGGAAGACTGCCCCGACGTTCAAGGTGGCGCACCGAAGGTCAGCTTCGGCGCGCGCGGGCCATCCTCTTCGTGATGATAACGTTTCAACAATCGTTGTATTATAGATATATGCAAGAAGCCGATGCCGTCCGTTCTCTCGCAGCGCTTGCGCAAGCGCTGCGCTTGCGCCTGTTCCGCGCCCTGGTCGTCGCAGGCCCTGATGGGCTAACGCCAGGCACGCTGGCCGAGGAGCTGGCGGTGGCCGGTAACACCCTGTCGTTTCACCTCAAGGAGCTGATGCATGCCGGCCTGGTGACGCAAGAGCGTCAGGGTCGCAACCTCGTCTACAGGGCGTCGTTCACGACGATGAACGAGCTGCTGGGCTACCTCACTGAGAACTGCTGCGAAGGCGCTACGTGCGCCACGACCGACGCGGCGGCGTGCCGCTGCTGAAGGAACCACGATGAAGCGCTTTCACGTCCACCTGCACGTCAACGACCTCCACCAGAGCATCGCGTTCTATTCCAAGCTGTTCGCAGCAGAGCCGGCGCGCATCGAGAACGACTACGCCAAGTGGATGCTGGATGACCCTCGCCTGAACTTCGCCATCTCCACTCGCGGCGCCGCGCCCGGTGTGGATCACCTGGGCTTCCAGGTGGATGAGGCCGCCGAGCTGGTCGACCTCAAGGAACGCGCGCAGGCAGCCGACCTGGCGTTGATCGATGAGGGTCCGACGACCTGCTGCTATGCCCGCAGCGACAAGCACTGGATCACCGATCCGCAAGGCGTGGCCTGGGAGCACTTTCAGACGCTGGGCAGCGTGCCTGTGTTCGGCAAGCCTGCACCGACCCCGGCATTGGCATCAGCGCCAGCACCGGCGGGGGCCGCGATGTGCTGCGCGCTGTCCAACACGACTGTTAGGCAGGCGGCCAAGCGCTGCTGCTGATCGACTTCCCCACCGCTCCAGACACGCCATGACCGCCCCATCGAAGCCGCTCAACGTCCTGTTTCTCTGCACCCACAACTCGGCCCGCAGCATCCTGGCCGAGTCCTTGCTGAACGCCATGGCCAGCGACCGGTTCCGCGGTTTTTCCGCCGGCAGCAGCCCGCGCGAGAACCAGCAGCCCAACCCCTATGCGCTGGAAGTGCTCAAACGCGCCGGTGTGCCCGTCGACGGCGTGCGCAGCAAGAGCTGGGACGAGTTTGCCCAGCCGGACTCGCCCCACATGGACCTCATCATCACGGTCTGCGACAACGCCGCCGGTGAGGTGTGCCCGATCTGGCCCGGCCACCCCGCCACGGCGCATTGGGGCTATGCAGACCCCTCCGAGCTCAAGGGCACGCCCGAGGAGATGTTGGCAGCGTTCACCAAAACGCTGCTGGCCATTCGTCAGCGGCTGGAGCTGTTCATCAATCTGCCCGCGAGCGCCATCGACAACCTGTCGCTCCAGCAATCAGCACGCGATCTGGCCAAGCGCTGACCGTGGTCGCGGCCCGCGGGGCTGCCCCTTTTCCCCATCCAAGAGGCAACCCGCCATGCTCGCGGCTATCCTGATATTTCTCTGCACGCTCGTCCTGGTCATCTGGCAGCCGCGAGGCCTGGGCATTGGCTGGAGCGCATCCTTTGGCGCTGTTCTGGCCCTGGTGTTCGGTGTGGTCCAGCTGGCCGACATTGCCGTGGTGTGGGGCATCGTGTGGAATGCGACAGCCACGTTCGTGGCGGTCATCATCATCAGCCTGCTGCTGGACGAGGCCGGCTTTTTTGAGTGGGCCGCGTTGCACGTGGCCCGCTGGGGCGGGGGCGACGGACGCCGGCTGTTTGCCTTCATCGTGCTGCTGGGTGCGGCCGTGGCGACCCTGTTTGCCAACGACGGTGCAGCGCTGATCCTGACGCCCATCGTCATGGCCATGCTGGTCGCGCTGGGCTTCTCACCTGCGGCGACGCTCGCCTTCGTGATGGCCGCCGGCTTCATCGCCGACACGGCCAGCCTGCCGCTGATCGTGTCCAACTTGGTCAACATCGTGTCGGCCGATTTCTTCAACATCGGCTTCAACGCCTACGCCTCGGTGATGGTGCCGGTGAACATCGCCGCGGTGTTGGCCAGCCTGCTGGTGCTGCTGCTGTACTTCGGGCGGGGCGTGCCGGCGCGATACGACCTGGCGCAGCTCAAGACGCCGACGCAGGCCATTCGCGACCCGGCCACCTTCCGCGCGGGATGGGTGGTGCTGGTCCTGCTGCTGGTGGGGTTCTTCGCGCTGGAGCCGCTGGGAGTGCCTGTCAGTGCTGTTGCGGCGGTGGCTGCCGTGGTGCTGCTGGCCGTTGCAGCACGAGGCTCGGTCATCAGCACACGCAAGGTGCTGCACGGCGCGCCTTGGCAGATCGTGGTCTTCTCGCTGGGCATGTACCTCGTGGTCTACGGCCTGCGCAATGCCGGCCTGACCGACCGCATCGCCGCGCTGCTCGACGTGTTCGCACAAGGTGGCCTCTGGGGTGCAGCGCTCGGCACCGGCGTGCTCACGGCGTTGCTGTCGTCGGTGATGAACAACATGCCCACGGTGCTGATCGGCGCGTTGTCCATCGAAGCGTCGCAGGCCAGTGGAGTCGCCAAAGAGGCCATGGTCTATGCCAACGTCATCGGCTGCGACCTGGGACCAAAGATCACCCCCATCGGAAGCCTGGCCACGCTGCTGTGGCTGCACGTGCTTCAGAAGAAGGGCACCACCATCACCTGGGGCTACTACTTCAAGGTGGGCATCGTGCTGACGCTGCCGGTGCTGATAGTCACGCTGGCTGCCTTGGCGCTGCGCCTGAGCCTGGCCTGAGCGCCCACGCCAACATCCCAAAGGCCTATTCAT
Source organism: uncultured Aquincola sp. (assembly GCA_937883885.1). The sequence continues at coordinate 871 of CAKZXL010000644.1, read as the reverse complement.
GAGCGACATCACGATCTATCACAACCCTGCCTGCGGCACGTCGCGCAACGTGCTGGCGATGATCCGCAACTCGGGCGAGGAACCCGAGGTCATCGAGTACCTGAAGACACCACCCGACCGGCCGACGCTTGAACGGCTCATTGGCGCCATGGGCATCACCCCGCGTGCGCTGCTGCGGCAGAAGGGCACGCCCTACGACGCGCTCGGCTTGGCAAGCACCACCTGGACCGATGCGCAGCTGATCGACTTCATGCTGCAGGAACCCATCCTCATCAACCGGCCGATCGTCGTCACGCCGTTGGGCACAGGGCTGTGCCGGCCTTCGGAAGCGGTGCTCGATCTGCTGCCGCGACCTCAGCAGGGTGCCTTCACCAAGGAAGACGGTGAGGCCGTCATCGACGAGAAGGGAGCACGCATTGCCAAGCCTTGAGCTCCCGAACGTCGATGCCGACAGCTTCCGCCGGCCCGACCTCGCGCGGCTGCTGCCGGCCGAGCGCGCGACGCACCCGCCTCGCATCCTGTTGCTGTACGGCTCGGTGCGCGAGCGCTCCTACAGCCGCCTGCTGACTGAAGAGGCTGCGCGGCTGCTGCGCGCGATGGGCGCCGAGCCCCGCATCTTCGATCCACGCGGCCTGCCGCAGCCCGATGGGGCGCCCGAAGGCCATCCCAAGGTGCTCGAGCTGCGCGAACTGGCGAAATGGTCCGAGGGCATGGTGTGGTGCTCGCCGGAGCGGCACGGGGCCATGACCGGCATCATGAAGTCGCAGATCGACTGCCCGGGTTCAACCGGTCGTCGCAACACCGTTGAGGTGCGCGGACGATACCAAGCTCTCGAACATCTCGGCTGGCGTCCGCCAGCCCAGCACCTTGC